>NZ_LOPV01000095.1 GCF_001469865.1 Haloferax profundi
TCTCTAATTTCCAACCTCCGAGCGCCGAGTCTCGTCTCGGCGCGGACCGGTTGGAATCTGTAAGCGGTGACAGGCGGGATTTGAATCGAGGAGCGACGCGAGCGTCAGCGAGCAGAGCGACTGGGGTTCAAATCCCGGCGAGACCCCGTCTCGCCGACGTGCCACTCGCTCCGCTCGCGGCACTCCCGTCGCACCCGTTCGTTCACTCACACCCGCTCGACGACGGCGCAGAGTCCCGGTTCGGGTCGCACTCGTGTCTCGAACACGGTCTCTTGTATCTCGTGGACCGTCCACTCGTTCCCGAACGCCGCGTGGATGTCGTCGGGGGCGAGCGGATTCGGCCCTGCGTCCTCGGTCGCACCCTCGGCAAAGCCGACGAGAAAAAGGAGTCCACCCGGAGAGACGACAGCAGCGAGTTGGCGAGCGTACGTTTCCCGTTGGTCTGTCTCGAACGCGTGGAAGAGTCCGCTATCCACCACCGTCTCGAACGGTCCGACGTCGTCAGGGAGGTTCAACGCATCTGAAACTCGGAACTCGGTGTCCAACCCGCGCTCTCTGGCCTTCTCTCGTGCCACCTCGACACCCCTTTCGGAGAAATCGATGCCGAGGGCCATGTATCCTCGTTCTGTAGCCCAGAGTGCGTGTGTCCCGGTACCACACCCAACGTCGAGGAACGGTTCGGACAACCCATAGCTCTCGATAGCATCGACGAGTGCTGGTTGTGGTCGTCCGATGTCCCACGGGGGAACGGCTTCACTCTCGTACACCCCATTCCACCACTCCGCTTCGTCGTCCGTTTCAGACTGCTCAGCCATGCCCCGCTACTCCTCAGCCAGTCGTCATGAATATGCTGTATCTCCAGCTCTGTTCACACGCCACAGCCATCAGTTCCGGGGGGTTCGACAGCGTCAGAGAGACGGATTCGAACAGCGACGGACTCACCCAACAATCCCACCAATCGCCCCACCGATAGCCACTCCAACCAACGCTGCCAGCAACGTGCCGAACGCATATCGCGCCGCCGTCCGGTAGTCGCCGACGTCGAGGAGTTCGGCGACACCGACGGCGAACGACGAAAACGTGGTAAATGCGCCGCAGAATCCAGTCCCGGCGAGCGTCGCTGTCGCGTCACCGACCGAGGCGGTCACGACGAACCCGAGTGCGATACTCCCGAGGACGTTGACGGTGAAGGTGCTCCATTTGCCGACGATTCGCTGGTCGACGATGTGCCGGGAGAGTGCACCGAGCATGCCGCCGACCCCGACGAGTACCACGGACGTACCCGAGAGAGTCACAGTTTCTTCCCCCCGACGAAGAGACCCAGCGCTGCGGCGCTAAATCCGAGGACGTAGTTCGCACCGACGTTGAGCAGTCCGCCCGTCATCGTGAGACCGGCGGTCTGGACGGCGAAGGTGCTGTAGGTGGTAAACGACGAGAGGAGGCCCGTCCCGAAGAGCAACTGCACACGGCGGGAGGAGACGGTGGTGACGAACGTCCCGAGGGCGAAACTCCCGAGGACGTTCACGACGAGTGTTCCGCCGGTTCCGGGGATGGCGACGGCGACGAGGTAGCGGAGCGTCGCCCCGAGAAAGCCACCGGCGGCGACCAACGCCAGTTCGGAACGGTCCATACCGTCTCTCACCCGGAGGGGTTACTCTATGGTTTCGGAAGCGACGCGCGACGAGGCTGCCGTCGGGCTTGCACCACCGTCTGTCGTCTCTCGCGGGCGCACGCGAACGTCGTGAATCGACTCCGTGGTGTCGTCGACGACGAGTGCACACCCGCGCTCGGTGGGGAGTCGAGACGCCAACGACTCGTCGAAGTACGTCGGGTCGGCGGCGGCCATCGCCGACACGTCCGGACCGGCAGTGAGTCGGTGGACGATCCGAAGGTCGGCCTGCGAGAGTGCCACGTCGGGGAGCGCGGAAGGGCGCTGGGTCGCCAGCACGATGCCCACGCCCGGTGCGCGCCCGCGCGTGAGAAGTGTCCGAAGTGCAGGTTCGGCGGTGTTCCCGACGAACGCGTGGGCTTCGTCCACCAGCAACCACGGAATCCGACCGACAGACGTCGTGATACGGGCGTCGTACAGTCCACGAGCGACGACTCGGACCACGGCACTCGCAGGGACTGAATCCATCTCCGAGAGGTCGAGGACATCTGGTTCGGGGCCACAGAGGTCCGTCGGGTCCAGTCCGTCGGGGCCGAACACGTCCCACGAATCGGCGAGCGAGAGATGGTTCGTCGCCGCACGTCTCGTTGCTTCCGACGCGTCGGCGTCCACCACTGCGTCGCGCATCCCCGCGAGGGAGTCGTTGCTTGCGGCGAGTTGCCAGACGAGCGACCCCACTGGCCCCGTCGGGTCGAGGCCGAGAAGGTCGGGCCACGCACTCGGTGGGAGTGCGTCGGCACGAACCGACGGTGAGCGGTGGACCGTCGCCCCGATAGGTGCATCTTCGAGTCCTGCAAAGACGCCCATCGGGTCTACGACGACTGGTGCGGCGCCGTCGGCGCGGGCCACTCCTTCGGCGACGACGCCGAGTGTGTGTGACTTTCCACTCCCGCGTTTGCCGACGACGATAGCCGCGTGCGGGTGGTCGACGTCGAGTTCGACGGGAGCGCCATCACTTCCGTCGCGTGCGCGGTAGGACCCAAACCGACAGACTGGACCCGTTGGTTCGTCCGAATCAGTGGTGCGACCGATGACGTGCATAGCGACAGATGGGCGCGGAATCGGACTTGAACCTCCGGGCAAGCGTTTATATACGAACACGCGGCCAGACGGGCTATGCTCGAAATGTTCCGCTCGGATACCCGCGCCATCGAAGGTCTGCCAGTTCGTCTCGTCGTCGCACTCGTCGTCGGCGTCGCCAGCATGAGCGTCATGCTCAACATGCTCTCTGGCGTGCAGGGCCTCGCCACCTCAGAACTCGACGTGAAACCGTCACCCGACGTTATCGAACCGGGCGAACGGGACCTGACGTTCACCGTCGTCGACCACGAGGGCAACCCAGTCGAAGGAGCGACAGTCATCGTGAAATCCGGCACCGCCGAACTCGACGGAGAGGGTATCCCGAGAGCGAAGACAGACGACGGTGGGACGGCGACGATTTCGCTCGAACCTGACCTCGCTGCCAATCGCGAAGACGGCACACTCGTCGTCGACGTGAAACCACCCGCTGGAAGTTCGTTCGTGGACCGTCGTGAGAACACCAATATTCTGGTCGTGCAAGCGTGAGGTGCGGGTCTCCTGACTCGTGAACCGACCGCGTGTGCGCCCTCAGCGCTCGGGGTGCGTCGGTGCGTCGAACCCACCGCGAACGAGCGGTTTCGCGATGTGCCGTCGCGCACACGGCGGCACTTCGTACCACCCGGGTTCGAGGTCACGGTCGACCGGACGCTCGACCTTTCCGGGTGCGTCGGTGCCGCACTCGCGACAGCGATAGCCCTGGTTGCGACCGGCGCTCTTCATCGTGCGACCACAGTCGGGGCAGACGGGAGTCGCTGGTTCCGTCCGGACGAGGTCACGGACCGCGAACTTCTCCAGTTTGAGCGTTCCCTCCGTTACCTCGCCGCAGACGGTGAGGCGGTCACCGACGCGGAGGGACCGAACTCGATTCCGGAAGCGTTTCGTCGGTTCGAACGCGGCCATCGTGACTTCCGAGTCGTCTGCTTCGAGGTCGAAGAAGACGTGGCCACCCGTCCGGGTTTCAGGGGCCGAGGCGACAGTTCCTGTCGTCCGATACGCCCGCCCGTCTTGGAGCGTCGAGAGCGCCCCCTCGCGCAAGTGCGCGTCGCTCCCTTGATTCGTGAGGAACGTCGCCGACCGGTCGACGGGTTCGGACTCGATTCCCTCGGCAACCTCGCGAACCACGTCCGGGTCGTCGCCACGGATACCGTGGAGAATCGGACCGGGGGCGTTGGGAACGCAGACTGCTTCTCCCTCGCCGTGGTCGACGGTGTCCCACGCATCCGGATACGCGGAATCGGCCGCCTCGAAGACAGAGTCGATATCCACGTCGCGGGGGGTTCCACAGCGGTGGAACTCCCGGTAGGAGATGTGTTCGTACGTCCACTCGTCGAAGGCCGCCCACGCGCCGACGGCGGCGAGTGCGCCGATTCGGCCACGACCACCGTGCCACCCTTCGCTCAGGAACCCCGACCGTTCGGCCAGCGTTTCTGCGTCGTCTACGTCGTGGAAGTCGCGGACTGCGTCGCGGGCGAAGTCGGCCACGGCAGTCGAGACGGTGTCGGGCGACCCCGGTGCGACGACGAGGCCCGGACTGGTTCGGTCGTCTTCGGTAATCGCCCATCGGTCGAGTTCGGCGCTGGCCAGGTCGAACGCCGTCCCCGCCGGGAGGTCGGTGTGGATAGCCAATGCGGCGTTTCCGCGCGTCTTGTGCTCCACAGCGGGGTTCAACCGGACGAGGAGTCGTCGTTCGACGGTCCCACCGTATGCCTCGATACTCTCGGCGACGAGCGTCGCGAGGTAGGTCGTACACATCCCGAGGGTACGGGAGTCGGTGTCGTCGAGGCCGATGACCGTCATCGCCGGAGATAGCCGAAGGGTGAAGTAACGCCTTTCGGGTCGATGGCGACTATATAAACACGCCCGAAGGAAGGGAGACGAGTCCGCGAGGGCGGCGATATCCGGGGAAAACGCTTTATGGGCCGAATCACTTATTGCCCCCTATGTCCCGGTCAGCGCTGGTTGGTAACGTCGCCGCGATGCTCCAAGACGCGGGCTTCGTCGTGAGCGACCGTATCGCCATCCGGCCGAAGAGCTTCGACCTCGCCGCCCGGAGGGGTGAGGACCTGTTGCTCCTCAAGATACTGGGGAACGTCGACGCGTTCGACGGCGTGACCGGCGCAGAGATGCGCCGACTCGGGTCGTACCTCGACGCGACGCCCCTCGTCGTCGGCCTTCGCACCCGCGACGAGGACCTCAAACCCGGCGTCGTCTACTTCCGTCACGGCGTGCCGGTGTTGAACCCCGACTCCGCGATGGATATGTTCGTCGAGGGCGTCCCACCGCTCATCTACGCCGCGCCCGGTGGCCTCTACGTGAGCATCGACGGCGACATCCTCGCCGAGGAACGCAAAGAACGTGGCTGGAGTCTCGGCCGCCTCGCGACCGAACTCGGGGTCTCTCGCCGGACCGTCTCGAAGTACGAAAGCGGGATGAACGCGAGTATCGAAGTCGCGATTCAACTCGAAGAGTTGTTCGACCGACCCTTCTCGAACCCGGTCGACGTACTCGAAGGTGCCGAAGACGTGCGCGACGCCCAACCGACGCCGGACGACCCAGCAGCAGACCCCGACGACGAACACGTCGTCTCGGTCCTCACGCAGGCGGGCTTTACCGTCCACCCGACGTCCCGCGCACCGTTCAAAGCCGTGAGCGAAGACGCCGGACGGCGCAAGAAGACGAACGTCCTCACCGGCCACTCGCCGTTCACCCGGAGTGCCGAAAAGCGCGCACAGATTATGTCGTCACTGGGTGAAATTACGCGCACGCGCTCTGTGTACTTCGTCGAAGAGAATCAAAAGCGCGAGTCGGTCGATGGAACCGGCATCGTCAGCTGCGAGGAACTCGCCGACATCAACGACCCCGACGAGATTCGCGACCTGATTCGCGAACGCGCCCGCGACCCGGCCGAAATCTGACTACCGGGTGTCGCACGCGACGCTTCCCGTCGGACACGACGACCCTCGGCGCGCAGAATTATCGTGAGTCCCGACGTAGCCACTGGTATGGCGAAGTCGAGAGAGGCGTCGCGGGCAGAAGTGGAGTCGCTCGCAGCAGCAGTCCTGCGAGTCGTCGGGTCGTGGCCGGACGTGGAGCGGACGACGATGTTCGGAAAACCGTCGTTTCGGGCGAACGGAACGCTGTTCGCCGTGGTGTCAGAACAGGGGCTATCGTTCACGTCGCTCCCAGACGAGGCCCGTGTCGCCGTCGCAGAACACCATCGAATCCTCCCGTTCGAGGCGAACGGCCGACTCGTCGGGTCGTGGGTGACAGTCGACATCGAGCCGAATCGGGTTCGTGAACTCACTGACGCGCTTCGGGCGGGTTACGAGACGGCGCACCGCAGAAAAGCGTAGGTGCGTCGAACAGCGGAGCGGGGAGCGTCGTTCGTGGCGGGACGTGCGGCACCACTGGGCCGCACGTCGTTCGGGCGAGGTTACGCTGCCGACCCGTAGGTCTCTTCGAGGTACTGGACGATATCGCTGCTCTCGGGCATCCCCTCGACACCGTTTTCCTCGTCGACGAGGACGGGAACGCCAGTCTGGCCGCTAATCTCTTGGACTTCGGTTCGCTCGGGGTGTGCGCGGGGGACCATCCGCGACTCGTACTCCAAGTCGAGTTCGGCGAGTTTGTTTCTGACTTTGATACAGAACGGACAGCCCGATACCTCGTAGAGGATGAGATTCGACATCACCCGTTGGTATGGAAGCCGAAATGAAAAGGGCGACGGAGATGTGTGTCGGCGATGCAACGAGGAGAGACGTCGAAGCGGTCGAACCGAACGACCGCGAGCGGTCGCCGCCTCAGACCTGCGCTTGCAGCATTCCGGAGGTCCGGACGACGAAGTAGACGAAGAACGCGACGGCGAGGGCCCACTGGCCCGCACTGATGTCGTCGTACTCACCGGAGGCGACCTTCACGAGCGGGTACGAGACGATGCCCGCCGCGATGCCGTAGGCGATGGAGTACGTGAACGGCATGATGAGGATGGTCATGCCGGCCGGAATCGTGTGCGAGAGGTTGTCCCACTCGATGTCGACGACGTTGCGGAGCATCACGACGCCGATGACGACGAGCGCGATGTGCGACGCGTAGAGGGGAACCGCGGTTGCGAGGGGGATGAGCGCGAGCGACGCGAGGAAGAGTGCTGCGACGACGAGTGCCGTCAGGCCGGTGCGGCCGCCCTCTTCGACGCCCGTCGCGGACTCGATGTACGTCGTGACCGTCGAGGTACCGAGCACGGCACCCGCGGTGGTCCCGATTGCGTCGGCCATGAGCGGCTTGTCGATGTCGGGGAGGTTGCCGTCTTCGTCGAGGAAGTCAGCGGCCTGCCCGACACCGACGAGGGTGCCAGCAGTGTCGAAGAAGTCCACGAAGAAGAACGTGAAGACGATGAGGGCGAAACTGAACGCCTCGATGCCGCCAAAGCCGGAGATGAACGCACCGGCGAGGGGCGTGATATCGTAGGTTGCGGCCGAAGAGCCAGCGACGAGACCGGCCTCGGGAGAGACGATACCGAACGTGGTGAGCGCCCACCCGAGAATCGAGGTGCCGGCGATGCCGATGATAATCGACCCGGGGATGCCCGCGGCGTAGAGGCCGAAGGTGAGGAACAGGCCGACGATAGAGACGATTGCGACCGGGTTGGACGCGAGGTTACCGAGCGTGAGCAGGGTCGCCGGGTCGTTGACGACGATGCCCATCGCCTGCAGGCCGATGATGGTCAAGAACAGGCCGATACCGGTTCCGACAGCCATCTTGACCGGTTGCGGGAATATCTTGATGATGGCTTCACGCGCGCCGACGGCGGTGAGGGCGATGAAGACGAGACCCTCGACGAAGACGGCGGCGAGTGCCGTCTGCCACGAGACGCCGAGCGCACCGACGACGGTGAACGCGAAGAAGGCGTTCAGCCCGAGACCGGGCGCTTGCGCGAACGGTCGATTGGCGTAGAACGCCATCACCAGTGTGGCGACGACGGCGGCGAGGATGGTTACGACCGCGAGCATCGACTGGACCTGCCCCGGACCGAATCCGGAGATGATGACGCCCGGTTTCGCGTCCGGGATGCCCGTCATGATGGCAGGGTTGACGACGACGATGTAGGACATCGTCAGGAACGTCGTGATGCCGGCGATGATTTCGGTCCCGACCGAGGACCCGTGTTTATGCACGTCGAAGTAATTTGCGAGGGTTTCAGAGAGCCCCATGATGCACGACTAAGCATACCCACGATTGCACACATAAGCATTACCATCTCCAGAGGAAAAGTATACACGTTCGTGGATTAAACCGAGGCATTCAGAGGCCCTACCAACACGCCCGTGACTACTTACGGGAAAGAAAGTCCCGGAAAAATCACTGTCTTGTTAGTGCAGTATCACGAGAGCCCACCGGACCGGACGACGAAGTAGGCGACGAACGCCGCCGCGAGGGCCCAGTGGCCGGGTCGGAGGTCTTCGGCGTCGCCGACGGCGACCTTCACGAGCGGGTACGAGACGATGCCCGCCGCGATGCCGTAGGCGATAGAGTACGTAAACGGCATCACGAGCATGGTGAGGCCCGCCGGGACGAGCGACGCGGTGTCGTCGAAGTCGATGTCGACCACGTTCTGGAGCATCACGACGCCGATGACGACGACGGCGATGTGCGAGGCGAAGAGTGGAATCGCCGCCACGAGTGGGACGAGTGGAATCGCCACGAGGAACAAGAGTGCGACGACGAGCGCGGTCATCCCGGTTCGACCGCCTTCTTGCACACCAGTCGCCGACTCGATGTAGGTCGTCACGGGTGAGGTTCCGAGTGCACCGCCGGCAGTCGTCGCCACGGCGTCCGCCATGAGTGGTCTCTCCACCTCGGGCAGGTCACCGTCCTCGTCGAGGAACCCGGCGGCCTGTCCGACGCCGGTCAGCGCACCCGCCGTGTTGAAGAAGTCCACGAAGAACAGGACGAAGACGACGAGGGCGAACGAGACGGGGTCGATACGCGAGAATCCCCCGACGAACGACCCGGCAATCGGGGAGATATCGTACGTCGCGCCCGCGGCAGCACCGGGGACGACGAGGTCGAACGCCCCTACGACAGGGAGCGAGACAGAGGTTGTCGCGGCGGCGACGACGAGTCCTGCGTCGACTCCGACGAGACCGAGTTGCGTCACGGCCCATCCGAGCGCCGTCGTTCCGAGGATGCCGAGGACGATTGCACCGCGGGTTCCACGGGCGTAGAGACCGAACGTGAGGAACAGGCCGACGACCGAGAGGATGGCAATCGGGTCAGAGGCGACGTTACCGAGACCGACGAGCGTCGCCGGGTCGTCGACGACGACACGCATCTCTTGGAGTCCGATGATAGCCAAGAAGAGGCCCAGACCGGTCCCGACGGAGAGTTTGACCGGTTCGGGAAAGAGTCGGAGGATATACTTCCGTGCGCCGAGTGCGGTGAGCGCGACGAAGAGCACGCCCTCGACGAAGACGGCGGCGAGGGCCGTCTGCCACGGGATGCCGAGCGCACCCACTGCGGTGAAGGCGAACACCGCGTTGATACCCATTCCCGGTGCCTGTGCGAAGGGTCGCTTCGCGTAGAGTGCCATGACGAGCGTCCCGATTGCGGCCGAGAGGATGGTGACGACGGCCAGCATCTGCTGGACCGTTCCTACCTCGTAGCCCGGAAGCACGATACCCGGTTTCGCGCCTGCGACACCCGCGAGGATGGCGGGGTTGGCGACGACGATGTAGGACATCGTCAAGAACGTCGTGAGACCCGCCAGCACTTCGGTCCGAAGCGTCGTGTCGTGCGCCTCGAAGTCGAAGTACGACCCGAGGGAGTCGGCCACGTCGGCGAGGCCGACGCTCTCGTCTACGTGCTGCATCCAATCCATATCGTAACCCGTCGGGTCGATGCGAAACTGGGTGAAAAGGATACTGAAATCCCCGGCTGTGTGGGGTGTGGCGCCGTTACTCGAAGAGACTGAGTGCGCCGACCGGCGCGTCCGTGAGTTCGCGGGCGCGGTTGGTTCCTTCGTCGCCGACGGCGATGAGAGCGAAGACACCAGCGATGTTCGCATCGGCTTGCAGGGCGATATCTAAGAGGAGTTCCTGCGTCTCGCCGGAGCGGATGAGGTCGTCCACGACGAGGACGCGTTCACCGGCGTCGATGGCGCTGGCGGGGAGGTAGTACGTCAGTTCGATACCGGAGGCGAGGCGCTGGCGGGACTCGATGAAGTCCTCGACGGCGGTCTCTTTCGACTTCTTCGCGTACGCGAGACGCGCACCGAAGTAACTCGCCATCGCGGCACCGAGCGTGATGCCGTCAGTCGCGGCGGTCAAGACCACGTCAGGGCGCTCGAATCCGAGCGTGTTCGCCGCGACGGGAGCGACCAGGTCGAGGAACGATTGGTCGAAGACGACGTCCGAGTTGTCGACGTATCCTTCGTCGTCGAAGCGGACGCGGGCCTCGAGTTCGTCTGCGAGTGCGTCGCGTCCGACACCTTCGACGACCTCACGGGCGCGTTCGACACCGGGCAAGACGTGCCCGTTGACGTAGCGATTGAGGTCGCCGGCCGGCAGCCCAGTCAACTCGGCGAGTTCGTCGTACGTCCGGGTCTCTTTGAGCATCCGGAGGACGGAGACCGCCTGTAACTGGAGTGCGGCCTTCTCTGCTCTGTTCATGCCTTCGCGTTCGCGCTTGCACAAAAATGAATACTTCGATTGTGGTCTGTCCGTGAATTAGTCACAGGCGTGTATGAACACGAACGTGCTTAGCTGTCGGCGTCGGCGAGTAAGTCCTCGGCGGTGAGGAGCGACTGCAGTTCGATATCGTGGTCGGCGAGCAGTTCTTTTGCACCCTCTTGGCGGTCGACGACGACGACGACGCGGTCGACGACAGCGCCAGCCTCACGGAGTGCTTCGACGGCGTCGACGGCGCTCTGACCAGTCGTCGCGATGTCTTCGAGGACGACGACGTGTTCGCCTTCTTCCAGTGCGCCTTCGATGCGCTTGGCCGTGCCGTACTCTTTGGCCTTCTTGCGGGCGATGACGTAGGGCTTGCCCGTCTCGACCGCCGTCGCGGCCACGAGGGGGACTGCACCGAGGGCGACGCCAGCGAGTTTGTCGTCGTCTGCGACGACTTCGGCGAACGCCTCGGCGATGAGTTTCAGACACCGGGGGTCCGTCTCGAAGAGGTACTTGTCGACGTAGTAGTTGGATGTGCCGCCGTGGGAGAGTTCGAATTCGCCGAACTGCACTGCGTCGGCGTCGCGAAGCGCCGCGATGAGTTCTGAGTTCGCCATCTTGTTTCGAGAGGTATCACAGAGGCGCTTAAGCGGGACGGTTCGGGTGGGCGGAGACGCACGCGCGGGTCATCGGTACCGGAGTTCTGTGGACACCCCGTAGACGACTGCGAGGAGGCCAACGACCGCACCGACCCACCGCAGGGGCGAGGTAACCGTCCAGACCACGGCCGCGGAGACGACGACGATACTCGCCACGGCGAGTCGAGCCACCCACAGTTTGCGTTTTGCTGTCTTCGGGTCCAGCGCCTCGTCGAGGACGAAGATTTCGATGGCACCGCTGAAGATGGACCCCAAGAGTTCCAAGAGTAGACTCATCGTATAGTCGACGTGACACAACCGAGCATTGTCGGTGTGTCGGTTCGAGACGTTGGGAGAGAAGACACCGACACTGTACCGCAAGACGAGCGAAGCGAGTTCTTGCGGCTCTTCTTTGGTCCAGCTTTCTTCCGGGGGTTTGAGGCGGCGGCGGAGCCGTCGCCGATGACCCCCGAAAAGAAAGGTGGGGTGCCGGTCACCAGGGCTCGTTCTTCAGCCCGAGCAGATACGCCCCGACGTTGGTGACGACGTGGAGAATCGGCGTCATCACGAGGACGACGACGAGGACAGGGAGCGTGAACGTCGCCGTAAACCACGCGGGCGCGGCGACGAACGCGAAAACGAGTGCGCCGACGACGAAGTCGAGTTGGTCGAGGCCGGGGAAGGCGGCACCGCGTTCGCGACCCGAGCGTCGCTTCAGGAACGACGCGCCGATGTCACCGAGCATCGCGCCGAGTGCGAGGCCGAATCCGGCGGCGAGCGGGAACGTCGGCAGGTCGATTCCGACGAGTCCAGACACACTCGGTTCGAGGACGTTGAGGACGACGGCGAGCACCATCCCCGCGAGCGTCCCAGCGGCAGTCCCACGCCACGTCTTTCCATCGCCGAGGATGCGCCGTCCATCCCACGTCCGGCCACCGTCGATGGGGCGTCCTCCCCCGGCGAGGACGGCGGCGTTGTTCGGAACGTACGCAGGCAACATCACCCAGAAGGCGGTGACGACGAGTGCAGCGAGAGAGACGGCCATACCGGTACGTCAAACGGGAGGAATGTAAGTTCCGACGGTTTGTTCGAACCAGTGGCGTCGATGTCACGCGATTAGCGGAGACAGCGGATGAGAAGTCTGATTACCAGACGGTCGTTATCTTTCGATATGATTCCGCCCATCGCGAGCAAGTTCGTCGCGGGTGAGTCCGCGGCGGAAGCGCTCGACCACGCGCGACAGATGAACGACGACGACGTGGCGGTCATCCTGAATTTGCTCGGCGAACACTACGACGAACGCGGACCCGCCGACGAGGACGCAGACGTGTACGTCGAGTTAGTCGAAGACATCGCCTCGACGGGACTCGACGCCTGCGTCTCGGTCAAGCCCTCCCAAATCGGCCTCGACGTGGGCGACGAGGTGTTCGAAGAGAACTACCGTCGCATCGCCGAGGCGGCAGACGAACACGACGTGTTCCTCTGGTGCGACATGGAAGACCACGAGACGACGGACGTGACGCTCGACGCCTTCGAGGAACTCGCCCGCGAGTTCGACGGCGGCATGGGCCTGTGCGTGCAGGCGAACCTGAAACGCACGCCCGACGACTTGGAGCGCCTGGCGGACGTTCCCGGGAAGATTCGACTCGTGAAGGGCGCGTACGACGAACCAGCGGCTATCGCACACAAGAAGAAGTCGAAGGTGGACGAGGTGTACACAGACCTGCTCGAGTTCCTCTTCGACGAGTACGTCGGTGGCATCGCCGTCGGCAGTCACGACCCGAAGATGATAGCCGCCGCGCGCGAACTCGCCGCCGAGTACGACCGAGACTACGAGGTGCAGATGCTCATGGGCGTGCGCGAGGACGCACAGCGCGAACTCGCCGCCGAAGGTGTGCGCGTCTGGCAGTACGCGCCGTATGGCGGCAAGTGGTTCCAGTACTTCTACCGTCGCGTGCGCGAGCGTAAGGAGAACGCGCTCTTCGCCCTGCGAGCAGTCGTCGGTATCTGAGAGCGTCGGTTTTTCGTCTCGGTGGGCAGTTTCTGGAGTGTTACACCGAGTATCGGCAGTACGAACCGTACTAGAAATCCCCTTAAGCCCGCAGGTTCACACTTCGCGTATCAATGTCCTCGTGGAGACGTGACTTCGCAAGCGGACTCGTGGTCCTCGTTCCGCTTCTCGTCATCCTGTACGTCCTGTCTATCTTGTACAATAGTATCGTCAAGCTCCCGATAATCGAGAACATCCAACCACCCTACGGCTTCTTCATCGCCATCATCGTGTTCTTGATGCTCGTCCTCTCGGTGGGCTACCTGATGCGGACGACTGTCGGCCGGTTGCTCGAATCCGGACTCGACACGATGATGAACAAAGTCCCACTCGTCCGAATCGTCTACAACGCTTCTAAACTCGCCGTCGAAACCGCACTCACTGGTACCGAAGACCTCCAGAAACCGGTCCGTCTAGAGACGTGGCCGGGCATCCGGATGACCGCGTTCAAGACGGGGAAGAAAACAGCAGACGGCAAGGAAATCGTCTTCATGCCGACTGCGCCGAACATCACCACTGGGTTCGTGATGGAAGTCGACCCCGACGACATCGAAGAGACGGGCGAGCGTGTCGAAGAAGCGCTCACGCGCGTCCTCTCGGCCGGGTTCGCAGAGCAGGACCACATCAACGAGTACAGCATCGAAGTGACCGAAGAGTCGACGGGAGAGACGTCCAAAGAAGTCACCGTCTCCGGAGAATCGACAGACAGTACGGTCGCCAACGAGTAGTCACTCGGCGTCGTCGCGTCCGCAAAAGATGGGTGTTTTCTCGGTCTACTGTTCGTCGACGTAGGTGAACCACTCTTCGTGGTCGTCGGTGCGACGCTCCACGAGGTCGAAGAAGGCGGTCTGGAGTTCTTCGGTGACTGGGCCGCGCGTCCCCTCGCCGATGACGACGTTGTCCACCTTCCGGATGGGCGTGACTTCTGCGGCGCTGCCGGTGAAGAACAGTTCGTCGGCCGTGTGGAGTTCGCCGCGACTGATGACGGCGCTGTCGTCGACTTCGTAGCCACGCTCGCGGGCGAGCGTGATGACGGTGTCGCGGGTGATACCGTCGAGGATGCTCTGGGAGAGGCCGGGGGTGAGAATCTTCCCGTCGCGGACCATGAAGAGGTTCTCACCGGGGCCTTCGGCGACGTTTCCTTCCTTGTTCAGGACGATGGCTTCGACGTAGCCGTTGCGGCGGGCCTCCTCGCCAGCGAGGAGAGAGTTCACGTAGAGACCGGTCGTCTTCGCGTTCGTCGGAATCTGGCTGGAGGCGTGCTTGCGCCACGACGAGACCATCACGTCGACGCCGTTTTCGAGGGCGTCTTCGCCGAGGTACGTCCCCCACGGCCACGCCGCGATGGCGATGTCCGTCGGGTTGTCCTGCGGACTCACGCCGAGCGAATCGTAGCCGTAGTAGGCGATGGGGCGGATGTAACACCCGTCGAGGTCGTTGCGCTTGATGACCTCGATGGTCGCCTCGGTGAGTTCCTCGGGCGTGTAGCCGATGTCCATGTTGTACGGCTTCGCGGAGTTGTAGAGGCGTTCGAGGTGCTCTTCCCAGCGGAAGATAGCCGGGCCGCGGTCGGTGTCGTAGGCGCGAACGCCCTCGAAGATGCCCGTGCCGTAGTGAAGTCCGTGCGAGAGGACGTGAATCTGCGCGTCGTCCCAGTCCACGTATTCGCCGTTCATCCAAATCGTGGACACGTCCATGTCGTCAAATCCCATGTAAGGCCCTTCGGCGGCCCCCCTCTAAAATCATGACGAACCGGCCACCGTGTCTCCCGAGCACCTATGGTATCCTGTCAGTATTTCCGTAGTATGTCACTCGAATCTGTCGCCGTCACGGGCGGAACGGGAAGGCTCGGCCCAACTGTCGTCGACCACCTCCAAGCCCACGGGTACACGGTGACCAACCTCAGTCGAAGCGGTGGGTCGGACCGCGCAGACAACGACGTCCGCGTGAGTACGACCGACGCCGGTGACCTCGTCGCAGCGCTCGCGTCCGTCGAGGCCGACGCCATCGTCCACCTCGGAACCATCTCGACGCCCGACCACGACCCCGGCCACCGCGTCTTCGAGAGCAACGTCCAATCGACCTACGTCGTCCTCGAAGCGGCGGCGGCACTCGACATCGACAGCGTCGTCATCGCGTCGAGTATGAGCGCCATCGGCGGGTCGTTCGAACCGGACCCCGCGCGAATCGACTCGCTCCCTATCGACGAGACACACCGTGCGACCCCGTCTAATCCGTACGGGCTAGGGAAGTACGTCGCCGAAGAGACGGCGACTGGGTTCGCCCGCCGTGCCGACGCACCGACGACGATTGCCAGTCTTCGCTTCCCGTGGATGCCGAGCGAAGCGGAAGCGCAGGCGACGTTCGCCGAACGCGACCGGACGCTCTCTGGACTCCGCGAAGACGGCGTCTTCCACACCGTGCGAAACACATTGTTCGCCTACCTCGGGCGGGAGGACGCCGCGAGACTCGTTCGACGGGCGCTCGAAGCCGAGTTCGAGGGACACGAGGTGTTCTGGGCGGCAGCAGACGACACGTCGACGACAGTCGAGTCGGCGGCGATTGCTCAGGACGTGTATCCAGACGCCGAGGTTCGGGCACCCCTCTCGGGACACCAGTCACTCGTCTCGACAGAGAAAGCACAGCAGATGCTCGGGTGGGAACCCGAGTGGTCGTGGCGCGACGAAGGCGCCTGAAGAAAATCGGGAGTCCGAGACGGGGCGAGTCAGCGAAGCGCGTCGACCAGTCGCTCGCCGTCGACGAACGCCAGGTCGTGTCGGGTGGCGTAGTCGCGGGCAGTGGCCTTCGGGAGTGCCGCACCGCTCTCGTCGTCGAGCATCTCACAGACGACGACGGCGGGCGGGACGTCCGCCTCGTCGGCGAGAGCTAATCCGAGTTCGGTGTGGCCCTGCCGGTCGTCGAGGAGGTTCGGCGCGCCGCGGAGCAGGTGGACGTGGCCGGGTGCGCGGAACTCGGACCCGAAGTCGTCGGCGTCGTACTCCCCGAGGCGCGTCGACTCGGCGACGGGCGCGAGACGAGAGATAGTCATCGCGCGGTCCCGGTCGGTGATACCAGTGAAGGAATCACGGTGGTTCACGGTGAACGAGAACGACGACCGGGAGTCGTAGCCAAGGTCGTGCGAACTCGCGGCGGGGTGGCTCAGCACGTCGTCCATGAAGGGTAACGAGAGCGTCTCGGCCACGTCGTCCGGGAGTGCGACGCAGACGAGGCCACCGGCGTCGTTGCGCATGCGGGCGACGTCGGCGGGAGCGACGGCACCGGCGGGGTAGACGAGGTCGACCTCGCCTTCTCGGTCGTCGAAGTCGTGGATGAGGACTGGTTCGCCCGCACGGAACGCGTCGAGGACGCGTTCGACGCTGTCGTAGTCGCTCTCGGCGGAGCGACTCATTCGTACTCAGCCTCCTCGACGCGGACGGTGATGCTGTCGCCATCTTCGAGGGCCAGTACGTCACGGAGTTTGTCCGGCGCGATAATCTCCAGTTGGGACTCGTCGTGGTGGGTTCGCTCGGGCACGATGATGTGGACCGGGTCGTAGGTGTCGCCGTCCACGTCGATGACGGCGGCGTAGCACGTCGCCGGGCCGAAGGTTCGCTCGTCGTCTTCCCACCCGTCGATGGGGACTGCGTCGAGAGCAGACATGCCCGCACGAGAACGGACCGCGTCGTCGTCGAGACGGACGTTCAGCGTCCCCGGGAACGGTTCGTAGCCCAGTCGCTCGGTGAACTGTTCCATGTATCCCGGAAGCGAGATGTAGTGGCGACCCTCGCCCATCCCGCCGGTCACTTCGCCGTCGAGGACGACGACAGACGGCGTCTCGAAGATTCGCTGGTAGTCGGCGTACTCGCGTCGGAGGGCGGACTCACCGTCGTCGGTGATGGTGACCCACTGCCCGTCGGAGACGACTTCGCGGTCGACGAAGTCGGCCTCTTCGAGACGTTGGAGACGACGTGACGCCGTCTGATTGGAGACACCCAGTCTGTCTGCGAGACCCGAACAGGAGACTTTGACTGGGCCGGAGCGGCCACCGTCGAGGGCGACGAGCTTCAGCGTGGCCAACTCGTCGTACCCGACCGTGGCGGCAACTACCGATTCTGACATACGTCAGCGTTCGAACGCGCGTCCCATAAGCGTATCGTAAATGAGATGCATTCCAGAAATGAGATGAATCCAGCCGGAGGCACCGAACACTTCGTACGTGGTGACTATCGGGGCACCGGTGGTAAGTCCGTCGGTCAGTCTACCGAATCGAGAAGGGGCCGAGCGAGACCTCTCCTCGGCGCAGGGGCTGTGAACCGAAGAACGGGGAGAGGGACGGGCAGGGAGAGCCAAGCACAGCGGAGCAGGTGCTGTTTTCGTGACGGTCAGTCCGGTTCGACGCAGCACGACGCGGAGGGGTCGTCCGGTCGTACTGGCGAATTAGGACTCTGCTGCTCTGCGCTCGGCGCTCACCTGAGAGATGCCGGCGTTCGCCGAACAACTCGGGCACGCGTAGACCTGGCCGTCGTGGTCACCGAACACGCGAACGAAGTTCCTCGATACGAACGCTTCACAGTGGTTGCATTGGTTCATGATGGGGTGGTGGCAGTGGGGGTTCTGCCTCGACAGATACGAGGATGGCCGACAGTATACCGCTACTACCTAACTGGTAAGGTATCTCTGTGTGCCGCCGTCTCACTGCCGGGAGAGCGCGCTGAGTCGACAGTCCCTCGTCGAGAGCGACGCGATGGGACGACCCTGCTCGGACGGTTCGGAAAGGCCTTTAGCCGCTTGCCGAGAATCCGCGTACATGTTCAGACAGTTCCGTGAGGAGGTCGAGACGGCGCTCTCTGCGGCGCTCTCGTCGCTCGACCTCCCCACCGACGACCTCGGGGTCGAGGAACCGCCGGAGGACGTACCTGCAACCCTCGCCTCCAGCGTCGCGTTCCGACTGGCCGGCGTCGTCGGTGCTGCACCACCGAAGGTCGCTGCCGACATCGCCGAAGAGATATCCGTCGAAGGGTACGACTACCTCGCCGCGGTCGATACGCAAGGCCCGTACGTGAACTTCCACGTGACCGACGCCTACTACGACGACACGCTCGATTCGGCCGCCGCCGACACCGAGTTCGGTCGGCTTCCATCGACCGGCGACAGCGTCGTCGTCGAACACACGAGCGCGAACCCGACGGGACCGGTCCACGTCGGCCGAACCCGCAACCCCGTCATCGGTGACGCCGTCGCCAACCTGCTCGACTTCGCCGGCAACGACGTCGACCGTCACTACTACGTGAACGACGCCGGCCGCCAGATGGCCGTCTTCACGTGGGCGTACGAGACGTTCGACGAGGAGGACCTCGACAGCGAACCCGCCCGCGACCGCATCGAATACGACCTCGTCCGATACTACCAGAAGGGCAACACCTACCTCGAAGAGGCGGACGCCGCGGACGCCGAGGCCGCCGAAGAAGAGATTACGGCGATTCTCCAGGGTATCGAAGCAGGCGACGAAGAGACCTACGCCCGCGTCGAAGAAGTCGTCGACCAGGTGCTCGGCGGCATGCGTGAGTGTCTCGCCCGCCTGCCCGCGGAGTTCGACGAGTTCGTCAAAGAGACGCGCTTCATGTTCGACGGGAGCACCCGTGACCTCGCCGACCGCCTCAAAGAGACCGAGTACGCGGTCTACGAGGAAGACGCGTGGCAACTCGAACTCGACGACTACGGGTTCGAGAAGAACCTCGTGTTCCTCCGTTCGGACGACACCTCACTGTACACGACGCGTGACCTCGCCCACCACGAGTGGAAGTTCGACAACTACGACCGCGCCGTGACCGTCCTCGGCGAAGACCACAAACTGCAGGCCGGCCAACTCCGCGCCGCACTCGACATCCTCGGCAACGACGTAGACAAACTCGAGAACGTCATCTACTCGTGGGTCAACCTCCCCGGCGGCGAGACGATGTCCACCCGGAAGGGGACTGGCGTCATGCTCGACGACCTGCTCGACGAGTCAGTCTCGCGCGCCCGCGACGAAGTCGAAAAGCGCCTCGAAGGCCGCGTCCGCGACGACGACTTAGACGAAGACGACATCGACCGCATCGCCCGGCAGGTCGGTATCGGCGCGGTCCGGTACGACAT
This sequence comes from Haloferax profundi, assembly GCF_001469865.1. Lineage (GTDB taxonomy): Archaea > Halobacteriota > Halobacteria > Halobacteriales > Haloferacaceae > Haloferax > Haloferax profundi. The sequence goes on from NZ_LOPV01000095.1 coordinate 19,240, forward strand.
CGTCTCGAAGCAACCGACGAAGACCATCACGTTCGAGTGGGACCAGGCGCTCAACTTCGAGGCCCAGTCCGCACCGTACATCCAGTACGTCCACGCACGCTGCTGTGGCATCGTCGACGAGGCGGCCAACGCCGGCCTCGACGCCACCGACGTCGACCCGTCGGTCCTCACCACTGAGGCCGAACGCGACCTCATTCGTACGATTGCGCGCTTCCCTGCCGTCGTCGAAGCGGCGGCCGACGACCTCGAACCCCACGCAGTCGCCACCTACGCCCGCGAACTCGCGGAAGTGTTCAACACCTTCTACCGTGAGTGCCCGGTACTCGACGCCGACGAAGACGTCGGTGCCGCCCGCCTCGCACTCGTCAAAGCGGCGCGCAACGCCGTCGCTAACGCACTCGCTATCGTCGGTGTGGAAGCGCCCGAATCGATGTGAACACGGGCTGAAACGACTCTTTCTAGCTTAGAACAAGAACGGGAGTGCGACTACCGCAGAGACGAGCGACCCGCCGAGCGCGAAAACTGTCACGGCACCGGCGCCGAGTGCCAGCAGTAGGAACAGCACTATCCACCAGAAGGGAACTGACTCAGAGTCTGCCATAGGGGGTTTTCCGCGGACCCGAGTAAAAGAACTTCCCGTTTAGCCGAGGAAGCGACTGAAGAAGCCTTTCTTCTTCTCTTCGTCCTCGTCGTCGAGCGATTCGACCTCTTCGACGAGTGACGTGGTGTAGACGCCCTCTTCGTCGTCGTCACCGTCGGCGGAGTCGACGACTTCTGCCGACTGCTGGGTTGCATCCGGTTCCGCCTCGGCGACGAGTGGTTCGTCCGTCGGTTCCGACGATGCGTCCTCGACGACCACAGATGCATCGTCAGAGTTGGACGGGTCGGTGGCGTCGTCAGAGTCGGTCGATGCTGCGTCGCCGTCAGAGTCTTCCGTAGATGGGAGGTGGTCCGCGTCGACCCCCCGTGTGTCTGGGCCGTCCGCGACGCCAGGACCACTCGTCGGTTCGACGACTTCGTCTCCAGCGAGTGGGTCCGCACCCATCGAATCGGCCGCGTCGAGATTGGCGGTGACCGGGTCTTCGGCGGGGGCGACGTCCTCGGAAGGTTCCTCGTCGGCAGTGGTGTCGCTCGCGTCGCCAGCAAGCGGGTCGTCGTCTACCGCCTCAGAAGATTCGTCGTCACCGGACCCGAACGGGATTGCGGCGTCCAGCGCTGCTTCGGCCTCGTCTTCGAGCGTCGCCGCAGTCGCCGCCGGTTCGTCTGTGGTCGTCTCGTCGGGTGACGATTCGGGGTCGGCAAGCGGTTCTTGAACAGGTTCGGGGTCGGGGGACGACTCGGGTGCCGAGTCGGACTCGGGTTCTTGCGTCGCCTCCGTGGCAGTCGCTGCTTCTACGGTCGGGTCCGGTTCGGGTTCGGGTTCAGATGCCTGGTCCCGGAACGACTTCGGCGTCGATTGGGGTTCCGAGTCTGATTCTGGCGTCGATTCGGGGTCCAAATCGGTGTCGGGCGTCGATTCGGGAGCGGCCTCGTCGATGGCAGTCTCGGTGGGAGGCGTGTCTCCTGCGACGGAGTCCGAGCCAGAGTCGCCGTCGGTTTCGACGACGGTCACGTCGTCTGCGGCGGCGTCGGCATCGTCGTCTGCTGGGTCCGGGGTGTCGACGACATCCTCAGCGTCAGCCGACGTCGACCCTGTCGAGTCACTCGACTGGTCCACGTCGTCCGCGAGCGCATCGGGTATCGGAACTGGGTTGCCAGTGAGTGCCTCTGCGAGGGCACGGTACCCGGCGGCCGCGATACTATTCGGGGCGCGCGCGACGACCGGGACCTGGGTGCTGAGTGCCTCGCGAATCGCCGAGTCTTCGGGGACGACGGCGATGACGCCGGTGTCGAGGAGCGAGGCGACCTCGTCGGCGTTCGGATTCGACTGGTTGACGCGAGTGAGGACGACGCCGACCACGTCCGCACCGATTCGTTCGCCGAGTTGGCGCGTCTTCTCGGTGTCACCGAGTGCTTCTCGCTCCGTCGTCGAGACCAAGAGTACCTCGTCGGCGAGTTTGAGCGGGACGAACGTGTCGTCGCTGAGGCCCGCACCAGTGTCGATGAGGACGATGTCGTATCGCTCTTTGAGTTCTTCGATGACCGGGTGGAGTTCCTTCGCGTTCGCGCTGGCGAAGGCCTCCAACGCCGTCGACCCAGGGAGGACAGAGAGACCCTCTGGCCCCTCGTAGGTGGCCGATTCGACCGTCGTCTCACCAGTCAGCACGTCGTGGAGGGTCTCTCGGTCGGGGTCGACACCGAGAGCGCCGGCGAGATTCGGCATCCCGAGGTCACCGTCGACGACGACGACGTCCTGCCCGGCCATCGAGAGGACGGTTCCGAGGTTGGCTGTCGTCGTGGTCTTTCCAACCCCACCTTTTGCGCTGGCGATTGCGTACACCCGTGCCATAATTCCAACTGTCGAAGTCCATCCGTGACAGCAACATAAATGTTCTCCGACCGGTGGCGTGATTGCTCCGTTCTGCTCGCTTGCGTGCGGGTCGGTACCGCGAGGCGTAGCCAGTCAAAGGTTACTTAGCCGCTGGATGGACTAGGAAGAGTGATGAGTAGCGACGCCGAGGAGGCGAGCGAAGACCGCCGAAAGTACGAATTCAAGAAGGTCATCGAGGACCTCAAAGAGTACGAAGGCTCCGGTACCCAGCTCGTCACCATCTATATCCCCGAAGATAAGCAGATTTCTGACGTCGTCGAGCACGTCATTACAGAGCATAGTGAAGCGTCTAACATCAAGTCGAAGCAGACGCGAACGAACGTCCAAGACGCCCTGACGAGCATCAAAGACCGCCTTCGGTACTACGACACGTTCCCGCCAGAGCGCGGCATCGTCATGTTCTCCGGTGCAGTCAACTCCGGCGGCGGCCAGACGGACATGGTTACGAAGGTCTTAGACAGCCCACCGGAACCGATTCAGTCGTTCCGCTACCACTGTGACTCGAACTTCCTCACCGGCCCGCTCGAGGACATGCTCATGGACAAGGGCCTGTTCGGCCTCGTGGTCCTCGACCGCCGCGAGGCGAACGTCGGGTGGCTGAAAGGCAAGCGTGTCGAACCCGTCAAGAGCGCCTCGTCGCTCGTCCCGGGCAAGCAGCGCAAAGGTGGTCAGTCCGCCCAGCGTTTCGCCCGCCTCCGTCTCGAAGCAATCGACAACTTCTATCAGGAAGTCGCCGGGATGGCGAACGACCTGTTCGTCCCCAAGCGCCACGACATGGACGGCATCCTCGTGGGCGGTCCCTCCCCGACGAAAGACGAGTTCCTCGACGGTGACTATCTCCACCACGAACTGCAGGACCTCGTCGTCGGCAAGTTCGACGTCGCGTACACCGACGAGTCGGGCCTCTACGACCTCGTCGACGCCGCACAGGACGTGCTGGCCGACCAGGAGGTCATGAAGGACAAAAAGGAGATGGAAGAGTTCTTCGAGAAACTCCACCGCGGCAACGAGTCCACCTACGGGTTCGAAGCGACCCGGAAGAACCTCGTCATGGGCTCTGTCGACCGCCTCCTCATCTCCGAGGACCTGCGGAAGGACGTCGCCGTCTACGACTGCGGCGGCCAAGAAGAGTTCGAACTCGTCGACCACCGCCACAACACCCCCTCGCACGACTGCGAGGACGGCAGTGAGGCCGAACTCAAGGAACGCGAGGACGTCATCGAGTACCTGATGGACCTCGCAGACCAACGCGGGACCGAGACGAAGTTCATCAGCACCGACTTCGAGAAAGGCGAACAACTCTACGACGCGTTCGGTGGCATCGCCGGCATCCTCCGCTACTCCACCGGCATCTAAGCGACTCCTCCTCGGCGTCTTTCGTGTGCGCGAGCGCGCACAGACCGTCGTCTACAGAAACGTCTCTAACTGCGTGTGCCGACGCCCCACGTCGAAGTGTGGGTCGGAGACCGACTGGTCGAGTCTGTCGAGTGCGAGGTGTACGTCCACCCCCTCGCGTTCGGCGTACTCGGCGGACTCGACGATAGCCTCGCGGTTCAGCGCCAACGAATCGAGAAAACCGACGAGCAACGCGAACGCGGCCCCACCCTCTCCGTCGGGGACGACATCACCGAGTGGTCGTGCATCGCCGTCGGTCACTCGGTCGTCACTCGGATGGACGCGCAGGCAGTCGGCACAGAGGCCAATCGTCACCGCACCTTGTGGTGCGTACTCTTCGAGTGGTTCGGGGACAGCGAAGACGGCCTCGTCACCCCCGCAGTCGGGACACGGCATACCCACGGCTACGCGGTCGAAGAGTGAAAATTGGTCGGTGAGACGACCGTCGGTGGTGGCGAATCGACGTGATTACGCGGCGGCCGCTTCGGCCTCGTCGGCGGCTTTCCGCTCTTCTTTCTCTTCTTCTTCCTTCTTCGCCTTGATCTTCTTCAGACGGAAGATCTCTTCGCGCTCTTGCTCTTCGAGTTTCTGCTCGATGTACTCTTTGTTCTCGTAGAGTTCGGGGAGCAGTTTGAATTCGAGTGCGTTGACACGGCGCTTCGTGGTCTCGATCTCTTCGAGCATCTTCTTCATCGCCGTCTCGACTTCCGCCGCGAGGATGATAGATTCGAGAAGTTCCTCGTAGGCGTCGGCGGCCTCGTCGATGCGGGCGGACGACCCGAGAAGCCCGTAGCCACGCTGGTCGAGACTCTTCTTCACGCGCGAGGACTCGATCTGCGGGACGACGACACCCATGATGTTCTTCGACTGCGTCGTGATCTCGGGGTACTCTTTCAGCGCCGCTGCTGCGCCCCGAACCGCGACGTCGCCTTCCATGGCGCGCGCCATGTTGATGGTGCGCTGTGCGCGTTCGTAGTCCGCGTTGAGGTTCGCACGGACGTCCTGTGCCTGGTCGAGGATGTCCATGAACTCCATGATGAGACCGTCACGCTTCTGTTCGAGCGTGTCGTGGCCCCGCTCCGAGAGTTCGATGCGATCCTCGATCGCCATCAAGTTCTTGCGGGTCGGCTTGACGTCTTCGGCCATCTTTGGCGAGGATTGTTCGTCAGGGGTGTTAATCTTTTACTGTCTGGCCCGTCAGACCGGCCGAAATTCGTCGCGAAGAGGCATAGTCACCACGACTAGTTCGGCCCCACTTCGAAGAACTGTGTGACGAGTTTTCGCTCTGCCGCACGAAGGTGCTGGTGGAACGTCGCCCGCGACACGTCCATCGCCTCAGCGAGTTCGTCGCCCGTGACCCCGTGCGGCCACTCGAAGAACCCCCCAAGGTACGCGAGTTGGAGCGCCGTGTGCTGTCTGTCGGTGAGCTCTGCACCGACGCTCCCGACGAACTCACGGGGCGTCTGCGGTGGAGCCGACTGGTCTCTGACCGCACGGAGTTCGACACCCGTCGCGGCCTGTCGCAGGTCGTCGAGGAGTGCACGACCGACCGAGCGGTCTGGGACGACGACGGTGAACCGACTGCCGGTCTCGTCGGCTTCGAGGTCGACGAGTCGTCCACCGGCGTCTGCGACGAGGTGTGCGAGCGACCCGCCCGCCAAGACGAGTTCGGACAGGCCAGCGTCGTCTCCGCGCGGGACACGCGCGACGGTGACGACACCATCGACGTCGACGTCGGCCACTTCGAGTTTCGTCGGCGGCGTCGACGAGACGAACAGACTGAGCGTGCCGTCGTCGTGGAGTACCGACCCCTCGTACACGAGTTCGCACTCGGTCGCCGCCGCGATTTGGACGAGCGGCTGGGTCTGGTCACTCACGTCGAGTTCGAGTTCGAGGACGCCCTCAGAGATGAGCGAGCGTCTGCTCTCGAAGGCGTCGATGGCCGCGCCGACCGCTCGGCCGAGCGTTCCGAAGACCACGTTCACCTCGTCGTCGAGTTCGTCTGTGTCCGCGTACACGGTCAACACGCCGTAGAGCGTCTCTCGGTGGATTATCGGGACTGCGATGGCACCCAGAAACGGCACGGTCTCACCTTCGTGTATCGGCCCGTCCGCGGCGACGGCAGACTGGACGCGCAGTGTCTCTGCGGCCCGTGCGGTGACGTCGTCGGCGTCGCCATCGATTTCGAGTGCTTCGACGAACGCCGTCTCTGTGCCGGCCCACTCGTTCGGGACGATGACCGCAGGCGAGAGGTCACAGTCACCGAACCACGCGCACGCGAAGGAGTCCGTCTCCGCGACGCGAGAACACACCGCGGCTTCGAGTTCTTGACGCGTCTCTGCCCTGACGAGGGCCTCCGTCACGTCTTCGAGTAGCCCTTCGATGAGGTCGACGAGCGTGCTGAGTCGTGCACGCTCTTGTTCTACCCGCTCGGCGTTCCGTTCTGCGGCTTCTTCGGCGCGCACCCGCTCGGTGATGTCCGTCTGGAACCCGACGTAGTGTGTCACCTCGCCGTTCGGTCCGCTGAGAGGCGCGAGGTCCACCCGGTTCCAGAACGTCTCGCCGCTCTCTCTGTAGTTCAGGAGTTCGACCGACGCCGCCGCTTCGTTCTCGATTGCCGTGCGGAGTTCGGCGACACGTTCCGGGTCCGTCTTCGGTCCCTGTAGGTAGCGACAGTTTCGACCCAACGCCGACTCGGCTGTGTAGCCAGTCATCGATTCGAACGACTCGTTGACGTAGACGAGGGGTCGGTCCGGAAGCGTACAGTCGGCGATGGTGATTCCGACGGGCGCCTCGTCCATCGCCTGTTCTTTCAGGTCTTCGGTGATTCGTCCGGCCGAGACTGTTCCGTGTCGGTGCCACGCGACGGCACTCTCGACCCGTTCTGGGAGTCGGTCGAAGAGGTTCGAGTCGACGACGGGGACGACATCTGCTGCACCGGCGGCCAGCGCCTGCGCGGACGAGAGGTCACCGTCTGGTGGGACGACTGCGACGAGTGGGAGCGTCGTCTCGGGTCGCAACGACGACAGCAGACCGACTCGGTCGGTCGCAATCACGAGACAGTCGACAGACGCCGTGTGGAGTCGGTCGCGTGCCGCATCGACCGACGGCGCGACTGTGACCGACAGTGGTTCGAGTGCGTCCTCGATTCGACCAGACTCGGTCGAATCGGCGACGAGAAGGACGCGAGTCCGAGACGAGGATTCATCCATGTGGCGTGGTAGCGTTCCCGACGTAAGGAAGTTCGTGACCCGGCTCCGAGGAGTGGTGACGAACTGCGTCGGCAACGCGTCCACTCTCGGTGGAAAATAGAGAGAGAAATCGGGACCGAAACTGGGAACGAAAACCCGGATTAGGCTTCCGCTTCGACCGTCTCGGCGTCTTCCTGGTAGTACTCTTCGATGAGCTCTTCGTCGATACGGTTGAGTTCCGACTTGGGCAGGGTCGACAGCAGTTCCCAGCCGATGTCGAGCGTCTCGTCGATAGAGCGGTTGGAGTCGAAGCCCTGGTTGACGAACTCAGCCTCGAAGCGCTCTGCGAAGTCGAGGTACTTGTTGTCACGCTCGGACAGTGCCTCGCGACCGACGATGTTCACGAGGTCGCGCAGGTCTTCACCCTCTGCGTACGCCGCGTACATCTGGTCGGAGACGTCTGCGTGGTCCTCGCGGGTGAGGCCCTCACCGATACCGTCGTCCATCAGTCGCGAGAGCGATGGGAGCGGGTTGATCGGCGGGCGGATGCCCTGCGAGTTCAGGTCGCGGTCGATGTAGATCTGACCTTCCGTAATGTATCCGGTCAGGTCCGGAATCGGGTGCGTGTCGTCGTCACCCGGCATCGTGAGGATGGGAATCTGGGTGACAGACCCTTCGCGTCCCTCGATACGACCTGCGCGCTCGTAGAGTTGCGCAAGGTCGGTGTACATGTAACCCGGGTAGCCACGGCGACCGGGGACCTCTTCGCGAGCCGCACCGATTTCGCGGAGCGCCTCACAGTAGTTGGTCATGTCGGTCAGGATGACGAGGACGTGGTAGTCCTTGTCGAACGCGAGGTACTCGGCGGTGGTGAGCGCGAGACGCGGCGTGACCGTCCGCTCGACTGCGGGGTCGTCCGCGAGGTTCGTGAAGACGACGGAGCGCTCGAGTGCACCCGTGCGCTCGAAGTCTTCCATGAACTCGTTCGCCTCTTCCTGCGTGATACCCATCGCGCCGAAGACGACAGCGAATTCGGACTCTTCGTCGTCACCTTCTTCCTCTGGCACCGTCGCCTGACGGGCGACCTGCAGTGCGAGGTTGTTGTGGGGAAGCCCCGATGCGGAGAAGATTGGGAGCTTCTGACCGCGAACGAGCGTGTTCATGCCGTCGATGGCGGACACACCCGTCTGGATGAACTCCTCGGGGTACTCGCGGGAGTAGGGGTTGATTGCTGCGCCGACGATGTCGCGACGCTCGTCGGGGACGATTTCCGGGCCGCCGTCGATTGGCTGGCCGGAACCGTCGAGCACGCGCCCGAGGAGGTCCTCGGTCACGGGCATCTTGAGCGTCTCGCCGAGGAACTTGACGGACGCGTTCCTGTCGATACCGGTGGTGCCTTCGAACACCTGGATGGCGACGAGGCCCTCACTCGATTCGAGGACCTGTCCGCGCTTGGTTTCGCCTTGGGGCGTCTCGATTTCGACGATTTCGTCGTACCCGATCGGCTCGTCGACCTCGGCGAACACCAGCGGGCCGCTGATTTCGGTGATAGTCTGGTATTCCTTCATGGTCTCAGTACAGCTCGCGGAGTTGCTCGGTGATCTCTGCTTTCAGGTCCTCGATGTACGCATCCCAGTCTTCCTGGACACCGATGCGGTTCAGCTGCGGAGCCGCCTCGATGGCCTGGATCTCTTCGACGGGGACGCCGGCTTCGAGCGCCTTGAACGCCTCGTCGTTGAACGTGTGGATAGCGGTGAGGATACCGTACGTCTTCTGGGGTTCACAGTACGTGTCCGTCGGGTGGAACGCGTTCTGCTGGAGGTACGCCTCACGGAGGTAGCGAGCGACTTCGAGCGTCAGCTGCTGGTCCTCTGGCAGGGCGTCCTTACCGACGAGCTGAACGATTTCCTGAAGCTCAGCCTCTTCGTCGAGCACGTCGACGGCCCACTGGCGCTCTTCCGGCCAGTCGTCCTGGACGTTCTCGACGAACCACGGGTCGAGCTGGTCTTGGTAGAGCGAGTAGGACTCGTTCCAGTTGATAGCCGGGAAGTGACGACGCTCTGCGAGGTCTGCGTCGAGTGCCCAGAACGTCTTCACGATACGCAGGGTGTTCTGCGTGACCGGCTCAGAGAAGTCGCCGCCCGGCGGCGACACTGCGCCGATGACAGAGACCGAACCCTCGTCACCGTTGATGGTGGTGAAGTATCCGGCGCGCTCGTAGAACTCGGAGAGACGCGCGGCGAGGTACGCGGGGTACCCCTCTTCACCGGGCATCTCTTCGAGACGCGAGGAAATCTCGCGCATGGCCTCTGCCCACCGGGAGGTGGAGTCGGCCATCAGTGCGACGTCGTAGCCCATGTCGCGGTAGTACTCCGCGATGGTGATGCCGGTGTAGATGCAGGATTCACGGGCCGCCACAGGCATGTTGGACGTGTTCGCGATGAGGCACGTCCGAGCCATGAGGGGGTTGCCCGTCTTCGGGTCGTCGAGTTCCGGGAAGTCCTCGATAACCTCGGTCATCTCGTTACCGCGCTCACCACAGCCGACGTAGACGACGATGTCAGCGTCGGCCCACTTGGCGAGCTGGTGCTGCGTAACCGTCTTTCCGGACCCGAACGGACCCGGAATCGCGGCCGTCCCACCCTTCGCGATGGGGAACAGACCGTCGAGAATACGCTGCCCGGAGACGAGCGGTTCGCGGGGCGTCTTCTTCTCCGTCGAAGGACGCGCCTGTCGAACCGGCCACTCCTGGTGCATCGTGACTTCTTCGCCGTTGTCGAGTTCGACGACCGCCTCGGTGACGGAGAACTCGCCTGCTTCGGCGGTGACGACTTCGCCACCTTCGAAGTCCGGCGGAACCATGACCTTGTGTTCGATGGTCACGGTTTCGGGAACGGTACCGACGACGTCACCGGGGGCGACTTCGTCGCCTTCGGAGACGGTCGGTTCGAACTCCCACTTCTTCTCCAGGTCGATGCCGGGTGCGTCAACACCACGGTCGAGGAACGCCGAGTTCATCTTCGACTCGAGCACGTCCAGCGGGCGCTGGACACCGTCGTAGATGGCGTCCAGCATCCCGGGACCAAGGTCGACGGTCAGCGGTTCGCCCGTGTTCTCGACGGGTTCGCCGGGACCGACACCCGAAGTTTCCTCGTACACCTGAATGGTCGTGAGGTCGCCCTCGATTTCGATGACCTCGCCCATCAGACCTTCGTCGCCGACGTAGACGACGTCGTTCATGCGGGCGTCGAGGTCACGGGCGGTCACGACCGGACCACTCACGCTTGCGATGAGACCGTCCTCGCGAACGGAATCTTGTGTTGCCTGACTCATGTTTGGTTATTCGTCCATCAGATCGATACCGATTGCTCTCTTGATCTGGTCTCGGAGGCCGCTTGCCCCACCAGACCCGCCGAGCGTCACGAGCGTTGGCTCGATGCTGCGCTCGACCGACTGACGAGGGTTGCGCGAGAGGTGGTCGAGGTCGTCTTCGTGCATCACGATGATGCCGACGTCCTCGTCCTCGAGCGTGCGCATAACGGCCTCGTCGAGTTCTTCGTCCTTATCTTCGTCCGGGACGTTCTCGAACTTGCGGACACCCGCAAGTCGGAATCCCGTGGTGAAGTCCGGACTGCCGATAACTGCGATTTCCTGGCTCATTGGATGACCAGCTCCTCTTCGATTGCGTCGGGGTCCAACCCGGCCTCGCGGCCGCGGGCGATGGCCCGAATGTTGTCAACCTCGCGCTCCTTGGCGAGGATGTACGAGATGATTGGCGTGACCGAAAGCGGGAACACGTAACCGAGCGTGTCCGCGTACTCCAAGAGCGCCGCGTCGAGGGCGCGCTCGAAGCCGATGAGGCTGTCTGCCTTTTCGAGGTCCGACAGCGCATTCGAGAGGCGGTCACCGTACCGACTATCGCGAACCTTCGAGACGAGTTCGTCCGTGTTCGTCGCCAGCGACGCGAGTTCCGCCGCGCGGAACAGCGTGCCACCCTCGATGAAGTAATCGGTCGGGTCGAGGTCGGCACCACTGCGAGCGATGCGGAGTGCGTTGCGGGCGTTCCGGAAGTCGATCTCTGCTTCGAGGAATTCGCGGTACTGCTTCGTCTCTTCGCCGACGACCAGCCCTTCGAGCAGTTGCTCGTAGAAGGCTCGGTCGACGGCGTTCTCTAACGGGACGAGGACGCCTGTGTCTTCGTAATCTTCGTAGGCGGCCTCGAGACCATCCGCGAACATCGTCCCCGAAAGCAGTTCGATTGCCTCCTCGATTTCGGCTGCGTCGAGCAGACGCGAGAGAAGTCGGTCGTCGAACTCGCCAGCACGGATGAGGTCGGTTTCGACCTCGTCACGTGAGGCGTCGGAGTAGATACCGCGGATGACGGTCTTGACGTTCCACGCGTCGAACTTCCGAAGGTACCGCGCGATGAGGTCGTAGAGGCGGCCGTCGGCCCAGTCGAGGATGTCGTTGAACTGCTTCGCCATGTTGCGATTCAGTCCGTACTCGATGAGGTCGACGCCAGAGAATCGGCTTCCCAGGGCGTTGATCTCCGTCTCGTACTCCGACTCCTCCATGAATCGGGCGATTTCGGCCGGTCCCATACGGACCAGTTTGCGGTACTCTTCGTCTCCGAACAGGGCGCTGCGTCGCGCTCGTACGCGAGCGATGACGTATTCCGGATTCGAGCCGCCAGCAGCGCTCATTGGTCGTCGAATAGTCGCGCACTCACTTCCTTCAGGTTGTCCTCCCAGACTGTGTCGAGGACCGAGTCGAAGGTGTTGTTCACCCGGACGCGCGAATTCGTGCCTTCGACCACGACGCCACCGAGGCAGTCGCGCTCTCCAGCAACTTCGTAGCCGTCGTAGTCGGCGAGGATATCTTCGAGCAGGTCGGCGTCATCAGCGCGACCGTAGACGTAGACTTCGTCTTCGTCTTCGAACTCGACCGAGGCAGCGTCGAGAAGCGTGCGCGTGAGTTCTTCACGACGCTCGCCTTCGAGCCCTGCGAGTTCGTCCTCGACCTGAGAACGAACGCGCTGGAGAACGTCACGGCGTGCGCCGAGACGTGCCTGCTTGGCTTCGAGTTTCGCGCTGGAGAGCGCCTGTTCGCGCTCCCGTTTGATCTGAGCTTCGACGGATTCCTTGCGCTCTTCGACGAGCGCGTCGGCTTCCGCTTCGGCCTCGGAACGAATCTCGTCCGCTCGTTCCTCGCCGGCCTCTTTGATTTCCTCCGCACGTGCGCGGGCTTCGTCTCGGATGTCCTCAACGACGTTGTCCAAACTCATGATGGGAAAGGAGGAGGTGCTTAGACCAGGAAGACAACGACCAGCGCGAGAATGACGAGGGTTTCGGGGAGAACCGTGAGGATCAGCCCGTTAACGAAGAGGTCCTCGTCTTCTGCGATAGCGCCCATCGCTGCGGATCCGATACCACGCTCGGCATAGCCAGCTGCGAAAGCGGCGATACCGACGGAAAGCGCCGCGGCGGCTGGTGCTTCGATTGCGGGGGAAGAAGCTGCTTCACTCTGCAGTACGGCCATGAGGGGTTCGATTGCTTCAATCATTGTGTGTTCCTAATACCGGATTGTCGTCTCCGAACGTTCGTATGTGTTGCAAGCCGTCTCATAAAGGTTCCCAAAACAACCGGAGAGGGCGGAGTATAAGCACGAATCTCGCCGTCGTTCCCGGTCGTGTAGCCACTCGTGAAACAACCAATAAAGAAAGTGTCGGTGGCCGCAGTTAGTCTTCGGTCGTGAACTGTCGGTCGTAGCCGAACGGTTCGTACTCGCGGCCGCCGCCTTCGAAGAACTTGCCGAAGAACTCGACGTACTCGAGACGGACCGCCTGCAGGCCGGCGCTCGTGACACCGAGCGCGAGGACGAGCAAGTGACCGACGACGAGGACGACGAGTCCGAGGATGAGCGTCGCCGCACCGCCGTGGACGAGTCCACCGAAGAGAATCTCGGTCACTTCGTAACCGTGGTAACTCAGCGTCTCACCCGGTGCCAGTGCCGCCACGGCGGCGGCGTCGGGCATTCCGCCGAGTCCGAAGTGCCATCCACCGTGGTCGTCGACGTACACACCGAAGAACAGCAGGTTGACCGTGAAGGCCATCCCGGCCTTCGCGAGCAGCACTGCCGCGATACGGGTGTACGACAGGACGTTCGAGAGCACGCTGATGAACTCGACGAGTTCAGCAGGTTCGGCCATCGCGAGGAACGCGAGACCGACGAAGAAGAGGCCGAGTCCGGCCCAACCGACTATCGCGGGGAACCCGGAGAAGCCGATGGGGAGGACACCGCCGCTCGCGAACGTCGTGAACAGGAACTCCGGCGGGATGTCGCCGAGCGCCGGGCTGAAGATCCAAATCCACAGGCCGTTGAGCATCAGAATCCACGAGCCGGCTTCGAGCACGGCTTCCTTGACACCGTGGAGATTGGACACATCGACGAACTTGAAGATGTAGCCGATGTTGAGGTGGAAGATTCCGAGCATGACGCTCACGGTGAGCCAGCCGAGTGCCCACTCGGCCGTGGCCGGCGAGAGGCCTTTCTCGATCGGGGCATGCGCGAGGCCGACGACGTCGTGCCAGAAGTAGTCGGCGATGACGTGCAACCCGAAGAGCTCCCCATAGAGGATTCCGAAGAGCATCGTGAACAGACCTGCAGCGATGGTGATACCACCCATGCTCTTGAGCGCACCATCGTCGTACTTCGCATAGAGGAAGTACCCGATTGCAGTGTAGATGATCCCGTATCCGAGGTCACCGATCATGAACCCGAAGAACGCCGGGAACGTGAGGAACAGGATGACCGTGGGGTCGAGTTCGTAGTAGTTCGGCCGGTTGACTGCCTGGACGAGCAGTTCGAACGGCTTGACCGCACCGCTGTTCTGCTGGACGACCGGCGGTTCGTCGTTGCTCATCGTGACCGTCCCGCCGTCGGTCGCTGCGGGGGTCCCACCGCTCTCAGACACCGATTCGCGAGCGTGGTCCTCACCGTCGTGCGAGAACTCGGCGCGTTCGAGTTCTTCGACGTCGACGTGTTCACCGACCGCGGACTTCAGTCCCTTCGCGAACGCGTTGTAGCGTTCCGTCGGAATCCACCCTTCGGCGACGAAGGCGTTCTCCGTCGTCGCAAACGAGAGTGGTGCCTCGGTCTTCTGGACGTCGATGGCGAGGCGTTCTTCGGCGGCGAGAAGGAACTCGCCCTCTTCGACCCGAAGGTCGTTGAGTTCCGACTCAACCGTCTCGAGTTTCGACTCGAGTTCACGTCGCTGCTGTTCGAGGTCCCGAACGTATGCTTCTGGACTGTCCGAAGCGTCCGGAATCTCGAGCATCGTGAACTCGACGCCGACGAGCGCGTCTGCGAGCGCCATCTCGTCTGCACCGTCGACGGGACGGCCGAATATCGCGTGCGTGCGCTCTCCGGAGAATATCTCGAAGTCCGAGATTTGGTCGGAGTCGACGATTGCACGTTCGACGGGCTCTACTTTGCCTCGTCCGACGACGACCTGTAGCGAGTCGTACCCCGACAGGAGGTCGAGGTCGATTCCGAGGTCGACGAACGGTTTTATCGCGTCGATTTCTTCGCCGACGCTGCGAATCCCGTTCTTCAGCTCGGAGCGACGGTCGTCCAGTTCGTTGACCTTCTCTCGGATCTCTTCGAGGGGTTCACCCAGCGCGTCGTCCGGGACGATGCGCTGACGGCCGGCGTCGTTCTCGTCGACACCGAGGATGCTCTTGAGCGAGCGAACGGTGACGAGTTTGTCGGACGCACTCTCTGCGCCTTCGATTGGCGACCCCGTCTCGAATCCGAAGTCCTCCTGCCACGACCCGTCGTATTCGGTGACGTGGAGCAGTCGGAGGTCGTGGACAGCCTCGATGACCTCGGGCATGACGCCCTTAGAACCGGTCACCGAGACCTTGCTCATCTGCTCAGGTCTGAGCATCAACCGCCTCCTCGAACTTGCCGATGGCGAATTCGACCGCCTCGTCGATGCGGTCTTCCGCCTCGGCGACCAGTTCGTCACGGGCTTCCTCGCCCTCTTCGAGGATGCGTTCCCGTTCGGCCTCTATCTCTTTGCGCCCTTCCTGCAGACGCTCCGATTCGAGTTCGTCAGCCTCTTCTTCGGCCTCGGAGCGAATCTCGTCGGCCTCGCGGCGCGCCTCCGCGACGAGTTCCTCACGTTTGGCCTCGGCCTCTTCGACAATGTCGTCGGCCTCCTGCTCGGCCGTTTTGATTCGTTCGAGAACCTCTTGTCTCGGCATACTCGTATCACAGGAACGTTGCACAAGCGCTGTATAAGGTGTTTGCGGAAAGTTGGCGAGAGGGTCTCGGTTTCGGACGCGACGAACGCGGAGAAAACACCCAAATCCGACGGCGAATCCGCACCGTTATCATCAGTGAGTCCTAATTCCGCCGCAAATGGGAGTCCTCGAAAATAAAGCGCGGGCCCGCCTGTTCTACAAGTACCTCTCGAAGGTGTACGACCAGGTCAACCCGTTCATCTGGAACGAGGAGATGCGCGACGAGGCGCTCGAACTACTCGACATCCAACAGGGCGACCGCGTCCTCGACGTTGGGTGTGGAACTGGCTTCGGGACCGAAGGTCTGCTCCAGTACACGGACGACGTGCACGGCCTCGACCAGAGTATCCACCAGATGCAGAAGGCCTGGGAGAAGTTCGGCAAGAACGACGAAGTCCGGTTCTACCGCGGTGACGCCGAACGTCTGCCCTTTGCCGACGACTCGTTCGACGTCATCTGGTCGTCCGGGTCCATCGAGTACTGGCCGAACCCCGTCACGGCGTTAGAAGACTTCCGCCGCGTGGTCAAACCCGGCAACAAAGTGCTCGTCGTCGGCCCCGACTACCCGAAGACTGGTGTCTTCCAGAAACTCGCCGACGCAATCATGCTGTTCTACGACGAGGAGGAGGCCGACCGGATGTTCAAGGCCGCCGGATTCGTCGATATCGAACACCACATCCTCCAGCGCCAACCGGGAAGCCCACGGGCTATCGTGACAATCGCGCGCGCACCTGCGGACGAATAGTCCAGACGACTCACTGTTCTACAACCCTCGGACCACTCACACCGTTCTCACGACGCTATCGTTCGACCCACGGCGACTGGCGTGTCGTCGTCGTAGACACGGACGACGACTCGTACACCCGGCGAGAGAGCAGGGTCGTTCGTACCCGCGAGTTCGAAACTCGCCTCCTCGCCGACTGTCCACCGGGGGTCCGACGCGACGTTGAACGGCCCGGTCGGCCCCGGTCGAAACCCGCGCGCCGAGAAGAACGGAATCGGCGGTTGATACGCCAGTGGGTCGCCGTCGACCGTGATTCGAAGTCGAAGCGACCGAACGTCGAGCGGCGCGCCCCCTTCGTGTGTTAGTGTGACAGTCTCGTCCGCGACAGAGACAGACAGGACCGTCGGCCGAATCGGGTCGTGAGTGGCGTCGGCGGTGTCGAGGGCGGCGGCACCGACGACACCCGCGAGGACGACGAGCAACCCGACGAAGAGGACGCTTCCGACGAGGCCCGTCGACCCGCGCGTGGCGTGCTGGAACTGGCGAGGCATCGAGACGAGGTGGCCCCGTCATCAGATAAGAAGGTTCGGCAACCTCTGGTCGTGAGTAATCTACGCCGTCGACGCCGTCGTCGGCGACGCTGTCGGTTGCACATCAGTCGTGGTGTTGGTGGACCCGGTCGAGTTCGTCGCTAACTCGGGAATCGGCGTCGGCGAGACGGTGAGGACGACAGCGGCGTTCCCTCTGATGACCGTGATGGTGTACGGACTCGACGGCGAGACGGTCCAAATCGCCCCGTCGAGTCCGGTCCGACCGAGGAGCGTACTCTCTCGACTCGCCTCGACACCGATTGTCACGTTCGCGTTTATCGGGTCACCAGTCGCGGACTCGTTCAGTTGGATGCGAAGCGGGCCACCGGGATACGTCCGGTACACCGTGAGGTTGATGCCGTCTTTGATTTCGCTCTCCGGGACGCCGCGCGACAGGGTATCGAGGGGGCGCGTCTGTGACTCTTTGAAGACGTTCTTACTCCCGCTGTCGACGTACGCGTATAACTGGCCTCTGTCGTGGTTGATGCGGACGAGGTAACTGTTCCCCGCGCCGACCACGTCTGCACCGTTCTGTGTCGCACGACTCTCCCAGACTTCGGGATAGTTCTCGGAGACGGTTTCGAGTGCTTCGGTAGGTGAGACGCCACTTTCGTCTCTGTCGCGGAGGTCACCGCGATAGGCTTCCCGGACGTAGGTATCGTCCGCGACGGTGCTCAGAACGACGCCTGACTGACTCGTACGGACGGAGAACCGCGTCGGGTCTGCCTTTCCGGTGAGTACCTCTGCGGTGTGAGCGCGGACCGGACCGGTGAAGGTGTCGAGTTCGCGCTCGAGGGCCGCTAACCGCCCAGAGTCGATAGAGAAGTCGGGGGTCTCGGCGGCGAGTTCTCGCAACGCGATGCGTCGCTCGTCGAGGTCACGCGCCTCGGCGTCGATACGGGCGAACTCGACGAGCAGTTCGCGCGCCGTCAGTTCGTCGGCGTTGTACTGGGTGATAGCGGACTGCTGGTCGCTCTGGAGTGCGATTGCGCGTTGTTCGACGCGGTTCAACTCGCCGAGAATCAGTTGACTGCGGAGACTCACGTCGTCGCCCACAGATTCGATTCGGTTGATGGACGCGCGTGTCTGAATCTGGCCACCGGCCCTGAGGGCGGCGAAGTCGAGCGACGGACCGAGGTCGACGTACTCTGTTTCGACGGTCGAACGAACCAGCGACGACTCCTCGATATCGAGGACGCGGATAGTCTCGTTCGTCGGCGGTTGGACCTGCGCGGTGGTCGTGCCATCGATGGCCGTCGCTTGGCCTGCGATGCCACCGGGATTCGCCGCGGCGAGAACCGGTGAGGCCACCAAGAGTATCACGACGAAGAGCGGGAGGGCCTTCATCGCCATAGCGGTACACGATGCCGGTACTAAAATGACCCTCTTGTGACCGGGTCTGTCGACCGAGACGACTCGCCGAGGGGGGTGAGTCGATGGAAAGCGTTTTCATCGCCCGACGAAACGGATTCACGTATGCGGAGCGTCGCCCTCATCGTTGCTCTCCTCACCGTCGTCGCTGGTATCGCGGCACCGGTTGCGGCGGGAGGCCCGTCCGTCGCCGAAACCTCCGCCCCCGAGACGGCGACGGCCCTCGACGACACGTCGGTCGTCGCCCAACAGTCGACGCTCGAACGGTCGCCGCAGACAGATATCTTCATCGAACTCAACCGCGACCAATCGGCATCGTGGCGCATCGAGATGCGCTACGAACTCGAAAGCGAAAACGAGACGGCGGCGTTCGAAGAGTTCGCAGCGGAGTACGAGGCTGGGAACGCGGACGTTGGCCTCGACGCGGCCCTCTTCGAGCGAGTCAGCGACACGGCGGAGTCGCAAACCGGACGCACGATGGCCATCGAGAACGCGACGACGAGGGCGTACATCGAGAACGAGACGGGCGTCGTCGCACTCACGTTCACGTGGACGAACTTCCTCGAACAGACTGACAACGGGGTCCGACTCGGTGACGCGTTCGCTGCCGGAGGCGGCCAGACGTGGCTCACCTCACTCGGCGCGAATCAGAACCTCACCATCCAGACGCCGCCAGGGTACGCGGTCAGCAGTACGAACCTCCCACTCGAAGACAACGCAATCGTCATCGAGGGCCCGCGAACGTTCGAGTCGACCGACGAGTTGACTGTGAGTTACGTCTCCACAGGTGGGCAGTCGGTCGACATTCCCTGGGGTGTCCTCGCCGGCCTCGCTGTCGTCGTCACCCTCTCGGGCGCAGCAGTCGTGTACGTCCGTCGGCAG
The DNA here is from genome assembly GCF_001469865.1 of Haloferax profundi. Taxonomy (GTDB): domain Archaea; phylum Halobacteriota; class Halobacteria; order Halobacteriales; family Haloferacaceae; genus Haloferax; species Haloferax profundi. Next base: position 38,190 of record NZ_LOPV01000095.1, read on the forward strand.
TCGAAAGACGAACTCGGTTCGACGCCAGCCACCACCGACACCGCCTCGAGCGACGAAATCTCATCCGAACCAGAACCAGAAGCAGCGTCCGAACCAGAGCCTACCGAAGAACCAATCGGCCCCGTCGAATCGTCGGAATCGGGCGTCGACTTGGACCTCCTGTCCGACGAAGAGCGGGTCGAACTGCTCTTAGAACAGAACGGTGGTCGGATGAAGCAGGCCAACATCGTCAAGGAGACTGGCTGGTCCGACGCCAAAGTCTCGCAACTGCTCTCGTCGATGGCCGACGAGAACCGCGTCGAAAAGCTCCGTCTCGGGCGCGAGAACCTCATCTCGCTCCCGGACGAAGTCGAAGACGACGCGTAATCGAACGACGACGCCGCGGTTGGCCGCGGTGCGAAAACGTTTATTCGCCCCCGTCGGTAGTGAACGTTGATGAAAGTTCTCGTAACTGTCAAAGAGGTAGCCGAGGTGGAGGAGGACTTCCAACTCGACGGCCTCCACGTCGCAGAACAATATCTCGAGTACGACCTCAACGAGTGGGACGAGTACGCGGTCGAAGAGGCGGTCCAAATCGCCGAGGAGAACGACGACGTCGAAGTCGTCAGCGTGACTATCGGCCCCGAGCGCTCCGAAGAGACCATCCGCATGGCACTCGCCAAGGGTGTCGACCGCGCCGTCCGCGTGTGGGACGACGCTCTCGACGACGTCGACCTGCTCGACGTCGGCGCGAAGACGCGTCTCCTCTCGGCCGTCGTCGAAGAAGAAGACCCTGACCTCGTCCTCACGGGTGTGCAGGCGAACGACGACAGTTTCGGTGCGACCGGTGTCTCGCTCGCGTCTGCAATCGACTTCGAGTGGGCAGCAGTCGTCAACGCCCTCGACCTCGACGTCGATGGCGGCGTCGCGAACGTCCGCCGCGAACTCGAAGGCGGCGTCGAAGAACTCACCGAAGTCGACCTCCCGGCCGTCCTCACCATCCAGACGGGTATCAACGAACCCCGCTACGCGAGTCTGCGCGGGATTCGGCAGGCCCAGTCGAAAGAAATCAAGCCGATGGCCCTCTCGGACCTCGGTCTCGACGACGCTGTCGTCGAGTCGGACCTCGTCCTGACCGACGTGTACGAACCAGAGACGGAATCCGACGCCGTCTACTTCGAGGGTGACGCCGGGGAGCAAGCCGCCGAACTTGCGACTGTCCTCCGCGAGAAGGGGGTGGGTGCCCAATGAGCGACGTTCTCGCAATCACCGAACACCGCCGCGGCGAACTCCGCGACGTGTCGTTCGAACTCGTCACCGCCGGCAGCGACCTCGTCGGTGAGACTGGCGGCGACCTGCACCTCGCAGTCATCGGCGGCGACGTCGACGCCTTCGCCGACGAACTCGCCCTCGACGGCGTGGACACTATCCACACCGTGCCGGAAGGCGACGAGTTCAACCACGACGTGTACGTGCAGGCCATCGCGGCCCTCTACGAGGAACTCGACCCCACGTACGTCCTCATGGGCAACACGGTCAACGGCCTCGACTACGCGCCGGCCGTCGCCGAGCAACTCGACATCCCACTCGTGACCGACGCAATCGGCCTCTCGAACGACGGGAGCCTCGTCGTCACCCGCGAGATGTACGCCTCGAAGGTCGAGTCGACCGTCGAAGTCGACGCCGACCGCGCCGCAGTCACCATCCGCTCCGCCGAGTGGGAACCCACCGAAGCGGCGGGCGAACCCGCTGTCGAAGCGTTCGACTTCGAACTGGACGAGTCTCGCGTACGCTCGCGCGTGACCGGATTCGAAGAAGTCGGCGGCGGCGACGTCGACATCGCCGACGCGGACGTGCTCGTCTCCGTCGGCCGCGGTATCGAAGAAGAAGAGAACCTCGAACTCGTGCAGGACCTCGCCGACACTCTCGGTGCGACGCTCTCGTCGTCGCGCCCCATCGTCGACAACGGGTGGCTTCCGAAGGACCGGCAGGTCGGCCAGTCCGGGAAAGTCGTCACGCCGAAGGTCTACCTCGCCATCGGTATCTCCGGCGCAGTCCAGCACGTCGCTGGGATGAAAGGTGCAGAGACCATCGTCGCGGTCAACACCGACCCCGACGCGCCTATCTTCGACATCGCTGACTACGGTATCGTCGGCGACCTCTTCGACGTGGTTCCGGAACTCATCGAGCAGTTCAGCTAATCCGTCGAAGCGGCTACTCCACCCATTTTTTGGTCCAGGTTTTTGCGAGGTGAGCGACAGCGAACCTCGGAAAAAGGTGGTCGCACGTG
>NZ_LOPV01000096.1 GCF_001469865.1 Haloferax profundi
ATTTTTGCGAGGTGAGCGACAGCGAACCTCGGAAAAAGGTGGTCGCACGTGGTTCCGGAACTCATCGAGCAGTTCGAGTAGACGACTACTGCGTCCGCTTCCCACATCTTTCAGTATCGACACCCACAGCGACGGCCACACGACGACACCGACGGAGCAAAATATCGTTGCCAGTCGGCGGTCAGAAACCGCCACGCGCTCCGTCCCAGTCGCTCGGTTTCGTCAAATCCGGTACGTACTTCCCTACCCAACCCTACGAACCGACAATGGAATACCTGGAGCGCCGGGTCACGATGGTAAACGACCGCCTCGAGGAGGTCGTCTCGGCGGTCGAACCGTCGGAACTCGCCGACCAACTCGACCACGTCGCTCTGGCGGGTGGCAAGCGCGTCCGCCCCGCTGTGACCATCCTCGCCTGTGAGGCCGTCGGGGGTGCCCCCGAAGACGCCGTCGACTTCGCGGTCGGCGTAGAACTCGTCCACAACGCGTCACTCGTCATCGACGACATCATCGACCGGTCCGACATCCGCCGCGGGACGCCGAGTGCGTGGTCCGAATACGGCTACGGCCCCGCAATCATCGCCTCGGACGGGCTGCTCGGAGAGGCGTTCGCCCTCCTCTCGTCGAGCGACCGAGCGACTCGCATCGTCGCCGAATCGATGGTCGAACTCGGCGAGGGCGAAGCGACCGAACTCGTCGCCATCCCCTCGAACGAAGACGAGTACATGGAACTGGCCCGGCGAAAGACGGGCGCACTGTTCCGCGCCGCCGCCGAACTTGGTGCCGTCGCCGCCGGTGGCGACGCACAGGTCGTCGAGGCTTTCGGCGACTACGCAGAGCGCGTCGGCGTTGCCTTCCAGATTCGCGACGACGTGCTGGACGCCACTGCAGACGCCGAAGAACTGGGCAAGCCGACTGGGCAGGACGCCGAGATGGGTCGCCCGTCGCTCGTGCAGGTGACAGACCTCACGCCCGAAGACGCGAATCAGCGCGCGCGAAAACAGGCTGACGACGCGCTCAGTGCGCTCGACTCCTCCGGCGTCGGTGACTCGGAGTCGTTGGAGTACCTCCGCGACTTGGCGCAGTTCGTCGTCGTCCGCGAGAGCTAATCGGGGTCGCTGGTCGCTTCCGAAAAGTCGCGTTCTCCCTCTCCTTCTTTTTCTCAGGCCGGTTGTTCGCCGTCAGGCGTCGTCGGGAACCGCGACTCGGCCACTGCGAACGTGAGCGTACTCAGCACGCCGAGGAGTGTGCCGACGGTGAGTGCGACGGCGAGACCGGTGAGGTAGAACTTCTGGACGCCGACGACGCCCTCCGGGAGGAAGAACCCTGAGAGTGCGTAGAGGACGATGGCGATAGCGGCCACGTAGAACGGCGCGTTGAGGTAGCGCCACTTGAACCGGTCGTGGAGGTACTCGTCGGTCACTTGGCCCAGACTGCTCGTGATACCGGCGGCGGCGAACCACTCGACAGCACCGTGGACGAGTGCGGCGAGGACGAGTCCCGCGGGTGGGTTGCCGCCGACGCTCTCTGTGACGGTCTGGAGGAGTTCGATACCGCGAACCCCGCCGACGACGAGGAGTGCCGCGGCAGCGACGTAAGTGATGATGGTGACACGGCCTGCGTAGAGGACGTTCCGGGCACGGTTCGCCGCTTCGTCGACGGCGGTTTCGAGTCCGAGGCCGCGAAACAGGGTGTAGAGGCCGAGTAGCGCCGAGATGAGACCCAACACGACGGCACCGGGCACGTCGAAGAGACTCGCGATGGTGACGAAGGGATAGATGAGCAGCAAGATACCGAGTGGGACGAGAATCGTCCCGCGCGTCTCGGGGTCGGCGAGTACCTGCTTCATCGTGTAGTACATCGATTCGAGGTTCTGCGCCTGCCTGACGACGACGCGGCGGACGCCGTCGATAGGCACCCGTGAACGGATGACCGGGAGGACGGATTCGTCCTGTGCGCCGTCGGAGATGACGATGGCGTGGATGGACTCGGCGGTCGAGATACTGGCGAGGACTGTGTCTATCTCCTCACCGATTGCTCGATTCGCCTTCACGTCGCTTCCATCGACGCCCGTGACGGCGGCGACTTCGACCTCTTCGTCTTCGTCTTCGAGGAGTTGGTCGTGGACGCGGATTCCCTGAAACAGGACGTTCACGTCGGAGTCCTCTGGGTCGGCGGTAGCGAGTGCTACTGCAGCATCCTCGACGTTCTGTCGGCCGACGACAGGGGTCGAGAGACCCGTCTTGCGGCCGAGGTCGTCGTCGAGGTCGACACAGAGGACCAAGAGCATCGTTGGTTCCTATGCCATGGGGATATATCTGTTTTCGGGGGCGCGGTCAGTGAGTCGTGGTCCGTCGATCAGTCCCCACCGACGCCGCCCGGACGAGTGTTACGTCGAACGGTCGGTGTCACACGTCGAACGGTCGGTGTCACCGACGGTGTCGAAGAGTATCTCGAACCGTGCACCCCCAGCGTCGCTCTCGGCGGTCCGGATAAGCCACCCGTGCGTGTGGACGATTTGCCGGACGATACCGAGTCCGAGTCCACGCTCCCCGTCGTCTGTGGAACTCACGCCCGTGTCGAAGATGTCGTCACGAACCGACTGGGGGATACCGGGGCCGTCGTCTTCGACGAAGAATCCGCGTCGCGACGGCAGTTGACCAGTGCGAATCACGAGTCCTGTGCCGTTGGTCGACGTACCGTGTTCCACAGCGTCGTCGGAACGATTCCGACGGCCTGTCGAGCCATGCTCGGCAACGTCATCGGGCTTCGCTCGATTGCTCGTGGAAGCGTGTTCCACCGCGTTGCGAAAGAGGTTCTCGAAGAGGCGTTTTACCCGACTCTCGTCTGCTTCGACGACCGGCAGTTCGCCGATTTCGAGCCTGGCGTCTTCGGTGCTCGACCGACTCATCTCCCACGCGACCGCTGCGGTGTCGGCCAAGGCGACGGGAGACGTGTCGACGGCCACCTGTTCGTCGCACGCCATCGAGCGAACGTCCTCGATTACCTCCTCGATGCGGCGATGGGCACGTTCGACGTGTTCAAAATGTGTCCGGTCCCCGTCTTCGCGGGCGATGCTGAGTCTTCCCTGTGCCACCGCCAGTGGGCCACGAATATCGTGCGAAAGGACACGAGCGAACGCTTCGAGGCGGGCGTTCTGTTGTGCGAGTTCCTGCTCGCGTCTGATTCGGTCCGTGAGGTCGGTCATCACGCCGAGTACGTTCGAGACAGTACCGTCTTCTGCGAACAGGGGGACTGCCCGTGCGGCGGCCCACCGGGCGGTCTCGCTCCCTTCGGGAGAGAACCGGAATTCGAAATCGTATCTGTCTTCGACGACGCCGGCTTCGATATCGTCGAACAGTACGTCGATTTCCCGCTCGAGTCGGTCTCTGTCGTCGACGTGGACGAGTTCGAGAAACGACATGGGGTCGTCGTAGAGTTCTGTACGTGAACGACCCCAGACCTGCTCGAACGTATCGTTGATGTAGACGATGTCGAACGCGTCGGGTTCGGAGAGAAAGACCATGTCTGGAAGCGACGAGATGACCTGTCTGGTGACGCGCTCTGAGCGCCTGAGTTCGCGTTCTGAGTCCAGACGAGCAGTGACGTCCGTCGCCGAACCGACGATGACTTCCTCACCATCGACCATCACACGTCGACCGGAGACTTCCATCGAAATCGGTCGTCCATCACCAGACAGGACGTCGATGGTGTACGCCATGGCGTCGACACTGGCGTGGTCTCTGGGGGCGATGCCTTCCTCGATTAGATGACGGTCCTCGTCGGCGACGAACTCGACGACCGGACGGCCGAGCGCCTCGTCCGGGTCGTAGTCGAGGAGGTCGAGTAGATAGTCGTTCGCGTACCTTAGGCGGCCGTCTCGGACGACGTACAGTCCGACGAGTGATTGTTCGACGATAGCTTCGTACCACGAGCGCATTCTGTCGCGTTCCGCAGAGCGGCGGGCACCCGAGACAGCATCTCGGATGCGGTCACGAAGCGTGTCGAGCGTCGCGTTCGAGTGGTCTTTCGGAAGATATCCGGTCGCGCCGGCGGCGATGGCGTCGCCGGCGATGGATTCGGACCCGTGGCGAGTGAACAGGATAAACGGGAGGTTCGGGTGTTCTTCGCGGACTGTCCGAAGCACGTCGATGCCTGTGGTCTCGTCGAATTCGTACTCGGAGACGACGCAATCGACC
>NZ_LOPV01000097.1 GCF_001469865.1 Haloferax profundi
AAGACGCGGTCTACCGCCTTCGTCGGGGAGCGAACAGTGTCGACGTGGATGTCACCGGCCACGTTGAGCACCGCCGCCGTCGCTGCGGCGAACGCACCCTCGTCGTCGACGAGAAGGACCTGAATGGGAGCGTCTGCTTCGCGGACGTCCCGAAGAGCCATACCGTAATGTCAGGTTAATTGATAATAATCGTACCGCCGGATTTGACCTCCTCGCCGGTCCAAGTCGGACGCCTTTTGACGATGCACCAAGTATACGCCTACAACTGAATGATCTCGAAGGGTTGCGAACAGTGCGCCATGGGCGGAAAGATGGTGCTGTTCGTCTACGGGTACTGCGACCAGCGTGATTGTTTCTACTGCCCACTCGGCGAGAACCGCAAGAACGTGACCGACGTGTACGCGAACGAACGACTCGTCGAGTCCGACGAGGACGTCATCGAGGAGGCAAAGCGTATGGACGCCCTCGGGTCGTCTATCACCGGCGGCGAACCCCAAGAGGCACTCGACAAGACCTGTCACTACATCTCGCTTCTCAAAGACGAGTTCGGCGAGGACCACCACATCCACCTCTATACGGGTATCACGGGCGGGCGAGAGAACATGCGCCGACTCGCCGAAGCGGGCCTCGACGAGATTCGCTTCCACCCACCGCTCGAACTGTGGGGCGACATGCACGGCACCGAGTGGGAAGATATCCTCTACATCGCCCGCGAAGAGGGCCTCACGCCGGCGTTCGAGATTCCGGGCATCCGCGCCGAACCGGAGTTCCTCGAATTCCTCGACGAAGGTGCCGCGGAGTTCTGTAACATCAACGAGTTCGAGATGTCCGACGGGAACTACCGCCGGATGCAAGAGAAGGGCTACGAACTCCAAGAGGGCCACATGTCGGCCGTCGATGGGTCGAAGCAGGCCATCCTCGACGAGATGGGCGACCACGAGCGCGTCTACTTCTGTACGTCTGTCTTCAAAGACGCCGCCCAGCACCGCAACCGCCTGAAGCGGATGGCACAGAACCTCAGTCGTCCGTTCGACGAGGTGACCGACGACGGGACACTCGTCTACGGAAAGACCTACACCCCGGCCGAGCGCTTCATCGAACTCGGCGTCCCCGACGAGTTCTACAGCATCAAGTCGAACCACGTCGAAGTCGCGTGGTGGTTGCTCGAAGAGATGATAGAAGACGGCGACGTCGAAGACGGCGAAATCGTCGAGCAGTACCCGACGTACGATGGGACCGTGGTCGAGCGAACGCCGTTAGCCTAGAACCCACCTGTGCATCATTTTTGGTCCAGATTTTTGCGGGGTGAGCGACAGCGAACCCCGGAAAAAGGTGGGACTGGGACCGTGGTCGAGCGAACGCCGTTGGCGTAATCACGGCGTTTCCTTCCCCTCGGCTCTGTTGAAATCCTCAGTCGGTGATAGTTTATTAGAGTCGTGCTGGATACACAGCGCGAGTCGGTCGTACGTCCTGTTGTTACGCTCGTAGTGAACTTACCCACTTTTGGAGTAGTACGTCATTATGTTCTATACGCCGGGGTGCCTCTGACATCAAACGCCGGCGTATTGCTTAACCGAGATGCCCGCTCGGTTTGGGACGTGAGGTGGGAGAATCCCCATGGTGGTGGGGAATTCTCCACAACTTACACAGATACCCAGATGGTGGATAGTCGGAGTAGGACAGTCAGATTTTCGAGTTGAAACTGCACCCCTGTCGGAGATGGAACCGTGAGAAATCTGCGGTAGAACTCGATTGACCAAACTGATGGCCAGTTCTTCGAGGGAATGCTGAACTCACACTCTGTCTGTGTCACGCACTACTTATCGAGGCCTGAAGGATTCAACAGATACCTCCTCCTCAATTTTCGTCCCGTCTATCTCTGTCGCCCGCGCGTGAGCGCGACGAACAGACTCGGTGCCACCACGAGTGCTGCCGCCGCCGCCGTCGTCGCATCGAGCGGCAGTCGCATCGCGAGGCCGAACAACGCGACGGAGAGGCCGAGGAGGACGCCGCCGGCGATGCCGAGACGTTGCTGTCGGTACGTCGGCCGGAACCCACGGGCGTCGGCGTAGAGCGCGCCCGAGAGTCCAATCACGAGGCCGAGAACCGCACTGAGTGTTCCGAGCAGTGGCGCGAACGCGAGGAACGTCGCGCCGACAGCGACAGCAGCGACGAGGGTCTGCATCGGTGACAGCGGGTTCACGTCGGCGCCAAATCGAGTGGCGTAGGCGGCCGGCGGCAACACGACCACAGTCGCGGCCAGTAGTGCTGGAACGAGGCCGACAGACGGGCGTTCGAGGAGGGCAGCACCCACAGTCAGCACGCCGAGTGCGACACCGATGCCGAGGATAACCCTCGGGGGGAGCGCCTCCGTCGGGTCGTCGGACCGAACGATGCCGAACGCGACGAACGGGTAGCAGACGACGACACCGAACAAGAGCGGGCGGAACAGGGCACCGGTCAGAACTGCGGCAGAGACAGTCGCAGAGAGTCCGAGGAAGACACCGATGAGCAGTGCGAACTCGGGGACACGTTCGGCCATGGTTCGGGGTTCGGGCGGGCGGCAGAAAGCGTTTCGACGGGTGACGGCCTACCCGCAAGCGTTTAGACTACCCCTCGTGTACCTCCGCCCATGTCGGACTGTCCACTCGCGGACGAGTGCCCCAGTTTCTCTGAACGAATCAAGGGGATGGGGTGCCAATACTACGGCGACCGTGGCGGTGCAGAGTGGTGTGACCACTACGAGCGGCCCATCTACGAACTGAAGCAACAACCCGTCAAACCGGGCGAAGAAGTCGTCGTCACCGTGGAGGACATCCACGAGAGCGGTGCTGGTGTCGGGCGAACCGAAGACGGGTTCATCGTCTTCGTCGACGGCCTGCTACCGGAGGCGCGGGCAATCGTCCGCATCGACCAGGTGAAAGGGAGTCACGCCCGCGCGAAGAAAATCGTCGAGAGACTCCCGCTCGACCCCGACGCGGACGAATCGGAGGGCGAGACTAGCGAAGAAAGCGCCGCAGAGCCAGCAGAGTCGAAGAAGCGCTCGAAACCCAAGCGACCCGAAGCGCTCGGGAGCAGAGACAACTTCTGGGGCGAGTAGCGGCACCTCGCCGCCGCGGCCCAGTGGACAGTCAGCCTGCTGTATCTTTTTTCACCCCGGAAGCATATTCCGTGGTATGAGCGACGCTGGACACGACGACGAGACGGTCCCCGACGTAGACGAACTCCTCGACGCTGCAGGGTTCGACCCCGAGCAGAGCGTTCTCACCCGCCGTCAGGCCGAAGTCCTCGCACTCCGTGAGCAGGGAGTGCGCCAGTCGACTATCGCCGACCATCTCGGAACCTCGCGCGCGAACGTCTCCAGCGTCGAAGCGAGTGCCCGCGCCAACGTCGAGAAGGCCCGCGAGACGGTCACGTTCGTGGACGCGCTCACCGCACCCGTTCGCATCGAAGTGCCGGCCGGGAGCGACCTCTACGACGTGCCGAAACAAGTCTACGACGCCTGCGACGAGGCAGGTGTCAAGGTCAACCAGACGGCCCCAGACCTGATGAAAATCGTCTCCGACGCCGCCGGTGAGGCCGTGAAAGGCCGGGAAATCAAAGACCCGCTCTTCGTCGGCGTCACGAGTGACGGGCGCGTTCGCGTTCGCCGCCACGCGGACACGGTCTGACGCCGGCCGCCGGGGTGCGGGAGGTGTCGTCTCGAACCGACCGCCCACCGTACGTTTTTGCTCGCGGCGGGCGTCGCGTCCCACATGGACCTCGGAATCGACGGTGATACGGTAATCGTGACGGCGAGTTCGGCCGGTCTCGGGCGCGCGAGTGCCGAAGCACTCGCGTCCGAAGGAGCGAACGTGGTCATCTGCGGACGCGACTCGGAGCGTCTCGCGGAGACCGAAGCAGCACTGCGTGACCTCGCTGGCGACGTGGTGGGCGTCGAGACGGACATCACGAGCAAGAAAGAGATAGACGCCCTCGTGGAGGCGGCCGTCGAGGAGTTCGGCGGCGTCGACCACGTCGTCACGTCCGCCGGCGGCGTCCCGCCGGGCGGGTTCGCCGATTTGACGGAGAAAGAGTGGTACGGTGCGTTCGACATGCTCGTGATGAGCGCCGTCTGGACGGTCAAATCTGCCCGGCCACACCTCGAAGCGAGCGACGCCGGCACCATCACCTGTATCACCTCGACGACGGTCAGAGAGGTCATCGACGACCTCATCCTCTCGAACGCGGTCCGGCGTGGCGTCATCGGCCTCGTGAAGTCGCTCTCGCGGGAACTCGCACCCAGTGTCCGCGTGAACGCGGTCCTCCCGGGCGCACACGAGACGAGTCGTATCGAAGAACTAGTCGAGGCAGCAGTCGAACGCGGTGACCACGACACCTACGAGGAGGGTCTCGAATCGTGGTCCGACGGGATTCCACTGGGCCGCGTCGGCGACCCGCGTGAACTCGGCGACGTGGTCGCCTTCCTCGCCAGCGACCGGGCGAGTTTCGTCAACGGTGCGTGCGTGCCAGTCGACGGCGGACGACTGCGAAGCGCCTGAGAACTGGACCTGTCGGATTAGAACCGATCTGCTTCTTTCAACTGTGCGACTACCTCGCGGACACGCTGAGCCTCGGCTTTGGGGACGACGAGGACGTTCTCGTCCCACGACACCACCGCGAGGTCCGAGACGCCGACGAGTGAGACGTTCGCGCCGTCGGTGGCGACGACGTTGTCGGCGGCGTCGACGAACGTCGGGTCGTCTCCGAGTGCGACGTTTCCGTCTTCGTCGGCGGCGAGAATGCGAGCGAGGGCGTCCCACGACCCCAGGTCGTCCCACTCGAAGTGAACCGGAACGACAGCCGCGTCAGCTGCACGTTCCATCACCGCGTAGTCGATGCTGACCGCGCCGACGGCATCGAATCCGGCGTCCGGGTCGCCATCGTCGAGGGCATCGACCAAGGGTTCGAGCGGTGAGTCTCGCGCGGCGTCGAAGAGAGCCTCGGGCGTCCACGCGAACATCCCGGCGTTCCAGAGGTACCCGTCTTCGACGTACGTGGTGGCCGTCTCTTCGTCTGGTTTCTCGTGGAAGGCGACGAGGTCACGGTGGTCGCCGTGGTCCGTCCCGGGTTCGATGTATCCGTAGCCAGTGTCCGGGCGGGTTGGGTCGACGCCGAATGCGACGAGGGAGTCGGTGTCGGCGGCGACATGGGCCCCACGGGCCATCGCGTCTGAAAAGCCGTCGCCGACGTGGTGGTCGCTCGGGAGGACGACCACGACCGGATTGTCGTACAGGTCTGCGATTCGGTGGGTCGCGTAGACGAGTGCCGGGCCGGTGTCTTTCGCCGCGGGTTCGACGACGACGTCGGCGTCAGGTGCGTGGTCGGCTATCTGGTCGGCGAACGCTGGGCGCGTGGAGACGACGACGTGGTCGGCGAAGTCTGCGCGGGAGACGGTTTCGGAGAGTAGAGAGTGGTCGCCGTCGAGCGAGAGGAACTGCTTGGGTCGGGTGCTTCTACTCGCGGGAAAGAGGCGCGTGCCGGTTCCACCGGCGAGGACGAGGGCGACGATTGGACGGTCCATGCTCGGGGGTCACGCTACAGGGTGAAAATTCTACAGACAGTCGGCCGGTCACCACGTCTCGACGATACCCTCGCGGATATCCTCGACGCACCCCTGACAGTCCGGGTGGTCGGGGTCGAAGCACGCGGGGCGGCCTTTGGCGTCGATGGCGACGGCGCGACGCTCGACGTGTCGACGACAGACGATTTTCGCCCGTCCCTCTGCGTCGTGCGGAAGGGACTCGAACGCGTCGGACGACGAGTGGCCCTCACGGTAGGCACGTTTGACCTCCTCGTAACGCTTGCCAGCAGTTCGGGCAGCGCTTCGGATGATGCTCTCGAGGCGGTCGTCCATGCACAGTGATGTGTGCCCCGAGGCTATCAATTCCTCGCTCTTTTCGGGGGCGACACGCGCGCTCGACCGGCCGACGTTCACTTTCACTCCGCCCTATGCAACTTTTTATATGAATACGCATCCAAGCTCCGTATGCCTCCCAATGGAAACCAAGGTGGAGGCGAGGAAGACCATGACTGATTTGCGAACCCACGCAGCGGAGATAGCTGAACAGTTCTCGGACCACCTAGACGTGTCCGCAGACGAGGTCGAAGAACGACTCGAGAGCCTCGTCAGTGAGTACCGTGTCCCGGTCGACGAAGCGCGCCGAAGTGTCGTCAACAGTTACCTCGACGAGGCGGGCATCGACCGAGACGAACTCGGCGGTGGTGCCGGCGGCAACGAACAGACCCTGCTCAACGACATCGACGAAGACGAGCAGTGGGTCGACGTGCGAGCGAAAGTCGTCGAACTCTGGGAACCCCGGAGCGACGCCATCGCACAGGTCGGCCTGCTCGGCGACGAATCCGGCCGCATGAAGTTCGTCTCCTTTACCACGTCCGAACTCCCCGAACTCGAAGAGGGGACGTCGTACGCACTCGGGAACGTCGTCACCGACGAGTACCAGGGCAACTTCTCCGTGAAACTCAACCGCACGACGAGCATCACGGAACTCGACGAAGACATCGAAGTCGGCGACGACTCGACGAGCGTCGAGGGTGCACTGGTGGACATCCAGTCCGGGAGCGGCCTCATCAAGCGCTGCCCCGAAGAAGGCTGTACGCGCGTCCTCCAGAACGGGCGCTGTTCCGAACACGGCAACGTCGAAGGTGAGTTCGACCTCCGCATCAAGGCCGTCCTCGACGACGGCGACGAAGTCCACGAAGTCATCTTCAACCGCGAGATGACCGAGGAACTGACCGGTATCGAACTGGACGAGGCGAAGCAGATGGCCATGGACGCCCTCGACACCACCATCGTCGAAGAAGAGATGCGCGGCGACCTGGTCGGGTACTACTACCGCGTCACCGGGCCGACGCTCGGACGGTACGTGCTCGCCAACGAAGTCGAGCGCCTGAGTGACCCGACAGATGCTGAAGAACTGCTCGTCAAAGCGAGGTCGATGTAAATGAGTTCCAACGAAATCCCCACCCGAGAGGTCGCCCGACGCGTCTTCGCACAAGAGTTCAACGACGCCGGTTACACGTTCAAAGAGTCCGACGACGAACGCGCACCCGTCTACGTGCTGCTCCCGACGGGCGAGAGCGCAAACCGTATCTTCCTCGTCGGTACCCTCACCGAGAAAGAAGACGTCGGCGAAGACAACGAGTACTGGCGTGGTCGCATCGTCGACCCCACGGGGACGTTCTTCGTCTACGCCGGCCAGTATCAACCCGAGGCGGCGAGCGCACTGCGTGACCTCGAAGCGCCCGCGTACGTCGCCGTCGTCGGCAAACCGCGGACCTACGAGACAGACGACGGGAACATCAACGTCTCCGTCCGCCCCGAGTCCATCACCGAAGTCGATGCGGCGACGCGCGACCGCTGGGTGACCGAGACTGCGTCGCGGACGCTCGACCGAATCGACGCGTTCGACGACGAAGGCAACGAGTACGCACTGATGGCGCGCGAGAACTACGACCTGCCGGTCGACACCTACAAAGATGCCGCCATCGCCGCACTCGAGAGCCTCGAACAGGCCGACGAACTGAGCGCGTAACTCACCTCCACCGAGCGACGCGCCTCGGACATCGAGTCGACCAACACTGACGGCCTATTTCCACCGTCACACGCCCCATTTTACGCGGACGACCACGCCGAGAGCCCCTCGTCTGACGAAATCTTAAGTGCCCGGCCTACGGACCGTCGAGTATCATGGGCAACAAGAACAAGACCATCTCGTTCCGCGTCAACGAAGACGCGTTCGAGACACTCCGGGAGATTGCCGAAGAGCGGGACATCTCCCTGTCCGCCGTCTTCCGCGACTACGTGGACACGTTAGTTGCCCACGACGGTCAGGTACAGGTCGTCCCGAAACACGAACTGGAGAAGCTTCGCGAGGGAGAGAGCGACGAAGAGTCGTTCCCGCCGACGGTCGAAGTGCCGAAGAGTTTCATCCGCGAACACGAGCGCCTCGAACTGGAGGCCGAACACCTCCGCGAGCAACTCGAAGAGCACAAAGGCTACGTGAACTACCTCCGCGAGCAACTCGAACGTGACCACGACGATGTCGAGGAGGTCATCCAACTGGAGGACCTCGACGCGCCGGGCGAAGAACACTCGTTTCGACTCGGATAGCTGACGGCCCGAGCGACGACGAAACAGACGGTGACCTCAGCGCGGGCCGACGAGATCTTTTTTCGCTTGCCGCGCTTCGTCTAGCATCTCTCTGTCGCCTTCGACGTCGGCGAGTGCTTCGACCGATTCGAGCGTCCGAACTGCGTCGTCGAGGAACGACAGCACGTCGCCGGGATAGGCGTAGACCATGTACTCGTCGCTCATCACGTCGACGATGGCGTCGGGGCCGAGTCCCTGCGCCCGGAGTTCGAGGAGGTAATTGATGAACTGCCGTTCGGGGTACCCGGTGTAGATGTCGTCCGAGTTCTCGCAGTCGAGGAAGTCCTCGGCGAAGTCGAGGAGGCGGTCACGAGTCGCACCGTTGACTTTCGAGAGGCCCTCACCGGAGTAGAGGACTTCGAGCGTCGCCCCGCTGAAGACGCGCTTCGGGATGTTGGCGTCCAGTTGCGAGACGATTTGGCGGTGATTTTTGAGATAGATTTTGTCCGTGATAGCCACGCGTGGACGTCTCTACGAATCTGACGAGCAAAAGATTCCCGCTCTCGTCGCCTCCGAGAGGCGGCTATATTCCTGTCGAGTGCGTACTACGTGGGATGGAACCAAGTCGTATCGGTGTTCTCGGCAGCGGAGACGTGGGACGGGCACTCGGACGAGGGTTCGCCCGCCACGGGTGGGACGTGACACTCGGCACCCGAAGTCCGGACGAACTTCGAGCAGAGCTCGGCCCATCTGAGGAAGGAGTCGCCGTCGGCACGTTCGCAGAGGCCGCGGCCCACGGCGATGTGGTCATTCTGGCCGTCCTCGGCGACGCCGCGGAAGCAGTCGTCGATATGGCTGGCCCAGACACCTTCGCGGGGAAACTCGTCCTCGACGCGACGAACCCGCTGGACTTCTCCGAGGGTGTGGCACACCTCTCCTTCGGCGGAACCGACTCCCTCGGTGAACGGATTCAAGAGAGACTCCCGGACGCGTCGGTGGTGAAGTGTTTCAACACCGTCTCGAACAGCCAGATGGTCGACCCAGAGTTCGAGGAGGGAACGCCGCCGATGTTTATCTGCGGCGACGACGACGAGGCCAAGGAGCAGACGGAGGCCATCCTCGTCGAACTGGGGTGGCCGGGCGTGATGGACGTTGGCGGTATCACGTCTGCGCGGTATCTGGAAGCGCTCGTCCCCCTGTGGGTCCGTGTCGGGTCGAATCTGGGGACGTGGAAGCACGCGTTCAAAGCGGTGCAGTAGGGGTGTGGTCTGGTCGCCCACTGTGAGCGACTGTCACCCCGACGCCGTAGCGTAACGTATTTTAGTCGTAGCGGATTACAGATGGTTGCAGCGTGTCCGGGTTGGGGTAGTGGACTATCCTTCAGCCTTGTGGAGGCTGAGACGCGGGTTCAATTCTCGCACCTGGACCTTCTTCACATTCTCACACTTTCGAGCGTGTGCTCACGCCAGTGAGCACCGCGAGACCCGTCTGAGAATGTGCGAAGTCCGACGGAGAGAATTGAACCAGCGAGCAGCTTGCTGCGAGTGAGGTTCACGCGAGCGATGCGAGCGTGAGTCGAAGACTCACAGCGTTCTCGAACTGACCCGCCCAGACCCACAAGACACATACACAGATAGTTTGACACGAGCGTGTGAAATCAGCCACACGGGTTCTCGTCCTCCTCGCGGTCCTCCTCTCAGCAGGGTGCCTTAGCACCGCACCGACTGCCGAGCAGACGCAGACGGCGACTGCCACAGCGAGTTCAACACCAACACCGCCGATAAGCGACGACGAGGCAATCGAGCGAGCGACCACGTACCACGAAGCACAGATGCTGGACAGCATCGAATACGACGAGTACGATGTGGGGCGTCCGACTACACGGGTCACGAATCGAGCGGAGAGAGGCGTGTACGTCGAGGTGGAGCAGGGATACTCGCACACCAGTGGGGGAGTGAGAGTCAACCATTTGACGGAGGCAAAATACTTCGTCAACGAGACGACTATCCGGCAAGTGTACTGAGAGCAGACTGAGACAGGATGCGAAAAAATTCACAGTCGAATCGTGACTGGACGCCTCAGAATGCCCTCTGAGGCCAGGTTCGTATCGTGCGTCTCCGCCGCGTGTTTCTGAACGAACGCTACGCGTTCGTCGTCCTCGGATGCGACCGAGAACTCACAGTTGTACCCCCGCGTCGCGGCAGACGACTCGTGTGGACATTTCTGTGTCACCACCTCCGTGGCACGATAACATAGCACTCGATTGAGCATAACCGTTGTGAACCCGTCTGAGACAGGAGAACCGTCGCCGACAGACCGACCAAAACGAGTACGTCTTTCTCACAGCGACCCTACCACTCAGCCAATGCACGTCGCCATCCTCACCGTGGGTAACGAACTGCTCGCCGGCGATATCGAGAACACGAACGCGACGTGGATAGCCCAGCGACTCACCGAAGGCGGCGCGACGGTAGCACGAATCCAGACGGTTCCCGACGACCACGAGGTCATCGCAGACGTGGTCGCCGAGTGGAGCGACGCCTTCGACGCGGTCATCGTCACCGGTGGCCTCGGCGGGACGCCGGACGACATCACGATGGAGGCCGTCGCGGCAGGGTTAGACCGCGAGTTCGTCGTCGTCGACGAGGCGGCCGAACAGGTCGAGACGACCATCGCCGCCATCCTCGAACGGCGACCAGACATCGACTTCGACCTCGACGTGGCGTGGTACGCCTCGATGCCCGAGGGAGCCGAGGTACTCCCGAACGACGAGGGACTCGCGCCGGGATGCCGAGCAGGGAACGTCTACGTCCTCCCGGGCATCCCCGACGAGATGAAACCGATGTTCGACTCGATTGCCGAGCGATTCGCCGGCGACAGAGAATCCCGTGAGTTCTACGCCGACGCGCCGGAGGGGGCAGTCGCCCGCGAACTCGGGCAAGTCGCCGAACAGTTCGGCGTCGAAGTCGGGAGTTACCCAAGCCGTGGCGGGCCGACGCGCATCAAACTCTCCGGATTCGACCCCGTCGTCCTCGACGACGCCGTCGCGTGGGTCTGGGAACACGCGACGGTCGAACTGTACGAGACAGAAGCAGCGGTGAAAGAAGCGAACCGAGAGGCGTCGAGTTAGCGGAGTTGCGCGAGTCCGCCCTCGCTCCGTGGCATCGCGTCGAGCGACCCGCGACTGCGGATGATGTTGAACGCAGTCACGAGGTCAGACCGCGAGACGAGTCCGACGAGTTCTCCCTGTTCGTCGACGACCGGAAGTCTGCCGACACCGCGTTCTTGCATGAGGGCGATGGCGTCCATCGCGTCGGCGGAGGGGTCGATAGTCGCGAGTTCGTCGCTCATGATGTCTTCGACGCGGTAGGCGTCGCGTTCGACTTCTCTGACGCCGCGAGCGTCGTCTAGTGTGACCATCCCGACGAGGGCACCGTTTCTGAGGACCGGATACCCGGTGTGCCGTTCGACGAACATCCGTTCGAGGAGTTCCGCGACGCTCGTCTTCTCGTCGACGACGTCGAGGTTCTCGCGGGCGGTCATGATGTCGTTGACGACGACATCTTGAAACGTCGCTTTGAGGACGGTCTGTTGGGCCTCACCGGACGCGCCCATGTAGATGAAGAAGGCGAGTGCGACCAAGAAGAGGTTGAAGAACAGACCGAAGATGCCGAGCAGGAAGGCGAACACCTTCCCGACTTCTGCGGCCATCTGGGTCGCCTTCGCGTGCGGGCGGGTTCGGGCGAGGAGGGCACGGAGGACGCGTCCACCGTCCATCGGGAAGCCTGGGAGCATGTTGAACACCGCGAGCGAGATGTTCATCAGCGCGAGATAGCCAGTGACGAACTTCAGCGGTGCCAGCGAATCGGGCAGCGCGACGAAACCAGCGTACGCGACGATGCCGATAGCAACCGAGACGAGTGGTCCGGCGACGGCGATGGTGAACTCCTGTTTCCAATCCTCTGGAATCTCCTTGAACCGGGCGACGCCGCCGAAGAGCCACAGGGTAATCGACTCGATTTCGTAGCCGTATCGCATGGCGACGAGTGAGTGCCCGAACTCGTGGAGGAGGACGCCGGCGAACAGGCCGATTGCGGCGGCACTGCCGAGAATCCACTGGAGGGACCCGTCTGAGAGGGCTTCACCATCGATAGACGTGCCGAAGAGGTCGTTGATGAGGAGCGATAGGTTGCCGACGTCAGACCCGATAAGCCACGCAAAGAGCGGGAGGATGAGTAGGAACGTGAGGTCCAACCTAATCGGGATGCCGAAGGCGCTACCGATGCGGATTCCTCGCATACCGGTACTAGCCACGCAGGGGGCTTAAGTAGTCAGGCCAGTGGGAAGGGGGCAAGGTTTACGCGGACCGGCGATGGACGGAGAGATATGAGTGATTCCCGACCGGAACCAGTCGTCAAGCGCGGCGGCGATATCGACTACGAGGCAGTCGGTGCCGCCGAGGGCATGTCCAAAGGCGTCCTCGTCTCTGACGCCGACGGGGCGCCGAACTTCGCCATCCGTCGGTTCGTCCTCGACGCCGGTGCGTCCGTGCCGAAGCACACGAACGAAGTCGAACACGAACAGCACGTCCTCTCCGGGCGTTACGTCGTCGGCATCGAAGACGAAGAGTACGAAGTCGAAGCGGGCGACTCTATCTTCATCCCTGCGGGCACCGTCCACTGGTACCGAAACGAGTCCAGCGAGGAAGGGTCGTTCCTCTGTGCGGTTCCGAACGGTGACGACACGATACAGGTCGTCGACGACGAGTAAGCGACGGAGTGGCGTGGTCGTAACCAAGGGTCTGCACGACTCGCAGGCGAATCCCTGAAATACCACGTCACCGTAGCAGGCATCGTGTCTAAACAGGTCACCCGCGTCGACACGCTCTTTCTCCACCAGGTGGACGACGACTACCTCGTGGTCGTCCAGCGGGATGGAAAGCGGGTGCTCCGCGGGAAACTCGAACTGAAAGAGACGAACGCGGGGCCCCGCCCGTTGCGATTCCTCGTCATCCGCAAGGGCGAGGAGACGCCACGCGACCCGAGTCAGTTCGTCGAACTCGCCCGGTCAGCCTCGCGAATTCGCATCTCCCAACAGACCTCGAACGACGGTCGCGAGGAACTCAAGGAGATGCTCGACGGCTACCAACTCGAAGCGCTCGTCGTCCGCACCTGCCGCCGGTGTTCGGCGAACGGCCGCTACTCCCCAATCACGGACGAGACAGCCATCAAAGCCGAACACGAGTACGTCTGCCGCGACTGTGCCGTCCGCGAACTCGAACAGGAACTCTCGTTCGCCGGCGGCCTCACGAAAGCGGCGCAAGAACGCCTCGAAGAACTCCTCTACGAGACGCAGGACCTGACCCGAATCACGAACCTCTTACAGGGCGAGTTGGACCCCGACCTGACGAAGTTCGACACCATCAGCGCGACGACCGAAGACGTGGACCTCGTCGACACCGCCGACCTCGACGTGCATCCCAATCTGAAGTCGATGCTCACAGACCGGTTCGAGACGTTGCTTCCCGTCCAGAGTCTCGCCGTACGAAACGGTGTCCTCGACGGCGACGACCAGTTGGTCGTCAGCGCCACCGCGACGGGGAAGACGCTCATCGGCGAACTCGCCGGCATCGACCGCATGCTGAAAGGAAAGGGGAAGATGCTCTTTTTGGTCCCGCTCGTCGCCCTCGCCAACCAGAAACACGAGGACTTCAAGGAGCGATACGGTCACCTCGGGAAGGTCACAATCCGCGTCGGCGCGAGTCGAATCAACGACGACGGAAACCGCTTCGACCCGAATGCGGACGTCATCGTCGGCACCTACGAAGGTATCGACCACGCACTCCGGACGGGCAAAGACCTCGGTGACATCGGCACTGTCGTCATCGACGAGGTCCACACGCTCAAAGAAGAAGAACGCGGCCACCGTCTCGACGGGATGATTTCGCGATTGAAGTACTACTGCGAGACGCGAGCAGCACGCCGCGACGACTACGGCGGCGCGCAGTGGATTTACCTCTCTGCGACCGTCGGCAACCCGAAGTGGTTGGCCCAGAACCTCCGCGCCAACCTCGTCGAGTACGAAGACCGACCGGTCCCCATCGAGCGACACGTCACCTTCGCCAAGGGGCAGGAGAAACCCCGCATCGAGAACCGTCTCGTCAAGCGGGCGTTCGACACGAAGTCCTCGAAAGGATACCGTGGGCAGACCATCATCTTCACCAACTCGCGCCGGCGGTGTCACGAGATTTCGCGGAAAATGGAGTACAACGCCGCGCCGTACCACGCCGGACTGGACTACAAACGCCGAAAGCGGGTCGAACGCCAGTTCGCCAATCAGGACCTCGCCGCCGTCGTGACCACCGCTGCACTCGCTGCAGGTGTCGACTTCCCGGCGTCACAGGTCATCTTCGACACGCTGGCGATGGGTATCGAATGGCTCTCTGTACAGGAGTTCAGCCAGATGCTCGGTCGAGCGGGACGGCCCGACTACCACGACAGAGGGACCGTCTACCTGCTGGTCGAACCCGACGCCTCGTACCACAACTCGATGGAGATGACCGAAGACGAAGTCGCGTTCAAACTCCTGAAAGGTGAGATGGAAGCGGTTCGAACCGTCTACGACGAGTCCGCCGCCGTCGAAGAGACGCTGGCTAACATCGTCGTCGCCGGGAAGAAGGCGAAGTCGCTCAACGACCGGATGCTGGGAGAACTCCCGACGACCCACGCAGTGGGTAAACTGCTCGAATGGGGCTTCATCGACGGCCTCGACCCGACACCGCTCGGTCTCGCGGTTACCCGGCAGTTCCTCTCACCGAGCGAGGCGTTCCGCATCCTCGACGGCATCCGGAACGGCCTCTCGCCGTACGACATCGTCGCCGACCTGGAACTCGCCGAAGAAGGTCGGTAGCGACTTCCGAATCCCGCACGCTTTTCGGGTGCCGGCGCGTCCGTGACTCCGTGGTAGCGATAACGCCGGCCATGCTCGTCGTCTTCGCCGTCATCCTCGTCGCGTTGGCGTTCTTTGCGACCGAACCGGTTCCTGTCGACGTGACGGCAATCGGGGTCATGGTGACGTTGATGTTGATTCAACCTGTCTCGGAGACACTGGTGGGTGTCGGTCTGCTCGGTACACCTATCGTCCTCTTCGAGTCGTATCCAGGCGACGCACTCTCTGGGTTCGCTAACACGGCGACGCTGACGGTCCTCGCGATGTTTATCCTGAGCGAAGGCGTCCAACGGACCGGCGTCATTCAGATACTTGGCGCGAAGATTTCGGCGCTCACCGGCGAGAGCGAGTTGAAGCAACTGGGGGCGACTGTCGGTGTCGTCGGTCCCATCTCTGGGTTCATCAACAACACCGCCGCCGTCGCCATCTTGCTGCCGATGGTGACCGACCTCGCAGAGCGCGGACGAACCTCGCCGTCGAAACTCCTCTTGCCGCTCTCGTACGCCTCCATGTTCGGTGGTATGCTGACGCTCATCGGAACGTCGACCAACATCCTCGCCAGTGACGTGTACTCGCGCATCACCGGGGAAGCGCCCTTCTCGATGTTCGAGTTCACGACGCTCGGCGCCCTCGTCATGGTCGTCGGGACGGTTTACCTCCTCACAATCGGTCGACGACTCACGCCCGCACGAATCGAACCCCGACTCGACCTGACCGAGGAGTTCGAGATGGCCGAGTACCTCACCGAAGTGGTCGTCCGCGACGACTCCCCACTCGTCGGCCAGCAGGTCCAGCAGGCCCTCGTCGAGACGGAGTTCGACGTGGACCTCCTGCAACTGATTCGCGGCGACAGCGTCTTCCTCGAACCTCTCGGGCCGAAGGAGATACAGACTGGCGACGTGTTCACGGTCAGGACTGACCGCAACACCCTCGTCGAACTCCTCGACGTGGAAGGCCTCGACCTCGTCGGTGCGACGGTCACCGAAGACGAACTCGAAATCGCCGACAGAGGGCAGAACCTCGTCGAAGTGGTCGTCGCACCGGGGTCGTCGCTCGTCGGCGAGTCGCTGGCGACGGCGAGTTTCCGCCAGCGGTACGACGCGACTGTCCTCGCCCTCCGGCGTGGTGGCGAACTCATCCGACGCCGAATGGACAACTTGCCACTCCGCGTCGGTGACACGTTGCTCGTACAGGCGACGACCGAGAGTATCGAGCGTCTCGACACCAACCGTGACTTCATCGTCGCCCAAGAAATCGAGCGTCACGACTACCGCGAGTCCAAGATTCCGGTCGCCGTCGGTATCGTCGCCGGCGTCGTCGCGTTGGCGGCACTCGACTTCATTCCAATCGTCGTGTCGGCCTTGCTCGGGTCACTCGCGATGGTCGCGACGAAGTGCCTCCGTCCGACCGAACTGTACGACGCTGTCCAGTGGGACGTCATCTTCCTCCTCGCGGGCGTCATTCCGCTCGGCATCGCCATGGAGAACTCCGGTGCCGCCGAACTCCTCGCCGAGATGGTCGTGATGAGCGGCGAGTTCCTCCCCCTCGTCGCTGTCCTCGGCGTGTTCTACTTCGTGACGGCGCTGTTGACGAACGTCATCTCGAACAACGCGAGCGTCGTCCTCATGATACCCGTCGCTATCGAAGCGGCGGCGACGTTGGGCGCGCGTCCGTTCTCGTTCGTCCTCGCGGTCATGTTCGCGGCGTCGACGGCGTTCATGACGCCGGTTGGCTACCAGACGAACCTCTTCGTGTACGGTCCCGGCGGGTACAAGTTCACGGACTACATGCGCGTCGGTGGCCCGCTACAACTGGTCCTCGGCATCGTGACGACCATCGGGGTGGCGTACTTCTTCCCCCTGACCTGACGATTAGGAACGAAACCCTTTACACTACGACGAGAAGAGAAGTATATGCGGGACCGTGGGTTAGCCTGGTATACTTCGGGCCTTGGGTGCCCGTGACCCCGGTTCAAATCCGGGCGGTCCCACTTCTATGCGAACTCACCTACCGAGCACCGCGTAGCGTGTGCGAGGGACATCGAGTTCGCGGTGGATGGACGAAAAGCGGATTTGAACCCGACGAGACCGAACGAAGTGAGGTCGCGGCTTGGTTCACAATCCGGGCGGTCCCACTTCTATGCGAACTCACCTACCGAGCACGTCGTCACGCACTAGCACCACATCCCAGCACCGGAGGTGTTATGAACCGAAAGAAGAGACGAACAGATAGGCGGCACGGTCAGCAGCACCTTTCAACCACCGTGGTTTCCACGTGTGGTCGCCGCTGACTGGCCTACCCCGTCTCTCTAACAATCACGAGCGACGGCGCTCGTACATCCCGAAACCACCACACGCAGAGCGTCAGGTACGCAACCGGACCAGTCGAATCTCCTCCGAACTGCTCGGCGTGAGCGACTCAAGAACACAGTTTAGACTCGTGATAGTCTGGGCGACAAGTATTTGTGGAGTGGTCACAAGTGACATAGTGTATCGCTATGAAGCCGTGCCACAGTTGTCAGGCGGTCATCGACGAGTACATCTTGGACAAACAACTCGAGAACCTGCGCGACCTCACAGTCGACGATTTCAACGTCTGTGCGGACTGTGCGACCATCGTCGACGATGCGTGCGTGGAGTGCGGCGGTGCCGTGTACGTCCCACGAGGAGAATCAGTCACGCCCGACTATTGTCCGGCGTGCCGGTCTGACCTCATCGAACGTACCGGCCACGACCCCGGGTGGACCTGCGATACCATCTCGACCTGAACGGTACCGTAGCCCGGGACCCACTGTTTCTTCGTTCACACGCGATAGCGGTTCGCTCCCGTAGAACGGACGTGACCCGCTGAGTGTGACTCATCCGCCTTTCTTTCGGTACCAAAAGCGCTCACCGACGGGAGACTGTCCTGCCTCGATGTCGAGTCTGCTGACGAAGAGGTCCCGAATCGCGAGCGTGACGACCAACTCGACGGACTCGCCGTCGTCACTCCGGGCGTGGACGACCCAGT
Organism: Haloferax profundi; assembly: GCF_001469865.1. Classification (GTDB taxonomy): domain Archaea; phylum Halobacteriota; class Halobacteria; order Halobacteriales; family Haloferacaceae; genus Haloferax; species Haloferax profundi. The sequence continues at coordinate 18,110 of NZ_LOPV01000097.1, forward strand.
GACCGTCGCGTTCTTCGACTGCCTCGACGGTTCCTTCGGTCCAGCGGTCGACGTCGTGCGTCGGTTCTCGGGCGTGGATTCTATCGTGGGGCATCTGTCAGGCCGCGACTGCAATCTGTGCTGTCGCGTTCGCATCGCTCGCGTTCGTTTCGCTCTCGTTCGTCTGCTGGATGACGTACCGTTGGCCGACCATCGGGTCCAGTAGACTGTCGATAGGAGCGCGGTCGTCGCGCAGAAGAGGCACGTCGTCTGTCGGTTCGTCGTTCCGGTACGACGAGAGTTCGGCGGCGAGGTCGATGCCGACGTCGCGGTGCTGGTTCCGCGCTTGCAACTCGTCGCGCGTCACGAGCGTCGCGTCTTTCGTCGCCACGACTTCGATGTTCTGGACGACGACGCTCCCGGCGGTGGGGAAACTGTACACCTGCGGATAGACACGGTTCATCGTCTTGTACTCCGCACGGTAGAACTGCGAGGCGGGGCCGGAAGGAGCGGAGATGACGTTCGCGAAGAGGATTCCGTCTTCGTCGAGTCGCTCCGAGGTGAGGCGCATGAACTCCACCGTCGTCAGTTCGAACGGTACCTTGTCTTTCCGGTAGGCGTCGAGGACGATGAGGTCGTACGTCTGGTTCGTCTCACGGAGGTACTGTCGTCCGTCCATCGTGTAGATGTTGAGTCGGTCGGACTCCTCGACACCGAAGTACTGCTTCGAGACGGACACGACTTCTGGGTCTATCTCCACCACGTCCACGGTCACGTTGGGATACATCTCGTTGAACACCCGTGGGCCGGTGAATCCGCCGCCGCCGACGAACAACACCCGGTCGATGTCGTCGGAGAGCAAGAACGGGACGTGGAAGTACGAGGTGTAGTCGAAGACGTGCCGCGTCGGGTCGTCGAGGTCCATCGCGCTGTGGGGTTGTCCGTCGAGATAGAGCGTTCGTGTGTCACCGGCGTCGACGACGCGGAGTTCCTGATACGCGGTCTGTGTGTGGTAGACCGTGGTCCCGGCGCTGTCGAGGCCGAGACCACCAGACATCGTGGCGACGACGAGCAGAAGACTGACACCGACGCTCCAGTACACCTCGTGGCGACTGACGTTCGGACGAGCGATGTGAACTGCCGTGGCCACCGAGATGACGCCCAAGACGAGGCCGATTTGGGGGACACTCAACGACGGGATGAGGACGAACGTCGTCGCGAACGCGCCGACGATACTCCCGATAGTCCCGACTGCGTAGACGTGGCCGGAGGCGGCACCGACCTCGGACCGTCCCGACAGTTCCGCTGCGTACGGGCTGATATAGCCGAGGAGGTACGTCGGCGGGCCGAAGAGCAGCGTAATCGCCGGGAGCGACGCGAACCGACTCGGCAGTGGCAACCCGGCCATCGACTGCAAGAAGAGGTCGCCGAGGAGGATGACGCCCGCGATGTACGCCGCCGTGGCGATGAACACGCGGACGAGGCGGTCGTTCGACGCCTGTTCCGCCTGCTTGCCGCCTCGATGATAGCCGAGACTCAGCGCGGCGAGGAAGACGCCGATGATACTCCCCCACGTGTAGATACTGCTGCCGAACTCGGGCGCAATCATCCGGCCCGCGAGAATCTCGAGTCCCATACTCGTGACGCCGGAGACGAACACCGCCAGTTCGGGCCGTGTCATCCGGAGAGGAGAGAGGGAGGGCGTCGAAGCCATACTGAAGTCGTAAGGGCCAGATAGGTATTAAATCACGCCAGTGACACCTGCGAGAGCGTCGGCGCGGAGAACTCGGTTGAATTGACGATTCTACAGCATCGAGATACCGATGAACAGGACGTATCCGGCGACGAACGAGAGCGCGAACGACCCGACCCACGCTCCGAGCGTCTTGAATATCTTCTCGCGACTGATGCCCGCGCCGCCGGTGATTGCCGCCCCGCTTCCGATGATTGCGGAGACGACGATTTCGTTGAAGGAGACGGGGACACCGAGGAAGACGGCGACCTGTGCGATGAGGAACGAGGGAATCAACGCCGAAATCGCCCGACGTGGACCAAGCGACGAGTAATCCTGTGAGAGCGATTTAATCATCCGGGGCGCGCCCATCCACGCCCCGACGAGGATGCCGAACCCCCCGCCGACGAGGACGGCAGTGAGTGGAATCGCCATCGTATCGAACAACGGGAGCAGTGGTCCGACGGCGAGTCCGACCTGCGACCCGCCGGCCGAGAAGGCGACGAGCGACCCGAGTGCGAGGAGGAACCGGTTCATCGCCCGGTGTTCGTCGCGGTGGATGTCGAAGCGGACGAGTGCCGCGATACCGACTGCGAAGAGGAGTGTCACCACGAGTGGCCCGTGCACTGTCACCGAGTCGAGTGACGCGCCGACGACGCTCGCGAGTGATTGGCCACCGTCTGGACCGCCGAGGACGGCGAACTCGATGTTGGCGACGACGGCGCTGACACTGGCTGCGAGCGCGGGGATACAGATAGATTCGGGTGCCCACTCACGCGAGAGCACGCGGGCGAGTCCGTAGGCGAGTCCACCGCCAACGAAGGGCGTGAGTACCCACACCGATGCGATTTCCTGGTACTTCGCCCACGCCGGAGCACCGCCGAGTGCGATGCCGATACCGATGACTGCACCGGTGACGGTGAACGCCGTCGCAATCGGGATTCCAGTCACGATGCCGATGGCCATGAGGCCACCTGCGAGGAGTAAGACGACGACGGCGGCCAGAGGTGAGAGCGCGACACCGTCGATGAGACCAGTCCCGATAGCGGCCGACACGCTCCCGCCTTGGACCACGGCACCCAGAAACGCGATGACGCCGACGACGAGTCCCGCGCGCATTATCGAGATAGCGTTCGCGCCGACTGCCGGTGCGAACGGCGTCGCACCCGCCGACCCGGCACCGATTATCCACGCCATGAACAGGCTCACGGCACTCGCTACGGCGACGAGGGCCAGCGACAACACATCAACCATCGGAACACTCGGAAGAGACCATCATGGTTCGAATTCGGAGGCGGGGTAGTCTGTCTACAGGTGGAGATTCTCAGTTGGGGTCAATTAAGTCTTAAGATAGTGTTTCACATTAGCCGCAATATTAATCGACATCTCAGACTCAAAGGTGCATTCAAAGCACGTTAGAAAGGACAGCACACCACAAGTCGTGACGCCTCACCTCACAAGCGACCCACGGATGTGCAATTCTGTCTGGGAGAGGTACGCTGTCGTCGGAGACGGTCCACGAGAGGGGGAGCGCGAAGAGGGAGCGCAGAGAGCGCGGAAGTATAAATACGAAGACGGTACCAGACGGGCTATGTCGTCACGAATCGCCGCCTCGGACCTCGCACACGCCGCGTACTGCCCACGGCAACTCTACTACGCGCGCCGCGACAGCGACAGAGAACCGCCGCCCACCGTCGGCGACATTCGCGCTCTCGCATTCGAGTACGCGTCCCTCGTCGACGCCAGCGACGACGAACTCACGGCCAAACCACTGGCGACTACGCCCACGACGTACCGGAGGAATCTCCGCCGTCTCCGCGAGCGAGACGAGTGGGAGTCACTGACGAATCCAACGAGGAAGGACGTCGTACTCGCGGGGAAAGACTGCCGCGGCGTCGCGCACAAACTCGTCGGCGACCCCCCAGTTCCGTCACTCGTCTCTCCGGGGACGCCACCCGAACGCGGCGTGTGGGAACCCCAGCGTGTCCGGGCCGTCGCGGTGGCCAAGGCCCTATCGTGGGAACGAGAATCAGCAGTCGAGCGAGCGTTCGTGGAGTATCCAGCAGTCGGTGTCGTCCGAACCGTCCGACTCACGACACAGAACAAAGCGGCGTACCGTCGGGCACTCAGGGTCGCGCGCGGACTCGACTTCGTCCCACCGCGCCTCCGTAACTCGGCGAAGTGCGAGGGGTGTGCCTACCGAGAGCAGTGTGGGGTCAGTGACCCACGACCGAAGTCGTGGGCTTGTCAGTGGACTCCCCTTCTGCCGTCGATTTGACGGAGGCATGGAAATCACCATTCAGGTTCAAGGTCCCCGACGTCAGCGCACACTGACAGGGTGCGCCTCCACCCGAAGACTTCTGCCCCGAGTGGAGTTTCTTGAGCAGTTTACGAGCGACGTTCTTGCTCGCGTTGTAGTCCGCGTTCAGTTCGTACTCGCACTTCTGACACACAAACTGGTGCTTCGACCGGCGATTGTTCTCGTGCGTAAACCCACACGACGAACACCGTTGAGACGTGTACGCAGGACTCACTTGCCCCATTTCAATGCCGAACATCTCCGCCTTGTACTCAACGTACTGGTAGAGGCGTCGGAACGCCCACGCGTGGTATCGCTTTGCACCAGCCATCCGTTTGCGAATGTCGGTCAGATACTCGAACGCGATGTGCGTACAGCCGTGGTAGTGGGCTTCTTCGAGAATCTGGTTAGATGCTCGGTGGAGTTCGTCTTGCATCCAGCAGTGTTCGCGGTCTTTCATCGACTGAATCGACAGGTGGGCCGACCGCGTGCCCGTCTGTTGCATCGACCCGCGAGTCTTCTCGAACTCTCGGCGTCGGTGGTTCATCTCGTCGGCGTTCCCGATGAATGCGCCTGTTGAAGTCACGGCGAGCGAGCCGTCCACGTTCAGGTCAACGCCAAGGACTGTTCTGTGCTTGGCATCAGAAGAATTAGCAGTGGACTGGTCTTGCTCGTCTGTGGCTCGGCGCATCCGTGCGTGGAGGTAGAACGACTGTGTGGTACGGTCGTACTGCAACGTAGACATACGGAACTCGTAGTCCTCGTTCAGCAGGTACTCACCAATCGGCGTTCCCTCAGTTTCGCTGGGAATCACATAGTCGCACTCAACGCGACCATTCACTGTGGAAAGGGAAACGTGGTCGCGGTGGAACGTTGCGGAGCGTTTGTCGTAGACGACGCTCCACGCATCGAAGTGCGGTTGGCTGGTGTTATCGCCTTTCTTGAGTCGAGAGACACCGCTTTTTGTGGCCTCGATAGCACGTCGAATCCCTTTCTGGACGAGGTTCGCGGTCAACTCTGTCTCGCCTCGAAGTTGGTCGTAGAGGGCGTTCTCGGCCTTCTTCTTTGAGGTTACGCAGTAGTCGTGTGGGTATCTCCACGCCCACTCTGCGGTGGTGTTCGCACAGTGGAGGAACTGGTTTTTGGTTTGATGGAGGTCGTCGCACCGCTCGTTGGGTACGTCGAGTTTGACTTTGACGGTGCGAATCACCTCCATCGTTGGTTCACATATTGAACCATCTCTTTATACCAATACCGATTAACGTTGGTGGGTCGGTCTGCTACCACTCGTGGATTGATTCGAGTCTTGACGGGTTCCTCCCAAGGCTAAAGCCGTGGTCTTCCTCCTTGCAATCATGTGAAGACGCGTTCGTTGCGCTCACTCGTCGGCTTCTAACCACGCCTCGATGTCGTCGGCCATCGCGCCACGCCGGTGGATGATACCTTGGCCGGGGTCTACGACGGTGCTCTCGGTGCCGGGCGTCGTCCCGCCGTCGAGGACGACAGCGACGGCGTCGCGGATGTCGTCCGAGAGTTGTTCGGGGTGCGTGATGCTCCCGGTGCCAGACCGGTTCGCACTGGTCGCCGTCACTGGCGTCTCCGCCGCGCGGAAGAGTCGACACGCGAGTTCGTGGTCGGGGACGCGGACGCCGACACGGTCACGCCCGGCGACGAGTACGTCGGGGAGCGTGTCGCGGCGTTCGACGACGACGGTCACCGGGCCGGGGAGGAATCGGCGCATGAACGCCACCTCACGCTCGTCGGCGACGACGTGTTCGAGCGCCGCGTCGACGTCCGGAAACCCGGCCGAGAGCGGTTTGGAACGGTCTCTGCCTTTGATGTCGAAGACGCGTTCGACGGCAGCCGGGTCCGTCGCGTCTGCGCCCATCCCGTAGACAGTCTCGGTCGGATAGACCACCGCCTCACCGCGGCGAATGGCGGCCGCCGCCGCCGCCACGTTTTCGTCGTCACTCATGGGAGAATCGAGGGGTGACGGGCGAAAAAGCGTGACGAAACAGGGTCTCGCAGACGGGCGACGCGGGACGGAACGAGACGAAGACGCGAAAGGAGAACGAGGGACGAACCCGGATTAGCGTTCGTCGACTGCGGCGACGATTTCGTCGTAGTCGGGGAAGTCCGGCCACTCGTCTGCGACCCACGCGTACTGGATTTCGCGCGTCTCGTCGAGGAGGAACACGGCCGGTCGGTGTTCGGTGATACCGGTCATGTCGTCCAAGTCGTTCTCGATGCCGTAGTCGGCCGCAACGCCCGCCGCGGGGTCCGAGAAGAATCGCGCGTCGACGTCGCGTTCGGCGACGAACGTCTTGTGCTCGTACGGCGACGAGATAGAGACGCCGACGGCCTGAATCTCCTCGAGGACGCCTCGGTCACGGAGGTTGTTCCAGACGTACGTCGACGGGAACGCGCCGTCCATCGTGTGGAAGACGAGGAGGACGGGGCCGTCGTCTGTCAGGTCGGACAGTGAGGTGTCTTCCCAGTACTCGTCGTCGACGAGCGGTCGGGTGAAGTCCGGTGCGGTGTCGCCGACACCGGGCGCGTCGTGCGGCGGAAGTTCGACGACGTCGAAGTCGACCATTATGCGCCCTCCCCGTTCCCGTAGGTGCTCTCGAGGTAGTCGACGATGTTGGCCGACTCGGACATCGTGACGCCGGTGTTGTCGTCGACGATGGCGGGGACGGTCCGTTTCCCGGAGACACGCTTTACGACGTTTCGGTCGGAGTGCATCGGTTCGACGAAGCGAGAGTGGTAGTCGAGTCCCTGCTCGTCGAGGACGCGAACGACCCGCTCGCAGTACGGACACGCCTGCAACCGATACAGGGTAATCGCCGGCTGGTCGTCGGACATGGACACTCGTTGGGACGAGCCCCGCCTAAGCTCTTCGCTCGCGGGTATCCACGCCGCAATGCCGCACAGGAAATCGATTTTTCCACCGACCGTGGCCCGGTCCGGCGGTGTTGCCGAGGGCAACTCTTAATTCCGGTGCCATGCAAGACTTCGTAGTTACATGGGTTTGCCGCCGCTACTCTCACTTCCAGCCACGTTCCTCGCACCCCTACAGGCCTCGAACGTCCCGCTGGACGACACGACAATCACGGTCCTCGGTGGGGCCGCGATTCTCGTACTCATCGCACTCTCGGCGTTCTTCTCGTCGTCTGAGATTGCGATGTTCTCACTGGCGAAGCACCGCGTCGACTCACTAGTCGAAGAGGGTGTTCCCGGTGCAGAACGGGTGAAAGCGCTCAAGGAAGACCCACACCGTCTTCTGGTCACCATCCTCGTCGGCAACAACATCGTCAACATCGCTATGTCGGCGTTGGCGACGGGACTCCTCGCAGTCCTCGACTTCGGCCCCGGCCAGTCGGTGCTCATCTCGACGTTCGGCATCACGACGCTCGTCTTGCTGTTCGGCGAGAGCGCGCCGAAGTCCTACGCAGTCGAGAACACGGAGTCGTGGTCCCTCCGCATCGCCCGCCCGCTGAAGTACGCGGAGCTCGTCTTGCTCCCGCTCGTCGTCATCTTCGACTACCTGACGCGCTTCATCAACCGCATCACGGGCGGCCAGACGGCAATCGAAGCGACGTACATCACCCGCGACGAGATTCAGAACCTCATCGAGACGGGCGAACGCGAGGGCGTCATCGAAGAGGAAGAACGCGAGATGCTCGACCGCATCTTCCGGTTCAACTCCACTATCGCGAAAGAGGTCATGACGCCGCGACTCGACATGACTGCTGTCCCGAAGGACGCGACCATCGACGAGGCCATCGAGACGTGTGTGCAGGCGGACCACGAACGCGTGCCCGTCTACGACGGCAACCTCGACAACATCATCGGCATCGTCAACATCCGAAACCTCGTCCGCGAGCAGTACTACGGTGAACGCGGCGTGAGTCTCGCAGACATCGTCTCGCCGACGCTCCACGTCCCCGAGTCGAAGAACGTCGACGAACTCATGGCCGAGATGCAGGACACGCGGATGCAGATGGTCATCGTCATCGACGAGTTCGGGACCACCGAGGGTCTCATCACCCTCGAAGACATGGTCGAAGAGATCGTCGGAGACATCCTCGAAGGCGACGAGGAAGAACCGTTCGAAGAGGTCGGTCAGGACACGTTCCTCGTCCGCGGTGAGGTCAACATCGACGAGGTGAACGAGATGCTCGACATCGAACTCCCGGAAGGTGAGGAGTTCGAGACGCTCGCGGGGTTCATCTTCAACCGTGCCGGGAGACTCGTCGAGGAGGGCGAAGAGATTTCCTACGGGAACATCGTCATCCGCATCGAACAGGTCGACAACACCCGCATCATGAAAGCCCGCATTCGGACCAACGTGGGCGTCGAAGACGAAGCGAGCGACGACGACGACGACGAAGAAGCCGAAGTCGAGACGGACGTCTGATTCGAGCGTCGATGCTCTTTCTGTGCTCTCAGCCGAGGAGTGTAAACGACAGCAGGACGAGCGCTAGCGAGACCAGCGTGAGGACGAGGAGTCCACGCGGGTCTGCGGTGCCGTCGCGGAGGCGTTGTGAGCGTGCCCGGAACCGAATTGCCAGAAAGAACCCGCCGAGACCGACAGTCCCGAACGTGAATCCACGGAGAGAGATGCCGGTCACGATTGCCATCGCGACGTGATAGACTCCAAAGCCCGCCCAGAGGGCGGCGACGAGGTTGGCGAGTGCTACGCGGAGACCACGGACGTTCACACAGGGAATACGCTCGACACGAGCGTAAAGACGCCGTACCCCAGACCGAACGCGAGGACGAGTGACCCAATCCACGCGAGGACGGTGTACACCATCTTGCGCTTCGAGACGCCGGCCCCGCCGGCCGCGAAGCCCGACCCGATGATGGCACTCACGATAATCTCGTTGAACGAGACGGGAACGCCCAGTGCGACGGCGGTCTGTGCGATTGCGAACGACGGAATCATCGCCGCGATAGAGCGGCGTGGGCCGAGCGAGGAGTAGTCCTGTGCGAGCGCCTTTATCATTCGCGGGGCACCGGTCCACGACCCTGCGAGGAGGCCGATACCCCCGCCGACGAGGAGTGCAGGAAGCGGGACGGTCACGGCGTCGAGGAGAGGGACGAGTGGCCCAATCGCCAGTCCGACCTGACTGCCTCCGGCAGAGAACGCGACGAGGCCCCCGAGGACGAGGAGGAACCGACGCTGCCCCCGAACCGGGTCGGTACGCATCCACCGGGTGACGATGGCTCCCGCGACGATGCCGACGAACAGCATACTCGCGACGAACCAGACTGATTCACCGAACCCGACACCGGCGAGGTCGACGGCGGACGCGCGTGCTATCGATGCGGACGACCCGTCTGCACCGAGACCGGCGAACTCCATGTTGGCGACGAGGAGACCGACGATGCCCGCCAAGACGGGGACAGTCGCGGACTCGGAGAACCGTTCGGAGCGAAGCGCCCGCGCAGTCACGTACGACGCCCCGCCGCCGACGAACGGCGTAAGTACCCACAGCGAGACGATTTGTTGATACTTCGGCCACGCGGGAGTGCCACCCATCGCGAGGCCGACACCGACCACAGCGCCCGTGACGGTGAACGCAGTCGCAATCGGGTACCCAGCGAAGACGCCGAGGGCGACGAGGATTGCCGCCGTGAGAAGCGCGATGACGGCCGCGGTCACGCTGAGCGTGACGCCACCCACGAGTTCGGTTCCGACCGCGTTCGTGACGTTCGCACCCTGTAAGATAGCCCCGGAGAACCCGAGGAGACCGACGATGAACCCCGCACGCATCACCGAGATAGCGTTGGCACCGACTGCCGGCGCGAAAGGTGTCGACCCCGACGACCCCGCGCCGATGGCCCAGGCCATGAACAGACTGGCGAGTGCAGCGACGCCGAGTGTGAGGAGTGTCCCGACCGCTACCACAGGAAAACCTCCATCGCTCGGTTCTGGATGTTTGACGACATCCTAGCGCCGCCGGGCGTCGTCGTAGCCCTCGCGCAGTCCGAGGAGCGTCCGTCGAACGAGGAGATACGCGAAGAAGACGAAGAGCAACATCACGACGAGCAACCCAGTGAACACTGGGTCACCGGCGAGAAAGTCGACGATGCCGTCTACGACCAGAGGGTCGGTCATGTGCGAGCATTCCGAGGGCACCGGGTATAGCCATTTCGGCGTTGGAACGTCACAGAACATTAACACTCATGCTGAGAAGGTGTGAAAGGCGAGTCGATGGCCGACCTCATCCCCTCCAGTTCCGGAGACTCGACCGACGGCCAGGACGACCGGGACCCCCGCGTCATCGGCCTCGACAGTGACGAGGCCGACGACTTACTCGGTGCCATCTCTTCTTCGACTGCCCGGTCTGTGCTCGCGTCGCTCCACGAGTCCCCGGCGACGCCCTCCGACCTCGCGACAGACGTCGACACCTCGTTACAGAACGTCCAGTACCACCTCGGGAACCTCTCTGAGGCGGGACTCATCGAAGTCACGGATACGCGCTACTCCGAGAAAGGACGCGAGATGAACGTGTACGCGCCCGCCGACCGTGCACTCGTCGTCGTCGCCGGGCGCGAAGACGACACGAACGGTCTCAAGAGCGCGCTCACCCGTCTCATCGGCGGTATCGGTGTCCTCGGTATCGGCGGGGCCGTCCTGAACCGCCTCGCGCGGACGGGGAGCGTCTTCCCGTTCGCGACGACCGGTGGTGCAGACGGCGGTGTAGAGAGTGCTGGTGGCGGAGCCGAAAGTGCCGACCTTGGAGGCGGCGACGACGGTGCTGGCGGCGCGAACGAATCGACGACCAGCGACCTCGACGCATCCTTCACCGGAGAGAGTGGAGACGTGAACGCGACTGGTGGTGAGCAGACCACTGCCGCGGATGCGACGACCACCTCGGACGGCGGCGGATTCAACATCGCAGAGGCGACGACGACCGAGTCAGCAGACGCGACCCAAACCGTCGCCGAGGAAGCGACCAAGACAGTGACCGAAGCGGCCACCCGAACCGCCGCAGAGACGGCCACCTCGACGCCACTTCCCACCTCGTCGCCAACTGCGACGCCGGTTCCGACGGCCGAACCAACCGTCGAACCGACCACGACGGCGGTCCAGCAGGCTACCGACGCGACGATGCAACTCACGAACGGGACGTCGGGGGCGGCCGACCTGCTCGGGTCGTTGTCGCCGGGTGCACTGTTCTTCCTCGGCGGCCTGACCGTCCTCGTAGCGTGGGTCGCACACGGAGTGCTCCGTGACTAAAACACCTGTTTTAGCTTACGGTGCGTATTTGACCCGTCCTCTCATACGACTGAGTACGAGGCGACGTCGAGCCAGACGACGACGGGTCCCTTGCCCCCAACGTGCGCCCCTGCCCCCCGTCGACCCCGCTTCGACGTGGCCTCGGAACGCCCAGAACAGGCCCTCCACCTGTTCCCGCTGATTCTCCCGGCCCTCCACCGGAACACCCGTGTTCAGTGCCCGCCGGGCACCACACGGAACGTCTGAAACACGTCGCCGTCGACCGTGACGAGTCGCCCGCGGAGACCACCGTCCGGCAGTTCCTCGAACTCGGCGTGCGCCTGCCGGTTCCCTCGCGGTTGGGCGTGACTTCCCGGATTGACGAGCGGAATCTCTCCCGTCCCGTCGAACGTCGGTCGGTGGCTGTGGCCGAAGATGACGGCGTCTGCGCCACGTTCACGACCGAACAGCGAGAGCGCCGTCCCGCCGCCGCGTCGCGTGTGCGTCATCGCGAACTCCACGCCGCCGTAGGTGAAGTTCCGGGCTTCGGGAATCCGAGCGCGAATCTCCGGGCCGTCGTTGTTGCCGTAGACGGCGAGGAACTCCTCGGACTCGTCGACGAAGGCGTCGAGCACGGACTCGCGCATGAAGTCGCCCGCGTGGACGACGAGGTCAGCGTCGCGGACCGCGTCGAGCGTACGATTCGTGAGGCGATGGCCGTCTGTACTGTGGGTGTCGGAGACGACGACGAGCATACTCGGTCTATGTATCGGAGAGATTGAAACCTACCGACTGCGGACCGAGAGACAGCACGCGTGAGTAGGGGTGGACCGCGACATGTGAGCGTGGCGGAACATCTATCCGCGCGGGGGGAGTGGCCCACGACATGGCAGGCAGTACGTCGGTCGTCGTCGCGGCCCTCTTCGCCAACGGGGCCATCGCCATTCTCAAATTCCTCGGATTTCTCGCGACTGGAAGCCCCTCCATGCTCTCGGAGACGTACCACTCCATCTCTGACACCGGGAACCAGGTCTTCTTGCTCATCGGTATCCGGTACAGCAGGCGCAAGGCGACCCGCCAGCACCCCTTCGGGTTCGGTAAGGCGCAGTTCTTCTACTCGTTTCTCGTCTCCGTGATGCTCTTCGGCATCGCCGGGTGGGAGTCCGCAAAACACGGATACGACGCCCTGATGCACCCGGCCCACGGGGGCGGCGCGGAGAGTCTCCTCCTGTTCGGGATGGAGATACGTCCCGTCTGGGTCAACGTCACCATCCTCCTCGGAGCCATCGGGTTCGAAAGTTACGCCTTCGTGAAGGCGAACGCCGAACTCCGCCGCCAAATCGAGGAGTACGAGTGGAGTGGCCTCGCCCAGGCGTTCCGCGAGACGAGCGACGTGACAACCCTGACGGCGTTCACCGAGGACACCGTCGCCCTCGGCGGTGCGATGCTCGCACTCGTCGGCATCGGCCTCACCGAACTGACGGGTAACGAGATGTTCGACGCCGCCGCCGCCCTCCTCATCGGTATCCTCCTCATGGGATTCGCCGTCGCACTCGCCTGGGAGAACAAGCGTCTGCTCATCGGTGAGAGCGTCCCGACGCGGGAAGAACAGGAACTCAGAGATATCGTCCGCGACGACCCCCGTGTCGTCCACGTCGACAAGTTCCGCGCCACCTACGTCGGCCCCGAGAAACTACTCGTCACCCTCGACGTGAGTTTCGACCCCGAACTCGACACCGAAGAGATAGACGACCACATCACCGCCATCGAAGAGAAACTCAAAGCGGCAGACGAACGGGTCCACTTCGTCTACATCGAACCCGAGTTGTAAGGAGAACGTTCGGCGACCCCGTGTCAGTTCGACTCGACCGCTTCCGCGACGAGTTCGACCGCTTCTTCGACGTCTGCACCCGAGACGTTCAGGTTCGTCGTGAATCGGGTGTGATACTCGCCGAACGTGCCGCCGAGGACGCCCACGTCGTCGCACAGGCCGACGAACTCCTGTGCCGTCAAGCCGGCACCTTCGGAGTCGACGACGACGATGTTCGTATCCGGCGTCGGAACCGATAGCCCCTCGATGGCGTCGAGGCCGTCCGCGAGGACACGGGCGTTCTCGTGGTCGTCGGCCAGTCTGTCGATGTTGTCGAGTGCGACCAGTCCGGGTGCCGCGATGATGCCGGCCTGTCGCATCCCGCCACCGAACTGCTTGCGGACGCGCGTCGCCTGCTCGATGAACGCCTCACTGCCGGCGAGAATCGACCCGACTGGTGCGCCGAGACCCTTCGAGAGACAGAACATCACGGAATCGACGTGCTCCGTCATCGCCGCTGGGTCCTCGTCGAGGGCGACACAGGCGTTGAACACGCGTGCGCCGTCGAGGTGGACGGGAATGTCGAGTTCGTGTGCCGCCTCGGCCGCCGCGTCGATGTCCGCTTTCGGGATGGCGACGCCACCGCGGGCGTTGTGGGTGTTTTCGAGACACAGGACGCCGGTTCCGGCGACGTGAAGCGACTCCTCGCGCGCGTGGTCGCGGACCTGTTTGGGCGTGGGGACGGCGCGGTCACCGCCGTCGAAGGCCCGAACTTGCAGGCCAGACAACTGGGCAAATCCGCCAACTTCCCACTTGTAGACGTGGGCCTTGGCGTCGACGAGCGCTTCTTGTCCGGGGTCGGCGTGGACGCGGGCGGCGATTTGGTTCCCCATCGTCCCGGAGGGGACGTACAGGGCGTCTTCCATGCCGACTACCTCGGCCGCACGCGCTTCGAGTTCGTTCACAGTCGGGTCGTCGCCGTACACGTCGTCGCCGACGTCGGCATCCCGCGCGGCGACACGCATCTCGTCGGAGGGGAGCGTCACCGTGTCACTTCGAAGGTCAATCATCGCGCGAAGAGACCGCACCGAGTGAGAAATAGCCGGTGGTCTCTTCGAGTCTCGCTTTGTGGTGGCAACATTTGCGGTTCGAAAGGTGTTTGCCCCGGGGACACACACGACGCGGTATGGACCCGCGTATCCGCGAACACGCTCAGACCATCGTCGACCACTCGACACGCGTCGAAGAGGGCGACAACGTCGTCATCTCCGCACCCGCAGTCGCCGAAGACCTCGTGACCGCCATCTGCGAACTCGTCGGTGAACGCGGTGCGTACGCCGTCAACCTCGACAGCAACCCACGGTTCGGGCGCGCGTTCCTCCGTGCGTCCGAGGCGGACGAGTTCGAGACGCCGGACCACCAACTCGCACTCATCGAGGCGTCCGACGTGTACATCAACGTCCGCGCCGAGACGAACGCGACGGAACAAAGCGACATCGACCCCGCGACAAACGCGGCGTGGAAACGCGCTTACAAGCCGATTCAGGTCGAAGCGCTCCAGAAGCGCTGGTGTCTCACCCAGTACCCCGCGTCGGGAAGCGCCCAACTCGCCGGCATGAGTACCGAAGCCTACGAGAACTTCGTCTACGACGCCGTCAGTCTCGACTGGGAGAAGCAGGCCGAACACCAACAACAGATGGTCGAACTCCTCGACGACGCCGACGAAGTCCGCATCAAGTCGGGTGACGAGACAGACGTGACGATGAGCGTCGCGGGTAACGTCACCATCAACGACAAGGGCGAGCACAACCTCCCCGGTGGGGAAGTGTTCACCGCCCCCGTCAAGGACTCCGTCGAAGGTGAGGTGTACTTCGACCTGCCACTGTACCGACAGGGCCGCGAAATCACAGGCGTCCGCGTCACGTTCGAAGACGGGAAAGTCGTCGACTACTCCGCAGAACGCAACGAAGCGGTCCTCGACGGCGTGTTCGACACCGACGAAGGTGCCCGTTACCTCGGCGAACTCGGTATCGGGATGAACCGCAACATCGACCAGTTCACCTACAACATGCTCTTCGACGAGAAGATGGGCGACACCGTCCACATGGCCGTCGGCTCGGCGTACCCGGAGACGGTGGGCGACGACAACGAGGTCAACGAGAGCGCCGAACACGTGGACATGATCGTCGACATGTCCGAAGATTCGGTCATCGAACTCGACGGGGAAGTCGTCCAGCGCAACGGGACGTTCGTGTTCGAAGACGACTTCTAAAACATCTCTGCGGTCTTTTTCCTCCAGGTTTTGCGGGTGTGAGCGAAGCGAACGCCCGGAAAAAGTGGAACTGCGACGTCCGTGTTCGAAGACGACTTCTGAGTGGTCTTCGGTGTCTCGCAGACTGTCACGATACTGAGGGAAACCGATTCGGTATCGTGGAGAACGACGAACCGGTCGCTTGAGTTCGACCAACGAACGCCCGTATTTTTTCGACTGTCGTCCAAAAACCCGTAGTTCATCTCCGGGATTCTCGCGGGAGAGTCCGTTACGTCACCGAGTCTCCAGTCGAAACGTTGCCCTTCGAATACTTCGACAGTCTGTTCGGCAAATTCCGTCAGACGAACGTCACACATCGGCAAAAATCAGGAATCTCCACACGAAACGATGCCCTTCGCACTCGATACAGAGTTGTGACACAAATTCACATGGCCACCAGATTTATCCAGGCTTCAGCGAGAGTTCCCTTCGATGCCAGCCGTCCAGTGTAGAACGTGCGGACGCGACGTGGGCGTCCACGAGATAGAGACGACGACGCGAACGAGTGCTGGAGGATTCGACACACGGTATCGGTGTCCCTACTGCCGCGAAGAGATGCGAGACGTGAAAACGCGAATCGTCTGACCTACTCGTCGATGTCGAGTTGGAACTGTTCGTTCTCCGTGACGGCGTTGAGCACGACGGACGTGTTCGACTCGCGGATGTCGACGTCGGTGAGCAACTTCTTGATTTGCGTGTTCATGCCGTCTGTGTCGCGGAACTTGCCGATGGCGATGATGTCGTAGTCGCCGGTCACCTCGTAGACCGAAATCATCTGCTTCTCCGTGCGGAGTCGCTCTGTCACGTCGACGAGCGCCGACCCCTCGACTTTCAGTTGGATGATGGCGGTGACGTCGTAGCCGAGCGCGTCGTAGTTCACGCGCGGGGTGTACCCCTCGATGACGCCTTCGTCTTCGAGGTCCCGGAGGTGATTCGAGACAGTCGTCACCGACACGTCGAGTTCTTCGGCGAGGCTTCGCAGACTCGCCCGACCATCGCCGAGGAGTGCGTTGATGAGCTTCGCATCGAGGTTTTCGTACGTCATTACATTGAAAGTCCGTCCGGGGGCATTAGAATTTTACGAATATCCAATTCTGTGGCGACACTCGGGGAATTGCATTAAGCGGAAAGGTCTTTATAGTTCGCGTGTTCGAACCGTATGTCCAGGAAAATGACGGAAGAAAACGTACGAACCGATGGTGGTCTGAGCGCGGAAGCACAGGCAGTCATCGACGAAATCGAAGAGAAGAATGTCGACTTCCTGCGCCTCCAGTTCACCGACATTCTCGGTACCGTAAAGAACGTCTCCGTCCCGGCCTCGCAGGCCGAAAAGGCGTTCACAGAGGGAATTTATTTCGACGGTTCGTCTATCGACGGCTTCGTCCGCATTCAGGAGTCGGACATGCGCCTCGAACCCGACCCGTCTACGTTCGCTATCCTCCCATGGCGGCAGAAAGAAAACAGCGCGGCGGCCCGCCTCATCTGTGACGTGTTCAACACGTCCACAGGCGAACCGTTCGAGGGTGACCCGCGCGGTGTCCTGAAGCGCGCTATCGACCGTGCAGACGAGATGGGCTACGACATCAACGCGGCCCCCGAACCGGAGTTCTTCCTGTTCGAAGAAGACGAGAACGGTCGCGCGACGACCGTCACGAACGACGCCGGTGGCTACTTCGACCTCGCCCCGAAGGACCTCGCGTCCGACGTGCGCCGTGATATCATCTACGGCCTCGAGAGCATGGGCTTCGACATCGAAGCGTCGCACCACGAAGTCGCCGAAGGCCAACACGAGATTAACTTCACGTACGACGACGCCCTCTCGACGGCCGACAACGTCGCGACTTTCCGGTCCGTCGTCCGCGCCATCGCGGCCGAACACGACCTGCACGCGACGTTCATGCCCAAGCCCATCGCCCGCATCAACGGGTCCGGCATGCACACGCACATCTCGCTGTTCCAGGACGGCGAGAACGCGTTCCACGACGAGGACGACGAGTTCAACCTGAGCGAGACTGCCAAGCAGTTCACCGCAGGTATCCTCGACCACGCGCCCGCAGTGACGGCCGTCGCCGACCCGACGGTGAACTCCTACAAGCGCCTCGTCCCCGGGTACGAAGCACCGGTCTACATCGCGTGGTCCGACCGCAACCGCTCGGCGCTCATCCGCAAGCCGGCCGCCCGCACGCCGGCCGCGTCGCGTATCGAGGCTCGCTTCCCCGACCCGTCCTGTAACCCGTACCTCGCTCTCGCAGCACTCATTCACGCCGGTCTCGACGGCATCGAGCGCGGCCTCGAGTGCCCCGACCCGGTCCGCGAGAACATCTACGACTTCGACGAAGCGAAGCGCGAAGAGTACGGTATCGAGACGCTCCCGAAGGACCTCGGCGCTGCTGTCGACGCCCTCGAAGAAGACGAAGTCATCCAGGAAGCCCTCGGTGACCACGTCTACGAGAAGTTCGTCGAAGCCAAGCGCTCCGAGTTCCAGGACTACCTCGTCTCGGTCTCCGAGTGGGAACTCGACCGCTACCTCGAGACGTTCTAACCGCGACGGACCCGCAACAGTCGCTTATTTTTCGTAGCTCACAACCGAGAGCGGCAGGGCTGGGCTTATGCCCGACCGGAGAGAGGATGAGACGATGACCATCTTCGCGGACCTCGCCTTCGTCGTGTTCGGCGTGGTGCTGTTCGTCTTCGCGGAGGACATGCTGTTCGCGCGCCGATTCGGTCCGATTACCGACGGTGCTCGGTCGTCCGAGACGGGAGGGTACGCCTTCCGCTTTCTCGGACTCGTCTTCGTGGCAGTCGGTGTAGCGAAGCTTCTCGGATTCTGAAGCGGTGCAGGGAACGGAGAGAGAGCGGGGAGCCGAAAAGAACGCGAGAGTGTGGGTCGTTCCAGCGTCAGTCCGCACGCTGCGCGACGGTGTCGCCGGCGAACCGCATCTGCAACTGCGGCGCGACGAGGATGAACGCGACGACAGCGCCAGTCGCGAGCACCACGACCGGAATCGGCGCGTCCAGCGCGTCGGCCGCGACCCAGAGACCGCCCGCCCCGAAGAACGAGACGAGTGCGACCGGTGGTGACAGCGTCGGGAGCGACTCGTGGTCACTGAGACGCGACCATCCAAAGAAGCCACCGAGCGACCCACCGAGAGCGGCAGCAGCGTTTTCACCGTGGTGCGGGACACCCGTCACGAAGACCACGGCGAGCGCCAGTGAAGCGAGGACAGCAGCGAGCGCAAACAGGCGTCGCGGGTCGAGGTGGCCGGGGGCGTCGTCCGCGGCGGCGACAGTGAAGACTGCTTTCAGGAACACGAGGCCGAGGAGGACGCCGACGACGACGTCAACGCCGTAGTGGACGCCGATGACGACGCGGGAAAGCGAGACAGTTCCGACGATTGCCGCGGCAGCGAGGATACGCCGGCGGCGGTCCCACACGTCGAGGACGACGGCCGCAGCGCCGTAGACGACTGTCGTCCCGAGGGCGTGACCGCTCGGGAACCCGAATCCGTCGTCCGTCGTGAACGAGACGAACAGGTCAGAAAGCGGACTTGGCCACGCAGGGGCGGCGGCGATTGCCGCCGTCGGTGGCCGGGGGAGCGCGAATCCGACTTTCAGTGCGGTGACGAGTGCGAGCGACCCGAGTGCGAGACCGACGAACGACGCCGCTGTCCGGCGCGGGCGGTCGGAGATGCGCGGCCAGCACACCCAGTACAGCGAGGTGAACGCGACGAAGAAGAACCACTGGTCGCCGAGTTGGGTGACGAGGCCGAACAGGAAGACGATAACGTCCGGAAGGTCCGTCAGCACCGTCTCGCCGACACCGCGAGTCTGGAGGAAGAACATGGTTAGCTCCGACGTTCACGGACCGCGTCCACGGCGCGTCCGGGGACACCGAGTACGTTCAGGCCGATGCCGAAGATGACGAACAGGACGTAGAGCCCCAGCGTCGACAGGAAGATGATGAGCATCGCGATGACCGCGATGAGGTCAGACTGGAGATAGTAGAACGCGCCGAGGGTGAGGACGACGCCGTAGAGGAGGACGAGATACGGTCCCCAACCACGGGCTTTCCCGCGGCGCACTCGACGGCGGACGTACCGCTTCAACTCTTCTTCGAGTTTCGGCTTCTCGACAGTCCGTTCGGTTACGTCGGCCTCGAACGCGTCGAGGTCCGCACGGAGTTCTTCGACCTGCGATTCCAACTCCTCGATATCGGGAGCGCCACGCGGAGAGACGGACGCACCGGCAGGTTCGTCGTCACCGGCGTCGTCGCCCGTCCGCGGACCATCTGTGTCACCTCGGTCGTCGCTCATATCCGTATGAGCATCATGTCGGCCTCCCGTATGTTGTACCTGCCGGTCCACCGCGCCCAGTCCCCCCGACCTGTCGCCCGGTTCCGAGGGGCCATCGCCGCCGACGACACCCGCGAGGACGGCGTTGATCACCGCACCAGAGAGGAGTGTGAGTCCGGAGAAGTAGAACCACGTCACGAGGAGTAAAATCGACCCCAGCGCACCCGCGACGGACGCACCGGCGACCTGTGCGTAGAAACCGAACCCGACGCCCAGCAGCGTCCACGCGATGGCCGCAAATATCGTCCCCGGGACGACCTGTCGTGGCGTGAGGCCGGCGTCCGGAAAGACGTAGTAGAGCGGAAAGAACGCCATACAGAGTGTGAGTAAGAGGAGAAGCGGCGAGAAGAACTCGACGAATGGGACGTTGAGGATGCCGAGGACGAGGGTGAGGACGGCGACGCCGATGGTCCCGACACCGATGCTGACGAGTGCGACGATGCCATCACGCATTTGGTCGAGGATGCCGCCTGCTTCCGAGCCATAGATTCTCGAAAAGGCGATGTCGAGGCCGCGGAAGAGTTTCAACGCACCCCACGTGGTGAGACCGAGACTCACCAGACCGACACTCCCCTGTCCAGTCTGGTCCGAGAGTGCCTCTTGAACGAGGTTCTGCCCCGTCGGAACGAGGTACTGCTCGACGAGTGCGGTGAGCTGCATCTCGAGTTCTTCGCCGCCGACAGCAGTGGCGACGAGGACGCCGAGGACGAGAAGTGGAATGAGCGAGACGAGCGTGTAGTAGGAGATACTCGCCGCGAGGAAGGATATCTCCTTCTCGCGAATCGTGTCGACGACTGTCCGTGCGACGGGGACGAGGTTTCGAATCTGTGCGCTCACGTATCACGTCAACGACACGGAAGGAAAAGAAACTATCTCGAATCCGGATACGAAGGCTCTGCGCCCTTACGCTTCGGGGTCGAGGTGCGCAGTCGCCTCGCGAATCTCTGCGACAGTCGCGTCCGTCTTGAACGCAGTCCCGTGGTAGTGTGCCGGTGTCGCGTCGAATCCCGCGTCGCGGACGGCGTCGAGGAACACCTCCATCTTCGAGGCGGACCGGCCCCAGAGTTTGCAGAGACGATGCTGGTCGAAGTGCGTCGGCGTGTCGAGTTCGACGGCGAGGGTTTCGAGCATGCCTCGGGCGCGTTTCGCGGTGCCGAAGTCGTCTGTCACTTCGTCGCGGACGGATTCGACGAAGTCAGCGTCGGAGATGGGGCCGAGCCAAATCGGTCCGGCTTCGAGAATTCGTGTCGACCCGCAGTTGGAACACGCCTCTGGCGGGTGGGCGACGAGCGAATACTCGGCCTCGCGGTGGAGACAGTCCTCACAGTGGTAGACGAACCCGGTCGATTCGAGGAGTTCGTCGGCTTTCGTCGCCCGGTCGTCGAGTTCGAGGTAGGTTCGCGCGTAGTGGCGCGTCGCGTGCGAGAGAATCGGAACCGCGGCCTTGTCGTAGCGGGCGGCGGTTCGGACCATCGCGCCGACGAGGACGCGAAGTCCCATCTCGGGGTGGTAGTCGGTGTTCTGCGGGACGCACCCGTACTTTCGAATCCCGCTTTTCTGGTGAGCACCACAGAGGGGCGCGGTGTCGGTGGCGGTGACGCAGACGAGGTCACGCGTGTTGGCGAACGCCGGGTCGGCGAAGGGGATGGGCGTCCCGAACGGGTCGAGGTCGACCACGTCGAAGACGGAGTCGTACATGAGTGCGTTCGCGTTCCGGTGGACTGCTTCGCCGCCGGTCCCGGCGTTGTCGAGGTTCGATTGGGCGAGTTCGACGGCGTCGACGTCGAGGTCGGCGCAGGTCACGTCGTAGCCTTCGGCGGCGGCGCGGACGCCACGGATGCCAGAAGCGGCCATGGCGTCGAGGTACGATTCGGCGCGGGGTTCGCGTTCGCGGAAGGCCCGGAGGACGGCCACCGTGACGTCTCGGTTCAACTCCTGTGTGGGGTTGTAGAAGACGTCGTCGCCGGTCCCTTCGGACGCCCCGTCGCGGGCATCGGGCACCTCGATGTCGACGCCTCCCTCGCTCACGTGCATACCTCGCGTTCGCCCGCGCGGGGGGAAACCGGTTGCGATGCGATGCGATACGACGCGGCGTGGTGCGATACGAAGACGACGAGTCGACACCGCACCGAATGCGTTTTGTCCGGCACCCGCGAACGCGACGACGTGGACACGGTCGACGACTGGCGAGAAGCACTCTCCGAGGCGGGCCGCCTCTCGCCGCCAATCGTGCAGGCCATCGTCGATGCCCACGGTGACCGGGGCATCAAGGCCATCGAGGCCGTCTCTGAGCGACGGGTGAAGCGCTACCGCGACTTCGACGTGGTCGTCGGCTACGACGACGAGTACGTGGTCGAAGGCCGCGGGTGCACCTGTAAGGACTCGATGTACAACCTCGACCCCGACGAGGGCGAACGCTGTTGGCACGTCATCGCCGTCGACGTGGCCGAGGGTCTGGACGAACTCGATTACCACGACATGTGGTACTCGGACGTTCGAGAGTTTTTGTGAGTGCGGACGGAACCGGGTCTGCTGAGACGCGTATTCGATGCTCGATAGTCGCGGCTGTGTTGAGTAGCGTGTGCGCAATCGGCGCGTGATTCTCACGACGTACCTGCCGTCCTGACAAAGCCAACGGCGAACTAAATGATAACTAGTCAACAATACTAATACGACGTACGTGGAACTGCCAATGCCGGGGTGCCTCTGACAGAAAACGCCGGCGCCACCGCCGGACCGAGATGCCCGCTCGGTCGTGGCGATTTGGTGGTGGGGGGAACTGCCCCATCCCTTTTGTACAGATTCTCACCAAGAATCACGAGTTCGAAGACCGAGTGTCGAAAAAGAACAGTGAGTCTCCGAGGCGACGCTGTCACCGGCCCCTGAGAACGACCACAACGTTTTCCGAACCTCATCTCGAACCCCGGAGCAACTGATGGCTGATTTCGACCTCTCCATCGACGAAAAACGGGTGTACGCGGACAAGTCGGGCAAGCAGACGGTGTACGTCGCAGCGGAGATGGGCGTCGTGAGCGTGGACGTCTCCGACGACTTGGTCGGCGGGTTCCGCATCGACCACCGCTGTGAACCCCGAGACGTGGCCGGGTCGCCGGGCGAAGTCGCCGTCGCAACCGCCGACGACGTGCTGTTGGTTCAAGACGACGAGTACCACGAACTCGACTTCGGTCCCGCGACGACGGTCGGATTCCACCAGAACCGCGTGGTCGCCGCCGCGGAGTCGGGCCGGGTCGCGTACTTCGACGAAGACGGGTGGACGGACCTCGGGACTGTGGACGACGTTCGCGCCCTCGACGGGAGTCTCGTCGCCGCCGCGGACGGCGTCTACCGTATCGGCGACGACGGTCTGACCCACGTCGGCCTCGACGACGCACACGACGTGTCCGACCCGGCGGGTCGCCTCGGCGGTGCCGAAGGAACGCCACTCGCCGCGACCGAATCGGGACTCTACACCCTTGGAAACGGCTGGATGGACACGTTGGAAGGGAAGACAACCGTCGTCGCGTCGATGCCCGATGGCCGCGCCCACGCCGTCGGTCCAGATGGTGTCGTCTCGCTCGAAGACGGTGAGTGGGTCGCCGACCCGATTCCGATGGACGAAACGGTCGTCGGTCTCGCCCACGACGCGCGAGCGACCTACGCCGTGACCGATGCTGGGACGCTCTGCGTGCAGATGACTGGAAGCGATTGGCGAACACAGGTGCTCGGCCTCGATGCCCTCGGTGTCGCGGTGCGCTGAGCCGCGACGAGAACGAGTTCTGCTGACACGAATAGAATCAGATAGGTTTCCGCGAGCGTGCTGAATACAGCGCGCGAATCGGTCAGAACCAACTCATTCTGTCCGTGTCTTCTTTTCAATGGCAACAAGTGACTCATCAAGTGCATCGAGTACGTCGCGATTGCTCGGCTCATCGCCCCAAGCGTAGCGGTACGTCGTGGTACGTAGGTCGATTCTTGCACCAACGACCAGTGATGGGTCTGGTTCGTTGTCGCCGTATTCCTCATTCTTGGACACATCCCTGCTCTCTGTTCGCTTTCTGTGTTGCTCGTTAAAGAGGGCGACATGGCACCAATTACCAGATAAATGATAATTAACCGGTGATATGTTCGATATATCGAATGTCAGTCAGATTCTAACTAAGTCAATCTATCCGATATGTATCTACTATATGTACATACCATTAGTAGATAACCAACCCCGTTCGGGAGGCTGGGAGCTAAAGCCCACAAATAACGGAGTAAAACGTCCTCATCAGGGGAAGTTCGAAGTTGCATGCCAACTAGATGCGCTCCTGAAGAGAGGGTCGGGGAGCTCTATCTTTCAGATAAATCGATACCCATGAGCGTGTCGAGTAAAGCGTCGGAATTGGAGGACGCCGACTCGACGGAAGTGACCCAAGACTTGGCGTTCGAAGTGTTGAGTTGTCGCCGACGGCGGGACGCGTTGCACTATTTGCTCCAACAAGAGCGAACAGTCGAACTCCGAGAGCTCGCGACGAACTTGGCCGCGTGGGAGAACGACGTTCCGGTCGAGGCGGTCACGTACAAACAACGGATGCGTGTCTACACGGCGTTGCGGCAGTCCCACCTACCGAAGATGGACGATAATGGTATCGTCGAGTTTGACGTGGACCGAGGGACTGCAACACTGACAGACGATGCTTCAGAATTACAGGTATACCTGGACATCGTCCCACACAACGAGATTCGGTGGAGCAAGTACTACGTCGGTCTCGGGGTACTCTGTGCAGCGTTCATCGTCGGTGCTGTTGTAGGAGTGCCTCCGTTCGCACAGATTCCTGGTATGGGGTGGGCAAGTCTCGTCACGACGCTCTTTCTGGTATCTGCAGTGGCCCACAGCTATCACGACATGAACAATCGTCTCGGGAGCGATGGGAAGCACCCCGCCTAAAGGGTTGTACCAGTGATGAATCTCAAATCGACCGCGCACGCGGTTGGCCTGGTCGTCCTCGTCGTGACAGCCGTACTAATGACGGTCATCGCGGCACCACAACTGGTCGGAGCAGACCACACCTACACGGTGGTCTCCGGAAGCATGGAACCGACGATTCACGTCGGCGACATCGTGTTCGTAACCGACACACCGGCATCGACTATCGAGAAAGGAGACATCATCACCTTTGACAGAGACCGCAGTGACGATATCCGAACCACCCACCGGGTCGTGGACGTCGTCGAGAGAGACGACGGATTGTTCTTCAGAACCAAAGGCGACGCCAACGAGGACCCCGACACAGCCCTCGTTCCAGCGAGCGCCCTCGTTGGGGTGGTATCCGTTTCGGTTCCGTATGTCGGATACGTGCTTGTGTTCGGGGCGACCGATGTCGGCATCGTTGCCTTCGTCGTCATTCCGGCAGTCTTGCTCGTGCTCTCGGAGGCGTGGAATCTACTTCAGGTGGACCGCACAGAGAGAGGGGCTCTCGACTCCTTGGATTCCAGCGGTAGTCGGCCGAGTAGCGAGTCATCGGCGAACGAAGGAGGTGGGGCCAGATGAAACGAACAGCACACTCGGTAGGCTTTACCCTCCTCACGATAGCGCTCGCCGGTCTCGTCACCCTCGCAATCGTCACCACGGCGCCGACGCTGGCAGGGTTCACCGATAGAGAGGGGTTAATTTCGTCGTTTCACGCGGGCGACGACTTCGCTTACGAAGTGAACGACATCACCGTCGAACCCGCCCCGATTGCGGAGGACTATGAAGGGGATGTTGTCATCACGATGGCACTCCCGAACGCTGAGAACGTCACACAGTCGGAGATTCGTATCTCCTTGGCGAACGACGTAGTCTCCGTGGCTGATAGCCGAGTCGAATGTGACGACGTCTGTCGAGTTTCGGTCTCTTCGGAGATGCTCTTAGACCGGACCAAAGAGACTGGAACGTACGACCTCGTCGTGAATGGAGAATGGCAAGGTGGACAGACGTTCGTCGCTCAGACGGAACTTACGGTCGAACCCGAGTCCGGTAGCCTGAGCATCGAGTCGGCCGAAACCGAAACGACGTCGTCGACGACTACGACAAACGAGACGACTACGACGACTACGACAAACGAGACGACTACGGCGGATGGGACGGATACGTCCACCCCGACCGAAACCGAGACGACTGAGTCGTCGACGCCAACCGCATCGCCCACTCCTACTCCAACCCCCACCCCGACGCCAACCACGTCGCCCACTCCTACTCCAACCCCCACCCCGACACCAACCACGTCACACACTCCTACACCAACCCCCACCCCGACGCCAACCGCATCGCCCACTCCTACTCCAACCCCCACCTCGACGCCAACCACGTCGCCCACGCCGACACCCGAACCGACGACCGATTCGGACGACACAGATAGTTCGTAGCGTTTTCAGCGACGCGACCACCGTCCATTCTTCGAACTGACCGACCTGTACAGCCGAACGAAAGTCACGCCGGTCATAATTTCGACTGTTGGGCTGTCGCCGCGTGTACTGGCTGACACACACTTCAGCCAACTATAACTGTACAAAGGCCAACTGCTTTAGGATATTTTGAATCGATTTAAGAATAGGGCGACCACAGAAAGTGTGGAACGATGCAGCCCCGACACTGGTCGACAATCGCCGCGGTACTACTGGTCCTACTCGCCGGTTGTACCACGTTCGTGAGCGAACCGACCTCAACGCCCTCACCGACGCCGTCACAGACACCGACTCCGACTCAGACTCCGATTGCGACGTCGGACCCGACTCCGACTCACGAGTCGACCCCTGAACCGACTACGACGTCCGAACCGACTGCGACGCCCGAACCGACCGAGACGTCGACGGATTCCGTACTGAGCGACCCGGACGACCCCGGAGAGACGAGTTACACGACGAACGACGAGACGGTGACCTCTTCGGCGGTCGAACGGCTCATCCACCAGCGAGTGAACGAGATTCGTGTCGAGAACGGACTGTCCGAACTAGCGTACGACGAAACTATGGCGTCAGTCTCGCGGGCGCATAGCGAGGATATGGTCGACCGCGACTACTTTAGCCACACCAACCCCGACGGCGAGCAGCCCTGGGACCGATACCATGACGTCACCGACGAGACGTGCCGGGCCTCCGGCGAGAACATCGCCCAGAACTGGGCCGGCTACGGTGCGAGTACGAGCGAGGACGTCGCGAACGCTATCGTCGACATGTGGATGGGCTCGACGGGACACCGACAGAACATCCTCTCGTCGTCCTACAGCGAGGAGGGACTTGGCGTGTACATCACCGCGGACGGCGCGGTGTACGCCACGCAGAACTTCTGCCGCTGACCCCGCTCAGGGCGGCCGTCGGAGGGAGAACCGTCTCCACCCTTCCGGACTCAGTCGCCGAGTCCCATCACTCACTGCTCGGAGGGTTCGGTCTCCCGCGGTGGGTCCGGACCCTCAGCCGGTGAGTCACCTGACTCCCCCGTCCCGCGGACCATCATTCCGAGGTTCCACAGTTCGTTCAGGACGAGCAGGCCGAACGGGACCACGACGAGGGCGATGAAGCCTGTTCCGGACTGGGCGAACTGAACGACGTGCCCGACCTGTGGGATGACGAACGAGACGCGACCGATGAGGGCGGACTGTG
Organism: Haloferax profundi; assembly: GCF_001469865.1. Taxonomy (GTDB): domain Archaea; phylum Halobacteriota; class Halobacteria; order Halobacteriales; family Haloferacaceae; genus Haloferax; species Haloferax profundi. Next base: position 45,447 of record NZ_LOPV01000097.1, read on the forward strand.
GGACTGGTTGGGCATCGACCTCTTCGAGGGCGTCACCTTTCGTCCTGTACGCGAGGCCGTCGTCGGTCTGCATGACCTCTACCACCCGGTGGGTGGTGACGCTCTCGTCGTCGCTCGGGGAGTCTCGGTAGCTCTCGTAGACGATGATGTCGCCCTCTTCGATGGACGTCGGTTGAGCGTCTTCGACGAGGATGGCGTCGTTCGCGTGTATTGTTGGGCTCATGCTGGAGGAGACGACGATGTAGCTCGTGTCCGCGCCAGTGGTTTGTGGCACCGCGAAGGCGAGGAACGGAGCTACGGCCGCGACGACGAGCAGAATCACGACGGCTTTCGTAACCTTGCTCTCTCGGAGTGCGGTGAGTCGGTGGCTGAGTGTCATTGGTGGGTGTGGAGTATCGAAAAATGTGGGTTAGTTTCGGACGTTGAGGGGGAGGGGGTGTCCGGTCAGTTCGTGACCGGGTGGTCGTCTGGTCAGCTTAGCTGTTGTTCGGGAACGAGGCTTCGCCGTTCACCTTGTCGCCTTCGTCCTGTATGAGTTCGAAGCCGACTTTCGCGATGGTCTTGTCGGACATCGCGATGTTGGCGTCCTGGTAGTACCACTTGTTGCCATCGATCATCGTGTAGGCGTTGTCCTCGTCGAAGCTCCCGAAGACGCAGAAGAGGCACTTCTCGTCGGGGTCCATTTGCTCGTCCTTGAAGTCGATTGTCACCTTCTTTCCTTCGAGGTCGTTCAACTTGCCTTTGAAGTACGTGAACGGATTCGAAATCGTCTCCGTGTGTGGGTCGGAGTCGGTCGTCTGAATGACCTCGCCAACCGTCCCGTCGTCGAAGTTGACCGGTCGGCACTGCCACGTGCCGTTAACCATGCACCAGATGAACCCACAGACGTTGAGGAACTTCGAGAGCTCACCTTTTCCGTCCGAGTAGTCCTTGAGGTACCGGTATTCTTTTTCATTTTGATCGCTGGTCTTCCACCGCCAGAGTTTGGACTCTTCCATCTCGTAGCTGGTGTTCTCCAGGTCCTCGACGTCCTTGAGTTTCACCGAGAGCTTGTCACCGGGGACGGTTCCCACGTTGGTGAGGTACTCGCAGTGCTTGAACCAGTCGCGGTTCTTCAGGTTCCTGAACTTCACCTTAACCGGGCCGTTCCTCGCAGAGCCGACCTCGTACCCATTGTCAGTGTGGTAGATTTCCTGGAACCGGAGGTCGAGGCGGCCAGCTTCGGCCTCGAAGATCTTCTTTTCTCTGTCCGTGAATCGTGCCCACGCGCTCGCACCGGTCGCGCTAGCGACGCCGATGGTGCCGAGGCTGAGCAGTGCTTTGCGCCGCGTCAACTCGAATTTGTCGTCTGCCATTGTTCTCACCTGCTGCACATCCGGTCGTTCGAGAGTCGTCAACGGCCCCGACCGCTCGTCGGGACCGCCCGAACACCGGGAGTGCGCATTCACAACCACGACTCATACCATAGTATATATACACTCGTTGACAGGTTCATATACGGACCCTCGCAGTTCCCGAACGAGTGCAAGCCAACGCGTATTGGGATACGAGACATTGCGTATCGGGATGCTAGGCAGCGTGTATGCCTGGCGACCGAACCATCTATGAGTGCTTAGCAGTGCTTAGGAGCCGCCTATGTCGCCGGTGGTCAGAATCTCCGGGGTGACGTCGGGCAGCGGGGGTCAGCCATGGTGCCGTCACCTACCGACTACTCGTCGGGGGCCCGTAGAGGGCGTACAGAATGTGTTTACAAGCGGCGTTGTCTCTCCGAGCACAGCGTTAACCAGCACGACACGCAAAATATCAGAAGGTGTACATTGACTGGCTACGAGCCGAAAGGGCTCTCGAAAGAGCGCGCCAGAGAAGTCGCCGACCAGTCAATCGCCGACAAAGAGATGGCACTGGACACACTCGCCCGTGAGGAATTGACCGAACGAGATGCCTCCCGTTCTACAGATAATCAAGGCAGAGTGCCTCGGGGCTCGACCCCGAAGATGAATGCCGATCACGCCCAACATATTAATTCGAATGGCTCTGGTGAATCGCCATACATCGGTTGATTTGGCTATATTGCGGCACCCTTGATGTTATGAACGACACATTTCAAGACGAGTTCACGAAAGTCACGGTACCATGTCCGCGCACGCATGGCGACGCCGGGGTACGCTGACACACGCCCTAGCCGAACACAACGAAAAGCGGTTTTACCCCTCACGAGAGACGAACGGGTATGCTCGTACCCGGCGCATCTTCACAGGCACTCACGGCCGCACTCGCTTCGGAACTCGGCGAGTCGATTGCGGCCGTCGAGTACGACCGCTTCCCGGACGGGGAGACACTCGCGGCGGTCCCCGGTTTCGACGCCGACACCGCGACCATCGTCGCCAGCACCGTCAGCAACGACGCCTACATCGAACTCCTGCAACTCCAAGACGCCGTCCGCGAGGCCGGTGCCAAGGAGGTCACGACGGTCATCCCGTACATGGGCTACGCCCGTCAGGACAAGGCGTTCGAAGTCGGCCACCCCATCTCGGCCCGCGCCGTCGCCCGCGCCGTGAGTACGACTACCGACCGCGTCGTCCTCGTCAATCCTCACGAGGACGCTGTCGCCGACTTCTTCGACGTTCCCGTGGACATCGTCGACGCTGCCGGCCAACTGGCCGAACCGCTCTCCGACCTCCACGACCCCCTCTTCCTCTCACCGGACGACGGGGCTATCGACATCGCCGAAACCGTCCGTGACGCCTACGGCGACGGCGAGACGGACTACTTCGAGAAGGTTCGCCTCTCCGGAACCGAAGTCGAGATTACGCCGAGTGAGACCGACTTCGAGGGACGCGACGTGGTCATCACCGACGACATCATCGCCACCGGGTCGACGATGAGCGAGGCCGTCGCCGTTCTCGCCGACGGCGGAGCGAAGCGCGTCTTCTGTGCCACCGTCCATCCACTCCTCGCGCGGAACGCCCGGACCAAACTCTGCCGCGCCGGTATCGAACGCGTCATCGGCACCGACACCATCGAGTGCGAGGTCAGCGACGTGTCTGTCGCGTCGGTCGTCGCCGACGTTCTCGAACGCTAGCAGACCACACACTCTCTCGCAACGATTTTCTCCTCTCCCCTATCTCGAAGTGCTATGGGACGTTACGGAAACCTCGATTACCCATTCCTGGCGAAGACTGGACTCGGCCTCGGCCTCGCACTCTTCCTGTTCGGCGCTATCGGCGCGAAAGTCGCACTGGCGGTGGGCGGTGGGCAGATTCCAGGATGGGAGCGAACGCTGTTCTTCGACGCCGAGTGGATTGGCATCGCCCTCATCCTCTTTTCGCCCATCGTCTTCGGTATCGTCCTCCCACTGACGGAATGACATCCACCCCAGAATCAAAACTGGGGCTTCCTCTACTGGATAGTAGCGGCTACTAGTCCACAGAGGTAACTTTCGGGTTCGTATGTACCACGTTGGGACGGTGAGAGCATGGTGACTCTGACCAGTTGTGGTCGTCCCACTTGAGGCATACAGGCCGTGCCATCGGCCTTACTTCGGTCGTCTGCTGTCTAAGAAACGTCTCCGACGCCACAAGATCTGCGTGTCCTTCGAAACCACAGCCGCATGTGAGAGTGTCTTGATGACGCGTTGTGTTCGTCGTGGATCCACATTTCGGACAGGTCTGCGATGTCCATGCTTCAGAGCGAATTTCAACGTCTATACCAAACTCCTCAGAGGTGTATTGGAGACGGTTAACGAACCGCCGGAACGCCCAGAAGTTGTGTGTCTTCTCGTTTGCACGCACCGACCAGTGAGTGTCCAAGACACCCGTCAAGTCGCCCGCATATATCGTTGTAACACCCTCGTGGAATAGGCGCTTGATGAGACTGCGTACAAGTGCATCCTGTGCGTGATTACGACGACGTGTTCGCCGTCGGTACAGACGTTTTATTCGCTTGGTCGTCCTGCGCTGGTTTTCAAGTTTGGACTGAAGATGTGCAATCTCGCGTGTCGTTTCACGGAACCGCTTGAATAGATCACGTCCTTCGTAGAGATACTGTTGACCGGTCGTTGTCGTACATGCGACAAGGTTGTTCGCACCGATATCCAGAGCGGCAATTTCATCTGCCAGTGGATGTGCCAGCCGAGAATTGTCGATAGTGACTGGCTGAAAGGCCCTGAACTGTTTCGAGTCCTCATCGTAGAACAACTCCAACCGACCTTGTTTTTCGTACTCTTTCCAATTTGGGTTGCCCCGGACTTCGAGACGAAACCGTTCGTTGTATTCAATCCCGTACTCTTGTTTCAGATCCTGTCCAACAAGAATGTCGAGTCGAGAGTATTCACCCCACTCAATGGAATAGGACGTATTTCGAATGTACGTCCGAAGGTCCCGTCCATCAGAAGCGTTACCCCAGAAGCCTGGTTTTCCATTGGCTTCGCCCTTCTTTTTGAGTGCAAAGAAAGACCGCCATGCTTCACGGTTTTTGCGTTCGATTTGCTGAACAGTGGCTGCGCCAAGCGTTCCACCGTATCGCCCACGGTACTCGCTGATATCCCAAACATCGCCGTCTGAGCCAGCGAAATTTTTGTGTCGCTCGTAGTTAATCTCGTTCCAAAGAGCTGCTGAGGCATCCAACAACCTACGAAGTAACTCCTCGTCCGCGTCGGACTTTGGGATTACCTCGAAGGTGTTGGTTCGCTTCATCCGTATTTTGGAATACTTGTTCCAATATTAAATAGATATCGAAAGCGGAGTTCCAAAAGTTAAGCAACGAGGATATGATAAAGAGATCAAATGGATAGTTCCGAGGGCGCAGGACGGCCGAGGAAGGTGACAAAAAAAGATGTGTACGAAGCGTTTAACCGCGTACCTGGCCCTGCAGCGACTGGTTCAGAACTTGCACGTGAACTGGGCGTATCGAAGCAAACAGTTCTCCGTCGACTCCACGACCTTCACGAACAAGGGTGCGTAGAGAGCAAGGATTGCGGTGTGAAAATTTGGTGGCGTGATGATACACCTGAGTAGTGCTTGCAGAGCTTACGCCTATCCTCAGAACAGAGCCAACCTAAAGTAATAACCCACATTGTGTATTTCTTTCTTGAGTACGTACATGCCCGACCCACGATTCCCCGACGCGGACGACAGACTCGTCACGGAGAGCGACTGCGCGCGATGTCCGGCGTTGGTGGAGTGTCGAAACCGCATCTCGTGGGGTGTCGGCCCCAGCGACGCCACGGTGTTGGTCGTCGGCGAAGCACCGGGTGCGGGAAACCCGGACGCAGAACGCTGGCAAGGCGGTAACTGGACCGGAATGTCCTACACGGCCCAGCACTCGGGACGACGCATCCGCGAAACGATGGCCACTGTGGGCTACGAAGACGACGTGTTCTACACGAACGCGGTCAAGTGCTTCCCCTCGGACGGCGAGGGGTCGAACCGGGCACCCAGCGCCGAGGAGAAGGCGAACTGTCTCGACCACCTCGTCACCGAACTCGAAACTATCGACCCCGACGTGGTGATTCCGACTGGTCGCCACGCCACCGAGAGCGTCTTGTCGCTCGACGACATCACGCTCGACGGGTTCCTCGATACGGTCCTCGAACCCGTCGAGAGCGACCGGTTCGGCTACACAATCGTTCCGCTTCTTCATCCTTCGTACCGGGACGTGTGGCTCTCGCGTCTCGGATACGAGCTAGACGAGTATTTCGAGGATTTGGCGCGGGTGTTGCCGTGAGTAGGAGAAACGGCCGAAGGTCGGTGTTAGAGTTTCATCCAGACCACACGCGTGGCGTGGAACTTCTTTTTCCGTACTTTTCCCGCATCGTGGAGTTGGTTCAGATAGTAGTTCGTCGTCGTTCGCGGGAGACCGAGAGCGTCACCAAGTTCACGTGCCGTGTACGGTTCGCCAGTTCTCATACCGTCTAGTACCTCGTTGAGGTTCATTCGAGTGGTGAACTGCCCGTCATCTTTGCGTGGTTGAGAGTCTGTTTGTGTCATGTACGCATTTGGCACGACGATACAGTCGAGAATAAATACCAATTATTGCGCAATTCGAGCGCAATTTGCGCAATCTGATGGCACGATTGCGTCCACGGGATTCAAAACCACTATCCGCAATTGACCGATTGCGAAGTCGAGAGCAATTCACCGTGGCGGTTGCACGCAATTGCGTCGCAACAGCCATTTTGTACCAGCGCGGGATCGAATCTTACAGGAGAACCACCATCCTCGACATTAGCCGATTCAGAGAACAGGTTGCGAAAGAACGGCGACAGTACCTTCTCTTCGGCCTCCTCTCCGTCGCGGTTGTGGTATCCACCGGCGTACTGACTGTCGTTCACCCGGTGGTGTTTCGCCCGTATTTCGGCGGTCTGAATCCTCTTGCCGTGGTTATGGGTGCAGTCGTTCTAGGGTTCGGACTCGTGACGCTCGTTCTCTCTCGTGGCTGGTTTGCGGTGTACACGCCCGGGCCACTCCGAGAGCGCCTCGGCCTCACCGTCTTCCTTCCGACACTTCTCGGTGCGGGGATGGCGCTGGTCGATTTCGTCGCCGTCCTCCCTGCGGATACCAACGTCCTCATCCCGGACTCGCTGCTGTTCTACCCGACGATGGGATTCGTCGTCGAGATACTCTTTCATCTCCTTCCGCTCTCGCTTTTCTTCCTCGTCGTCCCCTCACTGGCCGCAGAACCCGACCGGTCGCTTCGGGTGTGGGTCGTTCTCGTCGCAGTCGCAGTGCTCGAACCTGCCTTCCAACTCTGGTTCGGGTTTTCGGAAGCCGTTCCCCTCTGGACCACGGTGTACGTCGGCCTGAACGTCCTCGCCATCAACCTGTCCCAACTGTATCTGTTCAGGCGATACGACTTCCTCACGATGTACGCGTTCCGCCTCGTCTACTACACACTCTGGCACATCGTCTGGGGGACGGTCAGACTGGAGATACTGTTTTGACGGCGTACCGACCCATGGGACGACGCTGTCTCTCAGTATATGAGAATTTTGACATTAGATAAGCCCGCGCGTGTCGTACGTTCTCGTACAACAATAGTCGGGGGAGACACCATGGGAAGCGACAGACAGTGCCTGACGTGGGGTGCATCGTGAGCCGGTTACCTGTAGGTCGCGTGTCTGTCCTGGTTGTCACACTCATCGTACTGTTCTCAGGAGTCGCACCGAGTGGAGTAGTTGCCGGCGAGAGTGCTACGCCCACGGTGGAGGACCTCGACAGTGCATCACTGTGTCCAGCGTCCTATCCATCGGGTCAGGGGAGTTGGAGCCTCATCGCATCCAGGTCTGGAGCGGCCGATACCCCGCTGCCGAACGGCCTCCGAATCAACACCTGTCACTACTCAGAACGTGGCCAAGAGCCCATCGCCGGTGGGGAAGGCTACATCACGTTCAGTGTTCGGTGGGTCGACGCTGAGGACGTGTCAGGAAGCATCGACATCTGCGAAGTACCAGATTCGGACCCGTACGTACGGTCTGCCGACCGCGCGGTGCGGGTATCGTGGAGCGGTTGGTACAACCAGACGTACGACCCCGATGTCGTGGGAGACGCAGATGACTGGTTCGAAAAACTGGCTCAAGGGCAGATTGGACCGGACGACGCGGCAGCGCGGGCGTTCGCCCAGCAGCTCTTGGAGACAGTCGAACCACATGCAGCGCCGTGTACAGGCGTGCCGGCGTCGGGGGCGAGCGTCGAACCGATCGACACAACGAACCGGACGGAGACGGGACGGGAGATGGCCTTCGGTGGCTACGTCTTCGCCTACGACGAGCAAAACCAGTACCGAGACCTCGAAGAAGTACAGGTGATTCTGCACGTCACCGAGGGAGATGCCGTGCGGTCCTATGTGACCCACACCGACGACACGGGAATTTACGCAATCCGAGTACCCAACGTGTCCCCCCAAGCGAGCTATCAACTGGAAGTCCGGTTCGAAGACCGGGACGAGACGTTCGAACTCTACCGTCGTGGAGAGCCCACGCTCCTTCCTGTTGGGTACACCATCGCTCCCCAGTCTGTGGAGGATTTCGACATAAATGGTCTCGTCATGACACACGTCATCTTCCAAGCAGACATGGCCGACTCGGAGCCAGTTCACCTGCGTGCAGATGGGTCGACGAGTCGGCTAGCGGCAACCGATGGGGCACAGGCGTACCAGACCGCGCTCGTCTACGTTGACGCCCAGACGGCACTCGACTACGGTCGGAACCGCCTGAACGTCGACTTCGACGAGAGCCTCCCAATCTGGCTCGAAGACGTTCCTGGAGACAGTAGTTTCACCCCCGACCCCGCGAACGAACAGCTCGTCATCAGGGCACCACCACCTACCGAACGACGACAGACGGTCTACCACGAGGTGGGCCACTACGTCAACTACCGGAGCGAAATGGGCAAGAAAGACAACATAGGTCACAGACCGCCCACTGAGAGCCATCAAGGTGTGCGAAACCCTGATTCGACGGACTCCTTCGCGGAAGGGTGGGCCGGGTTCTACACTGTCCTCGTCGAGGGGCACGCAAGCAACCCCACCGGGTCTGTGTACTACACAATCGGCCGCCCAAGCAACCTCCAAGACAACACACACAGCCGGTGGCTCAGAAATCCGGACGAGAAGGTACCGGACGAGGAGTTGATCGTCGCCTCGTTGCTCTGGGACGTGATGGACGACGACACCGCCAGGCCATCACCGTTCGCCCGACAAGAACAGGGAGACGATGTCTCGTGGGGACTCTCTCGTCTCTGGGAGGCGATGCACGACCAGGAGGACCTCACCACAGTTCGCGACCTCTACGTCGTGTTGAAAGCCGAGGCTGGTGAACCCCTCCCGGGACCGAACGACCCACCGACCGACCTCGACCAGTTGTTCATCCTCCACGGCTTCTACTCAGACAATAACGGCGAGCCCGGGTGGCAACAGGGTGAGCCAATCGGATTCGCTGACGGGTACAAATCCACGGTGGACCCCACCGCCGCGTGGGACAGCGATACGCCACCACCCGGCATCCGCGAGAGCCCACCCCCCTTCGCGGGGCCCTGGCTCGACGTGACCGTCGTAGACGAAGCCGGTCGAACGATTCCGTACGACCGACTCCAGATGACGGTTGTCAGTGAGGATGCGACCAGTCAGTACGAACTGACAGCCGACGCCGACACTGGCTACTACCCGCTGGCTTTTCCCCCCGACGCCAAGGCCGTCACCGTGCAGGCTCGCCTGCCCGGATACGGAACGGGGACGTACGAACTCACCCAACAGGAGTACACAGCGGTTGGCGAAGAGAGAGGACCTGAGACAGTCGTTCCAGTGACGCTGCGCCTGCCGGAACGTCAGGTTTCTCCACTCCCGTGGGTCCAAGCTGAGCGGACATCCAACGGCACCGTCTCACTCACCTGGCCGCAACCTGACGCAGGGTCGACCGTCGTGGTCGTCCGACAGGCGGTTCGGCCGCCACAGGCGCCGAACGACGGCGTTGTCCTGTACGAGGGGGCGGGGACCAACGTCATCGACGACGTACCAGCACCCGCGTTGGGAACCTACTACGCTGTCTTCGTAGTGTCACCTGATGGTGGCGTCTCACAGCCGACTGTCGCCAGCAGTCAGGCACCGCCGTTGTCACGTGACCAGGTGGTCGCCACACTCATCGACGAGCAACAACCGCAGCAGCCAGAGTCCACGTCGAGCGGGACTGGTTCTCCCACCGCATCTGACGAGACGGAGATATTCGACGCGCTATGGCTCGGGCTCGTTGGGGTGGCAGTAGTGGTCCTTGTAGGAGGTGCGTTCGCCGTGGGATTCCTCATCCGGGGGCGAAGACGCGCAGCAGACCGGAAGTAGAGGTTCCACACTCCGACCACTCTCACATCCGGCACCACCTCGGACCGAACTTTCTTTTCCTCACCAATCGACAACTCATCCATGCCAGACTGCATCTTCTGCGCCATCGCCGGCGGCGACATCCCCGGCCGAATCGTCCACGAGACGGAACACTCGCTGGCGTTCCTCGACGTCAACCCCCTCGCACCGGGACACACACTGGTCGTGCCGAAAGACCACTACGCCCGCCTCGACGACGTGCCGGACGAGATTACGGCGGACCTCTTCCGCACCGTCGACGAACTCGTCCCCCGCGTCGAGGAGGCAGTCGACGCCGACGCGACGAACGTCGGTATCAACAACGGCCCTGCTGCGGGCCAAGAAGTCGAACACGTCCACGTCCACATCGTCCCCCGGTTCGACGACGACGGTGGCAACCCCATCCACGCCGTCGCCGGCGACGTGCCGGACCTCTCTGACGAGGAGATGGACGACATCGAAGCGACCCTCTCGGAATCGTAACTGCGAGAATCGACCACTCTCGTTTCCAGGGAGGAGTGAGTTCAGAACCTGTTCTTCGCGTATCCACACAACTCGGCTCGATTAAGTGGGAAACGGGAGGTGGAGAGGCAAGTTCCCGTGTTAGAACTGCATTCCCACGGCCGAGCTCATGGACTCGACCGTGGGAGCGGCGTAACAGCAGCATCGAACCATTACGCCAGCACCCCCTCAGTAGATCGGGCAAGGGGGACGATGGGTGTGTGCCTGTGTGTTTGTGCTGCTAGAAACCGGTGACCGCCGTGCACAGACGTGCGCGAGCGTAGGGGGCAAGGGGAGATGCCACCGGCTCCACCAGCACAGAAAGCTGTCGTCGCCACCACTGAAGAACCGTCCCAGTGATGCCGACGCATACCGAGCGACCTGCCCAAACCACGTGTTTTGACAACCCACTTCGCGAGCGTCGCCGTATCGGAGGATACGGCAGCCTGCACCGATTGACGTTCACGAAGTATAACACTGGCATCGGAAACAGTCGATTCGGGGCGTTGACACTGCTTGGACGTCAGGTTCACCAGAGCAACGACGTCAGACAGCCCCATCAATCAGTGGTCTCTCTGTTCCTGACAAAAAGTATTGCCACTAATTATTAAAATAGATATTTGAGGTTGTGAGTGAGCTCATAATTCACCAATACTCGGGGATTGAACCTTCTCCACTGCACCAGATTTTGTCTACTGAAATTTTCAATCTTGATTGTCACGAGAGGAGAGGAGGTTGAGAGGGTACTGTTATTACATCGAAGACAGGCTCGTAGGGAGTCCAAGCGAATACATATTCTGTCGGTAAACCGGTTCAATATCCTCGTAAAATGTGTGGATGTAGCTATCGATGGTTTGTCGCCGTGAATCATCACCATCGATACGATCGCCACGCATGTACTGGACAAGTTCACGTGGGATTTCGTGGTCGACCTGCCAGTAGGTACTGAATCGGTGTCGGCCATAGTGACTCGTCACTGCTCGGTGGTTGTCTGTCTCGTCGAAATCTGGCCGGAATACTGATTTCCACACGTTGTTGATTGCTTCTGTCGTTATCTGGGTCGCCGTCGTCCGACTCTGAAACACCCACGGGTCGCCAGTGTCTGGTCGAACGAGGAGGTGTTGAAGCAGTGCGCGATAGACTTCGTCATCAATCGGGAGGAGCCGCGAGCGATGTGACTTGTTGCCCGTCTCTTCGTATCGTGATGGGATGTAGACCGCCCGTGACCGCCCTGAAAGGGCGGGGTTTGATCCCAGTGTGGGATAGCCAGCGTTCAGTTCTGGATGGTCGACCGCGAGGTTGTCAAGTCGGAGTGTACTCACTTCGCCTGCGCGAAGTCCCAGTTTGAGTTGAAGGACGACGATGAGCCGGTTTCGGACGTCTGTGAGCGTCTGGACGTACGATCCAAGCTGCTTGGGTGTGAGTCGTGGTGGCGACTTCAACGGGCGGTCTGAGAGGTCTGTTGTCGCGAACACATATTCGAAAGGATCGTACCCCAATCCATGGGGGAAGACAGGGTCAGCTTGCCAGTATCGATATATTCTGCTGAGCCGGTGCAGTTTCGTCCGGACGGTACTCGGACTGAGGCCACTCGTCGTCAAACAATGCTCAACGAACGCCTCGACGTGGTGGTGAGCAGGACACGCAGGATGCCGTCCGTGTTGTCCCATGTGTTGTTTCCACTCCTCTATGAGACGGTGATACGCCGTCTGTGTCGATGGTGCTGGGTTCGTTGGTGCTAACCCGGATTGGAGGAAGATGTCGAAGGCGTCGACTGCAAGCAACTCGAACTGCTCTTCGTACGCCGCGAGTGGGTCACGATTGCGGCCAAAGGCCCGCGCAACTTCTGTTCGCGAGTTGTCCACTGACTGTTCAGTGTGGTCCATTAGTCGCCTCCTGTGCCTACTGCATCTCTATTGGTTTTTCGTGCCCACATTGCCCCTGCAGTCGGGAAGGCCGCAACCGCCATCCACGCCGGATTGTATACGTGTGGGTAGTTCGTGTGTCGCTGGAGCCAGGTATAGAACTCCTCAATTCGGACCCAGTACTCAGAATAGACTGTTTTGAGTGTCCGTGTCTCGGCGAGCGTGACGAGCCACGATTCGATATCAGATGGGTGTGCGAGGGCGTGGTGTCGATCCCGCGCTCGCATGTGAGATTTGAACGATGATCCAGCCTTTCTAAACGTTGCCTGGTAATGTGCCGAGTCGAATTCGTTGTTTCGTGTCGACACGAACACTGCCCACACATCGGTTCCTTCGAACTGCGATGTGAATCGCTCGAGGCGTGATCTGGATGGCACATCCTCGATATGTTTGTAAATCCCCATCCGCCGACGGACGTCTGTTGGTTTGCTTCGTTTCATGCGAAATCGGCCACTTCGGGCAGCCGACACCCCTGTCGGCTGCCGATAAAATCTCCTCCTCTATTCTGCCCACCAAGGGTGTACGATAGCGGGTCTACACGGCATGGGTGTAGCCGCAATAACGCAGTTGTGGCCCTCGAATTTGGGATCTGTACGGTCACATCAGACACAACCAATTCGCTCGATTTCGCTATTCTCTAGCTCTCTCTGACCGAAGTGCAGAATACAACCTGTCGCTAGATTCCAAATCAAGGGGTGGACAAAATGGCTTCATCCCCAGTACACCTCATCGTTAGTGGGGTGTATCGGCTGATTTCAGAGTTGCTGTCCACCGTGTTTCGAGGAGGATGCATCACCGATCACGACGTAGTGAGATATTTGTTATTGGTCGATTTTAGCACTTTCAGACCTTCTCTAAAGCAAAACACATGCAGCGTCACTGCTGTAGACGTGGGTGAATTGGACGGTAGTGAGACAGCACCCTTCGCGATGGCAGTCTACACCCCTGTTCGAAACACTACCTTCGGCTACACCCTTGGGATGTACAGGAGAATATAAACAACAGTCAGATTTGAGAGAGGTACTGAGTGCGTATCCTCTTCTCAATCACGTTCGCTCCTCGGGAAGTTCGTCGAAGAACGCCGGAACGATGGGAACCCGTTCCATCACGAGGGCACAACTCTCGAACGCGGTTCTCGCTTCGGCCTCTTTGTCGTTCCTTACGCTCATACTGACTGGCAGGTTGTCAAGAAAATCGGAAGAAGCGTGAAAACGAGGCCGAAGCAGTCTACGTCGCCCGGTACACGTCGCCGCGCGGTTCGTAGATGTCGCCTTTCATCTTCAGTTTCTCGAGTTGGTCGATGACCGTCTTCTCGTCCATGTTCAACTCGCTGTTGGCACGTTCGAGGACTTCCTCGTGTGGAGCACCCTCTTCGTACTCTTCTTGCATCGTGCGAATGAGTTCGAGCAGGTTCTTGATGCGGTCACGCTGCGTCTTCGACCGACCCGTCTCGACGATGTCGGCGTCGAACTCGCCCGTCTCGGGGTCCATCCCGATGTCGCGCAGGCAGGATTCGACGATGTTGGTGACGCGTTCGGCGTCTTCGCGGGTCACCTTGTCGGAGAGGCGGACGCGGGCAGATGCCTCCGAGAGACGGACGAGCGCTTCCAGTTTACGCGCCGTCACGGGGACGGGGGCGTCTTCGTCGGCACCGCGGGCACGGAAGTCGACGTAGAAGTCGCGGATGACGTTCTTCGCCTCTTCGGTCATCGTCGGGTAGCAGGTCCGCTTGGAGTAGGCGATGTACTTGCGGAGGAGTTCTGCGTCGATGTCGGGCGCGACTTCGTCCGTCACCGCGTTCACCTGGTCTTCGGTGAACTCGGAGTTGGCGACGTTCGTTCGCTGGGTGTTCAGTTCGCCGGCGTAGTTCGTCTTGAGGATGTGGTCGGCGAGTGCGGAGTCGGATTCGGGGTCCGGGTTGTCCGTGACGGTGAAGATGAGGTCGAAGCGGGAGATGAGCGCGGGTTCGAGGTCGATTTGCTCGCCGATTGGTTCGTACTGGTCGAATCGGCCGTACTTCGGGTTCGCAGCGCCGAGGAGCGAACACCGCGACTTGAGCGTCGCGTTGATACCGGCCTTGGAGACCGAAATCTGCTGTTGTTCGAGACCTTCGTGCATCGCAGAGCGGTCTTCCGGGCGCATCTTGTCGAGTTCGTCCACCGCCGCGATTCCTTTGTCGGCGAGAACGAGTGCACCCGCTTCGAGCGTCCACTGCTGGCCGTCGCCGAAGTCGTCGCGGACGGCGGCGGCCGTGAGCCCTGCGGAGGATGAACCTTTCCCGGACGTGTAGACAGACCGGGGGGCGATGTTGCGGATGTACGACAGCATTTGCGAGTTGTGCGAGACGAGGCCGTTCGAGACGTAACTGTGGGTATCTTCGACTTCGAGGTCGTACACCCACTCCTCGGACGGTTCGACGCGCTCGATAGACTCGATGCGTTCCCATCCGACGTTGCCATCGACGAGGGAGCGCAGTTCGGATACGCGGTCCGACACCGACATACCGCCGTCCGCGACAGCTAACATCTCCGTGTTTTCGGCTGTGTCGAGTGCCTCCTCGAATGCCGAGACGACGCGGGAGAGACTTTCACGGCTCGGGTTTCGGTCTCCACGTTCGTAGTGCTGGTAGGTCGACCGTGGGAGACCACACGCAGATTGCGCGAGGCCGAGTGACTCCCGAAGCTCACGGAGTTCGTCACCGACAGGGAGTACGTCGGTGTTTGTGTTTCCAGTGATATCGGCGTACTCGGCGGTTGCAATCGACTTTCGCTCGGTGACAAACCCAATTTGTTCGGCGTAGCGTGCGAAGTCGTCCCCACTGATACGGAGCCGATAGCTCTCGTTGTGTCGTGGGTGTATCTGGGAACGGATCCCAGATGCGAGCAGAAGCGTCTGGACGTCTTTGAGGAGCTCTTCACTCATCGACGCGACAGTGACTTCACGCTGGCTCGCTGAGACGTGTCCCTCTCCTTCGATGAATGCACGAAGGAACGCGCGTCCTGTTTGGGCGCTGGCAGCCAGTATCGACTCGGGAACTCGCTGGTCTGCGGAAGCCTCGAGCATCGAGGGACTGAGGTTCGAAAGGAAGCTCACGAGTTCCCCGGAACCACAGATTACCTCACGAGCGGTTTTCTCATCGTGTGGTGACCGTTCGAAGTAGTTCACTCCGAGCCGGTCGAATGCCTCCGAGACATCATCGAGGACCTTACGGTCGTTGTTCGTCACCGAGACGAATCCCGTCGAATCTTCGCGCTGCTCGACGTAGCCTTCGGCGACGATATAGCCGACCAGTCGGGCTAGCCACGGCGTCCACTCGTCTGGTAGTTCGAGCCGGATAGCATTGTTCGACTTCGACCGGCGGAATTCGACGTTTAGTTCGTCATTTCCGGCCGCGGGGAGTGAACGCGGTGCGGCGACGAACTCGCCTTCTGTCAGTCCGTCTGCACGAATGGCAGTCGTCATTCCTCGCTGGCGCGTGAACAGCGGGTGCGACGGCGTAACCGTAAGCTCACGTCCGCTACTCGTCCGAACGTGAAGCATGTGATCTGGAGCCTCTCGCTTCCAGACCTTCGTCGCCTGACGCGACGTGATCGTTCCGTCGGGGGCGAGCGATGGGACTGAGAAGTCAGCGTGGTCCCACACACCGTCGTCTATCGGTTTGGGGTCGTCGAGGTTCGACTCGACCAACTCACGAATCGGAACGTCACGCCCGTCAGCGAGTGTGATGCGAGTGTCACCGTCGACGCATTTCCCCGTCCCGGGGTCCCCTATCAGCAGCATGTGCAGGTCACCGCGAATCCGTGACCCGTCGGGAAGGTGCTTCGTGACGCCCGAGAACAGTTGGAGAATCATCGCGAGTTTCTCCTGGTCGTACCCGTAGATGGCCGGGGCCACGGAGTCGACCATCCGTTCGTAGATGTTCGGCGAGTTCGAGAGTTCGACGATTTCGGCTACGTCCTCGTCGGTGATGTCCATGTCCTCGAACTCTTCGTCCTCGATGGTGAGCGAGATGCCCTCCATGTAGTAGTCGAAGATGGGCGTCTTCTCGTTGCCCGACGACTGCTGTTCGATGTGGAGGATGCCGACGGCGGTGACGTGGTCGCCGGCGGTGACTTTCCCCGTCACGTCGTCCGAGAGGTTGATGTCGATACTCTGTGGCGTCTCGCCCCCGCGCAGGCCTTCGGGGGACTCTTGGACGCGCAGTTTCTGTGAGTCGACGAAGTTCGACTGGTCGAAGTCGATGTGGAACGGCCCCTGACGTTCACACCCTTGACACTCGTGGGGCTCTTGGAACCCACCGTCGCCCTGCGGGATGTAACTCATCGTCCCACAGCGCTGGCACTCGAACGCTGCCTCCGTAATCTTCGGGCGAACGTCCGTCGCCTTCCGGACGATTCCCTGTACGGAGATGAGCGTCCCGATGTGGTCGTCGTTGACCCGGATGTTGCGGATGTCGACGGAGTCCGGGAGGTTCCGCATCCGGACGTGTGCCTGGCCGAGTTTGACGTCAGCAGGTAGGTCGAACAGGCGAAGGGCCTCTTCGGCGTACTCCTGATACTGGCCGGGTTTGGTGATGTAGTCGTCGGCGAGTTCGGCGTCGAACGTGTACAGGTCGTCGTAGTCGATGTACAGCGACCGCTTCTCTTTCGGGTACTGTTGTGCCAGTTTGCCGATTTCCTCTCGATAGTAGTTGCGGTAGAACTGGATGAACCGCTCTGTGAGTTCTCGATTCTGCGGGGCCTGCGCCATCGCACAGGAGTATGTCCCCTACCGGTTAAGAACCTTCGTCGTTCGGACGGGTCAGCACGCTGTGAAGACAGCAACCGCCCGCCCACTCACAGCGACACGTCCGTCTCGATGTCTTCTGTCGCTTCGCGGAGGCCGTCGTTTCGGGCGTCTTCGGCCATCCGCTGTGAGAGGTCGTCGTCGGTGAGCAGTTCCGAGAAATCGTCGCGGAAGCGGTGGTTGACCCGCGTCGAGCGAATGTCCGCCGCCGCGACGGGGCGGAACTCGCGGACGAGGTCCACTGGAACGTCGAGTTTCTCGGCGAGTTCGTCGTCGTCCGCGCCCTCGACGAGGAGTTTGTCGAGTCGGTCCATGTCGAAGGGGGCGTCGCGGTCGGCGTCGCGGACGAGGTGGAGGTCGAACCGCGCTGTCCGAATCACCTCGGGTGCGACACCGAGTTCGACCGCGAGGTCCTCGTCGGCGTCGCCGTCGAAGTACCCGACGACGAGGGTTACGAGTGTGTCGTCGTCGAGGTCGGTCTCGAACTCGTAACGCTCGCGCATCGTCGACACGAGGTCGGCGACGCGTTCGCGGACTTCTTCGGGGTCGTCCACGTCGGCGAGCGACCCGCGCGACTCGGACTGCCGTTCGGTCACGGTGTCAGACCCGGTCGTCTCGATGAAGATGTCGCGGAGTTCGGCGGTCTTCTCGTCCATGTCGGATACAGGCACTGCCAGCGACTTTAATGATGCTGACGAAAACGACCGTCACTACGCGCGAGGCCGCCCGACAGGACCGGAGCGAACGTCGTCAGACCCTACTCGTAAACCGATACCTTCAATGAAGTTTACGAGACAGCGACGTGCATGGCAACCGAACACGAGTCGGTCGAACTCGTCGGCGACGAACTCGTCGGCAACGTCGCCCGTGCGGCCCTCTTTGCGGCCCTCATGGGCGCTAGCGCGTACGTATCGTTCCCCAACCCAATCTCACCGATTCCCGTGACGTTGCAGGTACTCGTCGTCTTCCTCGCGGGTATCTTCCTCGGCCCCGTGTGGGGCGGCGTCTCGATAACGTTGTACCTCGTCGCTGGTGGCCTCGGCGCGCCCGTCTTCGCCGGCGGGTCAGCCGGATTCGGTGCACTCGTCGGCCCGACTGCTGGCTACCTCTGGTCGTACCCACTCGCCGCCTCTCTCGTCGGGTTCCTCGTCCACGGAACCGAACTCGGTGACTACCGCGTCAGCACCGTCCGCCTCGTCGGCGCGATGGTCGCCGGGACTGCCGTCATCTACGCCCTCGGCGTGATTGGGTTCGCCTTCGTCCAGAACGTCGGCCTCGGTGCCGCCTTCTGGACCGCCGCCGCGGCGTTCATCCCCGCAGAGGCGTTCAAGATTGCCGCCGCCGTCGGCATCGTCCGCTCGGACGCTATCGCGGCGAACTGAGAGGAAACCACAGGTGCACACCAGATGATTCGCGTCGACGGACTCGTCCACCGCTACGGCGACACCACCGCAGTCGACGAACTCGACGTGACTATCGACGACGGCGAGTGCGTCGTCCTCGCCGGCGCGAACGGGTCCGGCAAGACGACACTCGTGCGGCACTTCAACGGCCTGCTCGAACCCGACGAGGGGTCGGTGTCGGTCAACGGCACGCCCGTCTCCGAGAACCTCGTCGCTGCGCGAACCGCCGTGGCGATGGTGTTCCAGCACCCCGAAGACCAACTCGTCGCGGCGACTGTCGGCGCCGACGTTGCCTTCGGCCCGGAGAACCTCGGTCTCGCGCGCGACGAAATCGACCGTCGCGTCCGTGATTCGCTCGCCGCGGTCAACCTCGACGGCCGTGAAGACGAACGCGTGGATGCACTGTCCGGCGGGGAAGTCGAACGCCTCGCAATCGCGGGCGCACTGGCGATGGAACCCGACCACCTCGTCTTGGACGAACCGTTCACCGGCCTCGACGAACCCGCCAGACAGTCCGTCCTCGCTCGGTTACGAGAACTCCGTGAGTCTGGGACGAGTCTCGTCGTCGTCACCCACGACTTGCGAGACGTGACCGAACTCGCGGACCGCGTGGTCGTCCTCTCCGACGGACGTGTCGCCCTCGACGACACACCAGAGAACGCCAGTGACCGCCTCGCCGACCTCGGCATCAGACCACCACCATCGTGCTGACCTACGAACCCGGTGACTCGTTCGCTCATCGTCTCGACCCGCGGACGAAACTCGCGGTACAGATTTCGTTCGCGGCGGCAGGTCTCGCGCACACTACCCCGGTCGGACTGACCGCTCTCGGCGTCGTCGCCGCGGTCAGTCTTCGCGCCGCTAACACGTCTCCAGTTTCGGCCCTCTACGCCATCCGCTACGCGGTTCCCTTCCTCGTCGTCGGCCCGGTTGTCGAAGCGGCCCGACTCGGCGCACCGTGGTTCGACCCTTCGGCCGCTGTCGACCCCGCACTCGCCAGTATTCGCGTCTTGCTCGTCTTCCTCGTCGCGGCGGCGTACGTCAGAACGACACCCATCCGCGAGTCGCGCGCGGCGATTCAGCGACTCGTTCCCGGTCGGTTCGGTGTCGCACTCGGTGTCGGCGTCGCGCTCGTCTTCCGGTTCCTCCCGCTGGTTCGGCGTGACCTGCTCCGCGTTCGGGAAGCGCAGGCCGCCCGTCTCGGCCAGACGCGACGACTCGACGAACGCCTCTCACTCGTCGCCGCCGGTGGCCTTCGTCGCGCGTTCGCGCGGGCCGATTCCCTCACCCTCGCGCTTCGTGCCCGCTGTTTCGCGTGGAATCCGACGCTCCCCGAACTCCGGTTTTCTCGATGTGACGCGCCAGTTCTCACCCTCGCCGTGTCGTTGCTCGTCAGTGTGTTTTTGTAACTCGTTTGAGTGTTGTAAACTAGAGACACGAAACGGAGAATCCGGGTGCCGCGGGGGCCTTCTCTGGGAAACGCGACAGGTCGCAAACTAGAAGACAGTGGTAAGATTTAACATCATGTTCTCCGGTGATTGATTATGGTATTTGCGGCGCAAGCGGAGGTCACCCGGGAGACCTTCTGGACTATCAGCCCGGTGGGTGAGGCCCTCTTCTACGGCCTCGCCGCTATCGCCTCCCTCGTGTTCCTCTACGGGGTGTACGACCGGTTCCTGCGCTACGCGCGCGGTGAGTCCGACCCGTTCGACCGACTCTCAGACCTTCCGGGCCGAATCGTCCG
>NZ_LOPV01000098.1 GCF_001469865.1 Haloferax profundi
GATGCTGTTGAAAGGACCGATCCCGGGTGTCATTGTCAGATCAGGGTTAGATACGGTCGAAGCATGGCAAGACTATGGCTACTTTGCTGAAGACGGAACAACGTACAAGGTCGGTGTCTCGGTCAAAAAGACGACAAAGGCAGCGATGGGGCACTTCCGTATTGACGGGACCATGTACGATGTAGACGGGCGCGTACTCTCACGCGCTGCTGACTGGAGCAGTAATTTACAACCGGATAAGAAGGCAAACACCTATCTCGAATTCCCAGATGTCGATCTTGACGAAGCACATCACTTCGAAATTTCTCTGGGTAAGAATTAGCCAGGCCAACGTCTGCCAGTAGGTGCTTTTCTAAGTACTAGTGCAGCTCGTACTGCTGAACAAGAATCGTGTATCAATTAATGTCGAAGGAATGATATAGATCGTCTTTGCCTCAAGAGCAATTGAGGAGAATCGCTTTCCCATCTTTATTTCATCGTTAGTTCCAATTCATAGTGGAATTGGTACTGATTGTCAGTGAAACGTGGCCGCAAGCGCTCACAGCTGAAATCTCAAATTATTGGGATAGCCACGCTGGAGTCTGACAAGGTGACTGCAGTGAAAACTACACAGAGCTGCTGCTCACCGTGTGACGTCGAAAGAATGGAAAAGAGCCGGGAAGGTCCCGGTAGTTAGTCGTCTTTAGTCGCGGCGGACTGCGAGCAGTGCAGCAGCGACGAGGGCGACGAGGGCGACGACAACACCGAAGCCGGGCGTCTGAGACTCAGTGGTCTCTTCGGTGGCTTCCGT
>NZ_LOPV01000099.1 GCF_001469865.1 Haloferax profundi
AGTCGTGTTCTCGAACGAGAACCAGTTCAAGCGCGACCTGTACGCCGGCGTGATGCACTCGTTCATCATGTGGGGCTTCCTCACGCTCCTCATCGGGACGACCATCCTCGCCATCGACATCGACATCTGGCGGCGGGTGACGGGGAGTTCCTTCTTCGTCGGCGACTTCTACCTCTCGTACTCCTTCGTCATGGACCTCATGGGACTGCTGTTCGTCGTCGGTGTCGGGATGGCACTCTGGCGGCGATACGGCGTCCGACACCCGCGTCTGTGGGGCAAGCACACGAGCTTCGAAGACGACGCCTTCGTCTGGACGCTCTTTCTCCTCGGCGTCGGCGGCTACGTCCTCGAAGGAATCCGCATCGTCGGCACCGAGTTCCCCGAGTTCGAGACGGTGAGTTTCGTCGGCTACTTCGTCGCCCTCGTCTTCGACACCGCGGGCATGAGTCAGGGTCTCGCCGAGACGCTCTACTGGTTCGGCTGGTGGTCCCACGCCATCCTCGCACTGGCGTTCGTCGCCGCCGTCCCGTACGCGAAACCGCTCCACATGATAACCTCGTTCGCCAACATCGTCACCGCGGACGAGAAAGCCGGCAAGCGCCTCCCGAAGGTGCCCGCCGACGCGTCGCCCGAGGAGATTGGCTACGTCTCCGAAGACGACTTCTCGTGGAAGGCGATGCTCGACTTCGACGCGTGTACGAAGTGTGGCCGCTGTTCCGACGCCTGTCCGGCGAAAGCCTCCGGTCGCAACCTCGACCCGCGTGACGTCATTCTCGACCTGAAGACCTACCGAGACGCGATTGCCGACGGCGGCGAGACCATCGACATCGTCGCGGACGGCGGCACCTCGGTCATCGCCAGCGAGTCGATGGAGTCCTGTATGGCCTGCATGGCCTGCATGGACGCCTGCCCGGTCGATATCGAGCACCTGACGCACTTCACGGAGATGAACCGCCGCCTCACCGAGACGGGCCAGCAGCAAGAACCCGTCCAGGAGGCCATGATGAACATCTTCTCGAACGGCAACGCCTTCGGCGACCCACAGCGCAAGCGCGCCGACTGGACCGACGACCTGGACTTCGAGATTCCCGACGCCCGCGAGGAGTCCGTCGAGTTCCTCTGGTACGTCGGCGACTACCCATCCTACGACGAGCGCAACCGCCGCGTCGCCCGCGCGATGGCCCGTATCTTCGAGGAAGCGGGCGTCTCCTACGGTATCCTCTACGAGGACGAACAGCACGACGGCAACGACGTGCGCCGCGTCGGCGAAGAGGGTCTCTACGAGATGCTCGTCGAAGACAACGTGGCCGCGATGGCCGACTGTGACTTCGAGAAAATCGTCTGTACGGACCCGCACTCGTACAACACGTTCCTGAACGAGTACCCGGAGATGGACGAGTCGTTCGACTACCCCGTCTTCCACTACACCCAGCTCGTCGAGACGCTCGTCAACGAGGGGCGTCTCGGCCTCTCCGGGTCTGAACTCTCGGCGCAAACCGTCACCTACCACGACCCGTGCCACCTCGGCCGGTACAACGGCGAGTACGAGGCACCCCGTGAGGTCATCCGCGCGACGGGTGTCAATCTGGCCGAGATGCCTCGCAACCGCGACGAGTCGTTCTGTTGTGGTGGCGGCGGCGGTGGTCTCTGGTTAGACCAAGAAGAAGAGTCGAAACCGTCCGAAGAACGCCTCCGCGAGGCACTCGAAGACACGGAGGCCGGCACCTCCGTCGAACGCTTCGTCGTCGCCTGTCCGATGTGTGCGACGATGTACGAGGACGGCCGCAAGACCGGAGACTACGAAGAAGACATCGACATCGTGGACATCTCGGAACTCATCGTCGAAGCCCTCGACACGAAAGCCGGGGCAGTCGGGTCGGAGACGACGCCTGCGTCGGCCGACTGAACCACAGGTCTCTCTTTTCGACCGTTCGTCACCAGTCCGATTCGAGACTGGGAGCGTCGTCAAAAATAGCCGTTCGGGGCGCGTGACTGGATTCGAGTCCCGGCGCGTGTTCAGACGGCCCGTTATTCGCGCTCGTACTCTTTTTTGAACCCGCGGAACTCGGTCCGGTGGGCTTCCTCGTCGGCGAGGATGGTCACGGCGAGGTCCTCCGTGACGGGGTCGTTCGCCTCTTCGGCCGCCTCGATGAGCGAGCGGTAGGTGTCGATTGCGTCTTCTTCGGCGGTGAGGACGCCGTTGATGACGGACAGAACGTCCGTACTATCTTCCGGGGGTTGCAGGTCGTGTTGACGCGCTTCGAAGCTTCCAGAACCCGGCGGTTGTTCGTCGAGTTGCTTCAGGCGGTTGCCGAGTTGCTCGGCGTGGGTGAGTTCCTCTTGAATGTCGGTCTTGAGCGACTCCTTTATCTCCTCGGCCCGAACGCCGTCGAGGACGATGGAGTTGGTCATGTAGTTCATCACCGTCTCGAGTTCGTCCTGATAGGCGCGCTTCAACAGCGCAGTTACGTCCTCAGACATAGCACTCCAGTATTGACGCTCTGGCAACAAATAGCTGTTCGCCGGCGGGGGAACCGCCGGGAGCGAACCACCAAAGTAGTTCGAGAGACTGCGTGTGAGACCGCGAGAGGCCGAATTCGAGCGTGTCGAGGCGGCGTTCTCAGTCGTCGAATTCGACCAGTTCGACGACGTATCCGTCGGGGTCTTTCACGAACGCGGCGGTGGCGTTCGCCGGGTCGATGTACTGCGGCGGTTTCACGACGTCTGGGTGTTCCGCGTCGAGGAGTTCCTCGAAGACGCGTTCGACGTCGTCGACTTCGATGGCGACGTGGTCGATTCCAGTGGGTTCGACTCGGTCGGTCGACGTGGGGTCGTACTTGAACTGGAGTTCCATGTCGGTGTCGTCGCTGCCGACGTAGACGTTCTGCACACCGCCGAGTTCGAACTCGTTCGTCTGTTCGAGTCCGAGTTCGGCGTAGAAGTCGAGCGTCGATTCGAGGTCCGAGACGACGAGTGCGGTGTGGATGAGACCCATGCCAGCAGTCACGCAGGCGAGAGGGATAAAATCGGACCACCGCGTCAGAAATCGGCCCGTGCAGAGAGAACTCGACAGTCGGTGTCAGGCCTGCCGGGAGGTGCTGGCGACGGTATCAGGCCTGTCTGGAGGCGTCCACGTCGATGGCGTCCACCGGACAGATGTCGACACAGAGCATACAGTCGATACACTGGTCTTCGTTCGTCGGTTCGACTTTTACCTCACTCACGGGGTGGTCGGGCGTGTCGACCCACGTGAACACGTCGACGGGGCAGTTTTCGAGGCACGCACCGTCTGCGAGGCAGATGTCGTAGTCGACGGCGACGTGGGTGCCGTGGATGCCGAGTTTCTCCGGCGGTTCGACGGGGCCCCAGACGGCGACCCCATCACCAAACGCAGTTTGGTTTGCCGACGAACGAAGTTCGTCCAGCTTTTCTTCGCCAACCTTCTCGCGGTTCGTGTCGAAGTTCGGGTCGATAGCCATTTGCAGAGGCGTTCGCCGTCTGGCGTACTAAAGCGTCCGCATCGGGGACGAAAATTGGAGGACGAAGCCGGGACTGTCGTAGCGCGTTGTGTCAGTGACAGAAGACGGTGCCGTGGCTCACTGCTCGGAAACGAACGAAAAGCAACACCCAACCGTGGGTCTGCCTACACTCGGGCGGCCTCGATGTGGTCGAGGACGTGCGAGATGTAGTGCTGGTCTCGTGTCGGGGCGATTCCCCGATACGCGCGAAGGGCATCTACGAGATAGTCGAGTTCGGCGCTGTCGAAGTCTTCGTCACCCGCTTCGACTCGCGCGAGCAAGCCAGGGGCTGGATTCGGGTCTTCGTCTGCGTCGACTGCCCGCTCGATTGCTTCGAGCAGGGCAGCGTGAACAACCCACGACTCTTCACGAGAGAGGTCGAGCGCCGTGGGACGGTCCTGGGCCGATGTAGTCATTTTGGGGCCTCTATCCTATCCTATGGGTGCGCAAATATAAATGTATGTGTACTGTTGTCACAGACCATGCACGACTCCGAAAGCCGCGGAGTCGTTCACTCTCGAGCGTTACTCGAACGCTTCGATTCCCGTCAGGTCGGCCCCGATGACGAGCGTGTGGATGTCGTCGGTTCCCTCGTAGGTGTAGACAGTCTCGATGTTCTCCATGTGGCGCATCGGCGAGTAATCGGTCGTGATGCCGTTTCCGCCGAGAACCTCGCGCGCGGTTCGCGTCACGTCGCGGGCGACGCGGACGTTGTGGCGCTTCGCCATCGACACGTGCTGGTGGCGCAGGTCACCGCGCTCTTTGAGTTCGGCGAGGCGGTGTGCTTGCAGTTGGGCGTTCGTAATCTGGGTCGCCATCTCGGCGAACTTGCCCTGCTGGAGTTGGAATCGCGCGATTGGGCCGCCGAACTGCTCGCGGTCTTTCGCGTACTGGAGTGCGTCCTCGAAGGCGTCGCGGGCGGCACCGACGACGCCCCACGAGATACCGAATCGAGCCTGCGTGAGACACGACAGGGGTCCTTTCATCCCTTCGACGCCCGGGAGCACGTCGTCGTCCGACACCCACACGTCGTCGAGGCCGATTTCGCCCGTCACCGACGCCCGCATGGAGAGTTTGTCGTCTATCTTGTTCGTCGTCACGCCGTCGCGGTCCGTCTCGACGAGGAACCCGCGAACCGGCGACCCGCCGGCCGAGGTGTCGCGTGCCCAGACGACGGCCACGTCGGCGATGGGAGAGTTCGTAATCCACGTCTTCGACCCGTTCAGGACGTAGCCGTCTGCATCTTTCTCGGCGCGCGTCTCCATGCCCGCTGGGTTCGACCCGTGTTGCGGTTCGGTCAGGCCGAAACAGCCGACTGCCTCACCGTTTCCGAGTGCCGGGAGCCATCGCTCTTTCTGTTCCTCGGAGCCGAAGGCGTGAATCGGATAGATGACGAGCGACCCCTGCACACTCGCCATCGACCGGAGCCCCGAGTCGCCCGCTTCGAGTTCCTGCATCAAGAGGCCGTACGCTCGCTCACCGAGGCCCGGAAGGCCGTGGCCGTCGAGGTTAGGCGCGTAGAAGCCGAGTTCGCCCATCTCCGGGATGAGGTCCGTCGGGAACGTCCCCTGTTCGAAGTGGTCGCCGATATCCGGCTTGACCTTCTCTTCGACGAACCTGCGGGCCTCGTCGCGGACGAGTTTCTCTTCCCCGGTCAGGTCGTCTTCTAATTCCAGATAATCGAGCATGATAGACGGTCCGACTGGGGTCGTGAAAAGCGATTCGCTCCCGTGGGGCGTGGTGACACGACTGTCGAATCGACTCGCTCGCTGCGAAACCATTATATTAGCATATTCTAATATTAGCAATGTCTAATATGAATCGCCAACCAGCGCCCACCGCTGAAGACGAGAGTACCCCCTCTGACGGAACGTGCTGTGCCGCCTCGCACTCGCTGAGCGAGTCAGAACTCGCGTCCGACGTCCAGGTCCTCGCCGCACTCGGCAACGACACGCGGTACGAAGCACTCAAACTGATTGCCGAAGCAGCGGACGGCGTGTGCGTCTGTGAACTCGAACCCGCACTCGGCGTCAGCCAGAGTGCCGTCAGTCAGGCGCTCTCACGCCTCTACGGTGCCGGACTCGTGTCACGACGAAAAGAGGGCAGGTGGCGATACTACACACCGACTCCGCGAGCAACGGCCCTGCTGAACACGCTCGACCAGACGCGGGGTGCGTCCGATGAGTGACCAGACCACGTCGGACGACGCGGCGACTGGTGGACTGGCACCCGACGAACAGCGACGGGCCGTCCGCCGACGGTACGCCCGAATCGCACGCGAATCGTCGGGTTGCTGTGACGAGACAGACGAATCGTCGAGTTGTTGTGGCAGTACGGAAACGACACCCGACGACGACCTGAACAGCCTGCTCGGCTACTCCGAGGACGAATCGAATGCCGTCGCGGAGGGGGCCAATCTGGGGCTCGGCTGTGGAAACCCGACTGCGATTGCGTCACTACGACACGGCGAAACAGTCCTGGACCTCGGGTCAGGTGCGGGTTTCGACTGCTTCCTCGCCGCACAGGAGGTCGGAGACGATGGCCACGTCATCGGTGTCGACATGACACCCGAGATGGTCGAGAAGGCCCGCGAAAACGTCGACAAGAACGATGCGACGAACGTGGAGTTCCGTCTCGGTGAAATCGAACACCTCCCAGTCGCCGACGAGACAGTCGACGTCATCATCTCGAACTGCGTGGTCAACCTCTCTCCGTCCAAGCAGCAGGTGTTCCACGAATCCTATCGCGTGCTTCGTCCCGGTGGGCGACTCGCAATCTCGGACGTCGTCTTGACAGCCGAATTGCCGACGGCCGTCCACGACGACGTGGAGTCCGTGGCGTCCTGTGTCGCCGGTGCATCGCCGATAGCCGAACTAGAGCGAATGCTCTCGAAGGCTGGATTCGAGCAGGCTCGAATCGAATCGAAAGAAGAGAGTGAGCAGTTCATCAGCGAGTGGGACGACGAACGCGACGTGAGCGAGTACGTCGTCTCGGCGACCATAGAGGCGGTCAAGCCACCCCAATAGGTCAGTCTTTAGCCCTCCCGAAGTGGCAGTCGAAAGAACAGAGAGACGAACGACTCAGGCCGCAGACCCGACAGAGTTGGCTCGAACCGCGTTCACGTACGCGACGAAGTTGTCGAACAGACGCTTGGCCTCACAGGCGGCGTCGTAGTTTTCGGGGGTGATGCCGTCGAGGACGGTCTGAATCTGCTCGTCCGGGAGGAAGTCTTTCGAGCGTGCGATTTCCTCGGCCGTCGTCGTGTCGTACTCGGGGTGGAACTGCACGCCGAACGCGTGGGTGCGGCGGAACGCGTGGACGCCGAACTCGTTCTCCGCGAGGAGTTCCGCACCCGTCGGAAGGTCGGACACGACGTCGCCGTGGGACGTGAAGACGGTGAATCGGTCGTCGATGCCGGCCAACAGGTCGTCGGCGTCGTCGTCGGTCGTTCGCTGGATTTCGCTGTATCCCAGTTCGAAGTCACCCATATCTTCGACCGTTCCACCGAGGGCCGCCGCAACGACCTGGTGTCCGAAACAGATACCGAGGAGCGGGATATCTCGGGCGTCCGCCTCGGCGACGTACGCGAGGAGGTTCTGTATCCACTCGTCGTCCCAGTAGACCGACGACGACGACCCGGTGACGACGACGCCGTCGTAGTCGAAGTGGTCGGGGAGGTGTCCCTCGGTTACGTCGAACTCCACGAGGTCGGCGTCCAGTTCACGTCTGAAGTTCCGGCGCGTGTTCTCGTCGCCGTGTGACGCGTCCAGAAAGGCAAATCGAGGTCTGCTCATTGGAGTGAGACAGTCGGTGCGACCGGAAAGAAGTTGCGTCCGGGACGGCATCTGCCGCCGCCCGTGACAGAGACGAAAGTGCCGAACAGCGTGTCTCGCCAGTGTGGTCAGTCGTCCAGCGATTCCAAGAATTCGACCACCGCGTCGTTGACGAGTCGTGACCGCTCGACGGTGACCAGATGTCTCGCTCCGTCGAACGACTCGAACGTCCCCTTGGGAAGTCCGTCGGCGAGTTCGCGCCCACCGTCGACCGGCCAAATCGGGTCGTCGCTCCCGTGGAGGACGAGCGTCGGCACCGTCACCTCGTAGAGCGGTCCAGCGTCGAAGTCGGCGATGGCGGCATTTTGTGCCGCCCACGCGTCGGGGGCCGCGTCTTCCATCCCGCGCCACTCGACGATTTGGTCCACGACATCTGGTTGTTCAGCGCGGAACTCGTCGGAGAGTGCCGGTGTGAGGGACTCGCGGAGTGCCGTCGGGTCGTGGGGGGCGCCGTACAGCGGGTCTGCGTCGATATCGGCACCCGCCGCGGCAGTTCCGACGAGGGTGAGACTCCGAACGCGAGCGGTGGTCCGAGCGGCCTCGAGTCCGACCATGCCGCCGAGGCCGAGGCCGACGACGTGGGCCTTCCTGGCTCCGGCGTCTGCGAGGACTGCTTCGAGGTCGGAGACGAGCGTCTCGACCGAGTACGGGCCTGTCGGTGCGTCCGAACGGCCGGTTCCACGGAGGTCCATCACGAGGCTCTCGTACGGTCCTGCGACCGCAGCGTGTTGCCACCCCCACTGCCACGCGCCGTATCCCGCGTCGCCGACGAAGACGACTGTCTCACCGTCACCGTCAGCGTCGTAGTAGAGTTCGACACCGTTCGTCGTCGCGGTAGGCATACCCGCAGGTCGGCCGGGGACGAACTTAGGCGTGCCCGTCTCGGTGTCGTCTGTGGGGGTGACACGGTGTCGTCACCGTGCCGTTCGAGCGGTCGCCGCGAGCGACGACGCTTACCTGACGCGAACGTCCCACTCGCCGTTGTCGGTTCGCTCAGCGACTGCGTCGAACAGCGACGCGAGGGTGTGGACGGTCTTGTCGTCTTGCGTCATCGGGTCGAGGAAGAACACGCCGTGAGCGTTCGAGTTGGCGAGTCGGGTGGTCAGCGCGTGCAAGAACCGGAATATCGCCTGCAAGTCGGCGTACTGGAAGAGAATCGTCAGCGAGTCGAGAACCACCAGTGGTGTCGGCCCGTCCGCACTGTCGTCCCACCGGCCGAGGTGCTTCGTCGCGAGCATTCCGAGGCCCGTGAGGTCCGACGGTGACGTGACCTGTTCGACGGTGTCTGCACCGACGGCGTCTGGGTCCCGCGTCTCCGACGTGACGACGACGAGTTCCGTCGGGCGAACGCCGAGACGACGCTCCCAGTGGTCCGGGTCGCCCGTGCTACGGGGTGAGAAATCCAGCGCGAGGACGGGGAGTTCCCGGATGCTCGCGAGCCCCAACGGCGGTGTCTCGACGTCACTGTCGAGGACCAGCACCGAACGCGCGGACTCCGCGCCAGGTCGCATCACCCCTGATTCCATCACTGTACGTAGCACACGTACAACACTTAGAGCTATCCACTCGTTATCAAAATCGATTTCTCGAATGTCCAACAAAGTGAGGGAGAGAAGTATCTGTCTGGAAATTTCGGAGTGTGAGATTCGGAACGTCGAAGCAAAGTAACAGCTGGAGCGGACAGTTCGTCGCAGCCGAACAATGGAGATGGTGAGAGAGAGAGAGACCGTATCGGACGCGCCGAGTTAGGCGTTGAGAACGGTCTTGAGGACGTCTTCGGCCTCGTCGAGGGCGTCGTCGAGGGCGTCCACGTCGGGCCCACCACCCTGTGCGAAGTCGGCCGGACCGCCACCGCCGCCGCCCACCTTCTGGGCGAGTTGGCCGACGACCTGTCCGGCGTTGATGCCGACGTCGTCCGGCACACCGACGACGAACTGCGCGGACCCACCGGCGGCGGACCCGAGGACGGCGACTTTCCCTTCTTCGACGAGGGCGTTGGCCGTCGCGCGGAGTTCGTCCGCGTCACTGTCGAGACGCTGAATCACGGCGGGCGTACCGTCGATGTCGATTTCGTCGGCACCCGCGGCGGCACGCGCCTCGGCCAGTTCGGTCTTCAGACGGTCGATAGTCTTGCCACGCGCCTTCCACTCGGTGAAGAAGCGCTCGGCCGTCTCGGGCACGTCTTCGGGGTTCACGTCCAGAACCTCGGCGGCGTCGTAGAGCGAATCTTCGGTGCGCTGGGTGGCCTCGATGGCTGCGTCGCCGGCAGCGAAGACGACGCGTTCGACACCGTCTTGGACTGGTTCGGTGTTCAGCACCTTGATGGCGCCAATGTCACCGGTGCGCTTGACGTGTGTCCCACCACACGCCTGCACGTCGCTGCCGACGTGGATGAGGCGAATCTTCTCACCCGGTGGGATGCCACCCTGATAGAGGTCGAATCCGTACTTGTTCTCGGCGTCGTTCCGGTCGGGCCACTCCTGTTTGACCGGGATGTTGCGCATCACGAGTTCGTTGGCGACACGCTCGATTTGCTTGACCTCCTCGCGGGTGATACGCTCGTAGTGCGTCACGTCGAGGCGCGAGCGGTCGACGCCTTTCGAGGCACCGGCCTGCCGGATGTGGTCGCCGAGGACCGTCCGGATGGCGTGGCCGATGACGTGCGTCGCCGTGTGGTGTCGCATGAGGCGGCGACGACGCTCCACGTCGAGTTGACCGCGGACGAACTCGCCTTTGCCCGGGTCGTCGTCGGTGCGGTGGAGCACCACGTCGCCTTCTATCTGCACGTCGGTCACTTCGACCGTCTTGTCGTCCGTCGCGAGCGACCCGTGGTCGGCAGGTTGCCCACCGCCTTCGGGGTAGAACATCGTCTGGTCGAGGACCACGTCGTACCCCTCTTCGCGCTCGAACACGTCGAGGACGACGGCTTCGAACTCGGTGCGCTCTTGGTCGTCGTAGTAGAGTTTGTCCGTCGCGGGCAGGTCGCCGAGACGCTCGTCCTGTTCGGACGTGACCGTCTCGCCGTCGACCTGCTCGTGGCGGTCCGCGACCAGCGAGTAGAAGTCGTCGGGGATGTCGACCGTCGCACCGCGCTCTTCGGCAATCTCCTGCACCATGTCGGGTTGGATGCCGTGAGAGTCGTACAGTTCGATGAGTTCGTCGACGGGGATGGGTTCGCCCTTGTCGGCGTACTCGTCGGCGAGTTGCTGGACCCGACGGGACCCGCGTTCGAGCGTCTTTCTGTACTTACGCTCTTCGCTGCGGACGATGTCGCGGATGGTGTCGCGGTTCTGGTAGTCGAGACGTTCGGCCTGCATGTCCACGAGTTCGTCGAGGGGCGCGTCCACGCCGAGGTTGTCGACGAGGCGCTTGGTGCGGCGAAGCACCATGCGGGCGAGGTAGCCCGTCCCGACGTTCGAGGGGACGATACCGTCGCCGAACATGTACGCGAGCGTCCGGCAGTGGTCGGCGATGGCGTAGATGTCTTCGAGGGGACGGAGCAGGTCGGTCAACTCGTCGGCGTCCACGTCGAGTTCGCCGGCGACTTCGGCGCGCGCAGTGGCCAGGTCGTCGATTTCGTCGATGTCGAGGTGCCCGGAGAGTTTCGCCGCGCGGTGGATGAGTTCCTCTTCTTCCTCGGAGTGTTCGATACCGACGTTCTCCTTGAGGAAGTCTATCATGTCAGGGTAGACAGCCTCGTAGACCGTCGGCGTTCCCTGCGAGACCCACGTCCACCGTTCGAGGCCGTAGCCCGTGTCGACGATGTACGTGTCCATCGGCGAGTAGTTGTTCCCGTCTTTGAGGTGGTACTCGCCTTCGGGGTCCTGCTTCATCGACATGAAGACGAGGGTGGCGAGTTCCGCACCGCGGTAGAGAACTTCGAAAGCAGGTCCGGCGTTGCCGCCGCCGACCCACGGGTCTTCGATGTAGGTGATTTCGGAGATATCGGCACCGAGGGACTCGAAGAACTCGTCGCAGAGACGGACAGTTTCGTCCTTCCAGTAGACTTCGCCCTCGTAGGCGTACGTGTCGCCCGCTTCTTCGCGTGCGTTGAACGCGTGGTGCGCCATCATCTCGAACGCCATGGTGTGGCGTCCGGTCTTACCCACGTTGTCGATGTCCTGCATACGGATACAGGGCTGAGAGATAGTCAGTGGGTTCGCCGGCGGCGGCGTCTCGCCGGACGTGACGAGCGGTTGGAAGTCGTAGATAGACGCCTGCGTCAAGAGTACGTCGTCACGCCAGCGGTTCGCAGCGACCGGATAGGGGTCGATTCGCTCGTGGTCCTGGTCTTCGAAGAACGAGAGGAACTTCTCTCGCATCTCTTCGAGGGTGTACTCCTCGTCGAATCCAGGGTTGTCGATGAACGTGTAGTCGTCCGCCGGGGGTTCGCCACACGTCTCTCGGTCTGGGTCTCGTGTCCAGAAGTACACGCCCGTCACGGGGCACTGCTTCCGGTAGAAGCCCTCCTCCTCGAAATAATCGAGGCGGTACTCCTCTTCGAGTTCACTCATTGCCAAAGTCTGGTCTACCGTCGGGTAAAACAGTTCCGGGAAATAGCCGCAGACGCCCGATTCCGGGCAATACTGTCTGCACGGGCCGTGTCGTTCATTTCCCTCCGTGACCAACGGAGAGTATGGAACTCGCCTCGGTCCGCAGACGACCCGCCGTCGAACTCCTCGCGTGGGTCGTCCTCGCGCAACTCGCGGGGGCCGTCGGGAGTGTGTTCACCGTCACCTCGCTCGACTCGTGGTACGCGACGCTCACCCGCCCGTGGTTCGCACCGCCGAACTGGCTGTTCGGCCCCGTCTGGATAACCCTCTTTACACTGATGGGCGTCGCGGCGTTCCTCGTCTCGCGGAGTGGCCACCCACGAAGTCGCCGCGCACTCGCCGTCTTCGGTGGACACCTCGTCGTCAACGTCGCGTGGTCAGCCGCCTTCTTCGGCCTCCAGTCGCCGGCGGCGGGCCTCGTCGTCATCGTC
>NZ_LOPV01000100.1 GCF_001469865.1 Haloferax profundi
AATCCTCGCGACGATGCGTGAGTTCGCCATCGTGGACTGGCGTGCCGCCGCACTCCTCGTCCCGTACCTCGCGTGGGTATCGTTCGCGACAGCACTCAACTACGGGTTCTGGTCGCTCAACTGAGTGACGGAGAACGAGTCGATACTGTCAATTCTTGTGGGGAGAGAACATGCCGCAACGGTTATATTTCTCGTACTCGTCAAAACGGTAGAAAACCGTGTACGCGACGGAGCTCACAGTCGTCGTGGATGTCGATTTCGACTGCGACATTGACCTCGGTACGGAGGTTACTGTCGCGTCGGCGAGCGACGACTCGACGCCGAGTGACCCCGCCTGCCTCGTCGTCTCCGACTCGGCGACGGCCGTCCCCGCTCGCGTACCAACCATCCTGTTCACCGACGAAGACCCAGCAGACGTCGTCTCACCGGAGCGGTTCGACGCCTACGTGCCACGCGACGACCCAGAGGCACTCGAAGCACAGATTCGGTGGGTTCTTTCCCAGCACGCAGACGACTCACACCCCGAACGGGACCGCCTCAAACGACTCTACGAAGGGACGACGAACCTCATCACCGCAGAGACAGTCGACGAGTTGTACGACCGAGCCATCGGCCTCGCGAAACACATCCTCGAATTCGACAATTCGTCGTTCATCGTCCACGAGGGCGACGGGTTCTACATCAGGGGGAACGAACGCGACTTGGAGGGGACAGGTCCGATTCCGACCGACACGGGAATTCTCGGCCAAACCTACCAGACGCAACAGTCCTCCCTCGTCGACGACGTCCGCGACCATCCGCAGGCCGAACCCGACGACCCGGCGTATCGGTCAGTGGTGAGCGTCCCGATGGGGAACGAAGGTGTCTTTCAGGCACTCTCGAACGAGGTCGGTGCCTACGACGAGACCGACCTCAGATTGGCCGAACTCCTCGTCTCGTACGTCTCGGAGACCCGAGCGCGCATCGAAACCGAGGCCGCGATGCGGCACAGTCGCGAACAAATCGAGCGACTCCACCACGGTGCCACCGAGTTGGCCGCGACGACGAGCCTCACCGAGTTGTTCGAACGAACCGTCGAGATTACCGACGACATCCTCGACTTCCACCTGAGTTACGTCGGCGTCGTCGAAGGCGACGAAATCGTCCCGACGGCCATCTCGACGGGCACACCCGAAGACGGGGCCGAACGCGTCTCCGTCGAAGATGGCGGAACCGCCGCGAAGACGTACCGAACCGGCGAGACACAACTCGTCTCTGACATCGCCAGCGACGCCGACGCGAAACCGGTCAAGCGAACGTATCGCTCGGGACTGAGCGTTCCAATCGACGACATCGCCGTGTTTCAGGCCGCGTCGTACGTCCCGGACGCGTTCGACCAGACAGACGTGGAGTTGACCGAACTGCTCATGGCACACGTCGCCGTCACCGCCGACCGAATCGCGGCGGAGACGAATCTCCGCGAGGAACGCGACCGGTCCAGCGCCCTCTTCGCACACGTCTCTGACGCCGCCGTCGCATACGACGTCGAAGACGGTGCCGTCACGGTCCTCGGCGTGAACAGAGCGTTCGAGGACATCTTCGGCTACGACTCGGGTGCCCTGGTCGGAACCGACCTTCTCGGCCGCGTCGTCCCACCAGAGAGCGACGATGACGGCGGCGACGACGAAACCACCGATTTCGCAGGTATCCCAGAACTACTCGTCGCGACAGGAGAGAGTTACCGCGGTGAGGTACGCCGTCGAACGGACGACGGTGTCCGTGAGTTCATCTTGAACGTGGTCCCGCTTTCCCCCGGCGAAGAACGCGGGTCGGGGTACGCTATCTACACGGACATCACCGAGCGGAAGGCGCGTGAAGACGAGTTAGAGCGGCAGAACGAACGTCTCGAAGAGTTCACGAACATCGTGAGCCACGACCTTCGAAATCCACTGAGCGTCGCTCGTGGAAACCTCGAACTCGCGCGTGAGACCGGTGCAGACGAGCGGTTCGACACGGCAGAAGACGCACTCGACCAGATGGAGACACTCGTCGACGACCTGCTCTCGCTCGCTCGGCGCGGGCAACTCGTCGACGAGACGACGCCCGTCGACCTCGGAACCGTCGCCAACCGGGCGTGGATGACGTCCGAAACTGCCGATGCGACGCTGGAGACGCCAGAGAACGTGGTGTTGGACGCCGACGAAGATAGACTCGGCGAGTTACTCGCCAACCTGTTTCGGAACGCCGTCGAACACGGTTCGACAGGCAGTCAGACCTCGTCTGACGACGACCACGGCACGGAGTCAGTTCACGTCGAGGTCGGTGGTGTAGACGGCGGCTTTTTCGTCCAAGACGACGGGTTGGGCATCGAACCGGACCGCCGCGACGACGTGTTCGAACCCGGTGAAACGACCGGCGGCGACGGTATCGGCTACGGCCTCGCAATCGTCGAGTCGATTGCCGACGCACACGGATGGTCGGTTATCGTGACGTCCAGCCCATCCGGTGGGGCGCGCTTCGAGTTCCGGGGCTGACCGGACCAGAGTCGGATAAAACGTGCGTGTCGATTAGTTCTGCGAGAGTGCGAGCGACGCGAGGAGTGCTTCGAGTTGGACCTGTTCGTTCGCCCCCTCGGAGATGCGGTAGTCGGCCTCGCCGATGCGTTCCATGAGGCGGACGGCGGCGCGTTCGTCCAGGTCGAAGTCCCAGACCGACCGGTGGAGTTGGTCGATGATGTCGCCGCCGGCCATGCCGGTGTCGACGATGAGCGTCTCCAGTTTCTTGCGGGCGGTGGTGAACTCGCCGTCGATGGCCGCGCGGACCATCTCTTCGATGTCTTCGGGGCGGGCCGTCGAGGTAATCATGTAGACGGCTTCCTCGTCGACGACTTCGCCGGTCGTCGCCGCGGCCTGCAAGGAGTTGATGGCACGGCGCATGTCGCCACCGGCAGCGTAGACGAGGGCGTCGAGTCCATCTTCGGTGAGTTCGATACCTTCGGCGGCGGCGATGTCACGAGTCTGGTCGGCGATGGCGTCGTCACCGAGTGGTGAGAAACGGAAGACGGCACACCGCGACTGGATAGGGTCGATAATCTTCGAGGAGTAGTTACACGAGAGGATGAAGCGCGTGTTGTCAGAGAACTGCTCCATCGTCCGGCGCAGCGCCGACTGCGCGTCGTTGGTCAGCGAGTCGGCCTCGTCGAGGAAGATGATGCGGTAGTCGTGGCCACCGAACGACGACCGAGCGAAGTTCTTGATTCGGTCGCGAACCACGTCGATACCGCGCTGGTCCGAGGCGTTGAGTTCGAGGAAGTTGCCGCGCCAGTCGTCGCCGTAGATTGCACGGGCGATGGCCGTCGCGGAAGTCGTCTTCCCGACGCCCGCCGGCCCCGCAAAGAGCAGGTGCGGCAGGTCGTCACGCTCGATGTAACTGCGCAGTCGCTCGACGATTTCTTCTTGTCCGTAGACGTCGTCGAGGGTCTGCGGTCGGTACTTCTCGATCCAGATTTCGCGACCCGCCGGGGTGTCGCCCGACTCCGCGGCCTCGCTCATATCCACTTCACAGGTGGCCGCGCACATAAAGCGTCCGAGACGGTGACGGTGGTGAGTTCGACGCGACCAAAGCCGACGGACTGAAACCGACTCCCGCCCCACGCCAGAGCATGGACGTAACCGTCGAAGTCGTCGGCGAGGAGACCCAAGCGGTCACCGTGGACGACGATGGAACCTACGCGGACCTCGTGAAGGCAGTGGGCCTCAGTCCCCACGAGGTGTCCGTCCTCGTCGACGGTCGCCCCGTTCCCGAAGACCAACCGGTCGAAGTCGAACAGGTGCAGGTACTCCGCCTCATCAAAGGCGGACGTGCCTGACTGGCAGAACACCGCTGCCGGCAGTCCGGTCTTCACGGCGGCTTTCGGTGTTTGGTAGCGAAACCGCACTCCCGCAGGACGGTTATAGTCGACGTCCTCGATTCCCTGAACGTGTCTGCCAACACGAACTCCCTCGACTTCGAACTGCCTAACGTCGCCGCCGGTCCCGAGACGCTCTCGCCGGCCACCCTCGACGCCGACTTCCTGCTCTTGTTACTCCAGCGAGACTACTACTGCAAAGTCTGTCGCCGGCAGGTGCAGTCGGTGAAGCGACGCTACGACGAGTTCGAAGCGCGCGATGCCGAAGTCGTCTCCGTCCTTCCCGACCCACCGGAGCGTGCCGAGAAATGGCAGCGAAGCTACGACCTGCCGTTTCCGCTCCTCGCCGACCCCGGTGCCGAAGTCGGCGACGAGTTCGACCAGCCGACGCGATTCGGAGCGCTCGGCAAACTCCACGACATGGTCGGTCGGATGCCCGAGGCCGTCCTCGTGGACCTCCGTGACGACCCCGAAGTCGTCTATACCCACCGCGGTTCCAACCCGGCCGACCGCCCGAAACTCGACGACCTGTTGCGGCGCATCGACCGTCTGGCCGCGTAAGCGCGCCATCTGTCAGCCCAACACTCCGCCGGACCTATCTCTCTCCGCACCGCATCGCCGACGATGAGCGATATCGTCGTTCGTGAGGGTTCGCCCGACGAGTTGGTCGCAGTCATGCGCGTCCTCGACGCGGGTCTGCTCGACGTGGCCGCCAGCGAGGTCCGTGAGCGACTCGAAGCCGGTGACTGCCTCGTCGCCGACGCGTCGGGTCGTGTCGTCGGTGCACTCGTCCTCGACGACGACTACATCGACGCGGTTGCCGTCTCGCCGAGTCGGCGGAACGGGGGCGTCGGAACCGCACTCGTCGAGGCCGCTCTGGACCGCCGGGGGCGCCTCACTGCCGACTTCGACGCCCGTGTCCGCCCCTTCTACGAGTCGCTCGGATTCACCATCGAACCGATATCCGACCAGCAAGCCGACGACCGGTTCCGCGGTG
Organism: Haloferax profundi; assembly: GCF_001469865.1. GTDB lineage: Archaea > Halobacteriota > Halobacteria > Halobacteriales > Haloferacaceae > Haloferax > Haloferax profundi. The sequence continues at coordinate 4,884 of NZ_LOPV01000100.1, forward strand.
TTCGCGCCGACCGTCGTGGGCATCGCTAACAACCGACATAGGTATATCGCCACGCCTGTTATGCTTACAGAGCCGAGGCCATGGCAAACCGAGAACGCGGCGACAGAATCCTCACCGACTGGAATCGGGTGTTCGACGCGCTCGCGGACCCGTCGCGCCGGTACGTCCTCGAGTATCTGCACGACAGGACCCAACCGGTACCGGTGTGGGAACTCGCTATCGCACTCGCAGTTCGGACGACCGACCGTCCTGCGAATCAGGTCGACATCCAAATCGTCGAACAGGCAGAGACGGGTATCGTCCACGTCCACCTGCCGAAACTCGAGGCGGCGAACCTCGTGGAGTCGAACGGCGAGACGATTACGTTGACGGACCACGCCGAGACGCTCCCGTTGTTCACGCCGGCGTACCGAGGTATCGTTCGACCGGCTGCGAGCGAAGAAGAAGACTGGGAGTCTTAGACGAGCGGTTCGACGAGTTCGCGGCCTGCGTCGAGGAGCGCAGAGACCGCATCTTCACTTCCCGCTTCCGCGTAGACGCGCATCTTCGGTTCCGTGCCGGACGGGCGGACGAGAAGCCACGAGCCATCGTCCAAGAGCAGTTTGAACCCGTCGAGCGTGACGACTTTCGCGATGTCGCGGCCAGCGACCGTCTCGGGGAGTTCGTCGTCGAGTTCGTCGATGACGCGGTCTTTCTCGGCGTCCGGACAGTCGATGCTAATCTTGTCGGCGACGATTTCGCCGTATTCGTCTTCGATACGGTCGAGACGAGCGTCGAAGTCTTCTTCGGCGGCGGCAGCGGCGGCGAGGAGCCCCATCAACACACCGTCTTTCTCGCGGACGTGACCGCGGATGGAAAAACCACCAGACTCTTCGCCGCCCATGAGCGCGTCGTGTTCGCGCATCGCGTCGGCGACCCACTTGAACCCGACTGCCGTCTCGAAGACGTCCTCGCCGTGTGCCTCGGCGATGCGGTCGATGAGGAAGGTAGTCGAGACGGTGCGGATGGCCGGGCCGGAGTCCGATTCGAGCAGGTAGTCGTAGATGGCGGCGAAGAAGAGATTCTCGTCGAGGACGCCGCGTTTGGGCGTGGCGATGGCGAGACGGTCGGCGTCACCGTCGTTTGCGACCCCGAGGTCGGCGCCGATATCTATCATGGCGTCGGCGAGTTCGTCGAGGTTCTCGGGCGACGGTTCCGGTGAGGACCCACCGAACTCGGGGTCCCGCTCGCAGCGGAGGCGAACTACGTCCGCGCCGGCCGATTCGAGCAAGGCGTCGGTGACGCCGCGACCGCTACCGTGCATGGCGTCGTAGACGACGGTCAACCCGGAGAGGTCGTCGCCGACGAGGTCTAGCGCGTGGTCGGCGTGCGGCGAGACGATATCGACGCGTTCGACCGTCCCGCGTTCGGACTCCGGCAAGAGGTCGGGTTCGGCGAGGTACGCGGCGACGGCGTCTGTCACTTCGGGGAGGGCAGGCGCCCCGTCAGAGGGGATGAACTTCACGCCGTTGTACTCCGGCGGGTTGTGCGAGGCAGTGACCATGAGCGCACCCGAGAGTCCGCGGTCCGCGATGGCGTACGCGACGAGCGGCGTCGGGCAGTCACGTTCTGGAAGAAGTACGTCGAAGCCGTTGCCGGCGACGACTTCCGCGAGCGACTCGGCGAATCCGGGCGACGTTTCGCGGGCGTCGTATCCGACGAAGACGGGGTCGGTGTAGCCCTCTTCTTTGAGATAGTCTGCGACCGCTTGGCCGACGATGCGGACGCGTTCGTCGGTGAACGTGTCGAGCGTGGCGCGCCACCCATCGGTCCCGAAGGAGATTTCGTCCATACGCGCACGTCTGCACGCCGAGCCAAAAAACTACGTTACGGGTCGACAAGTCGGTAACCCTGCTCGGGTGGAACCGTCGTCACGACTCGACGAGTGACAGTTTCTGCTGTCGTCTGAGTTGCTTAATCTCGTACTCGCGTGACATCGCCGCCGACTTCGAGTCGAACTCCTCGACGTGGACGAGTTCGACGGGGGTCCGACCGCGCGTGTACTTCGCGCCGTCGCCCGCGTTGTGTTCGGCGACGCGGCGCTCGACGTCGGTGGTGTAGCCGGTGTACAACGACTCGTCGTTACACTGGAGGACGTAGACGAAGTGCACGAGAGAATGGTTCAGGGGCGAGGGTATGAACCCACCGCCCGGCCTCGTGCACCGAGTGTTGGCTTCGCGTGGTGGTCTTTGTTCGCTTCAGTGGTCATGCAGTGCGGGCACGCTGCCGAGCGACTTCCGCGATACCGGCGTTCGCCGAGCAGTTCGGGCAAGCGAGAACTTGACCGTTCTTGTCGGCGAACACGCGGGCGAAGCGCTCAGAGACGTGTGACCCGCAATGGTCACATACTGGCATTGTCTGAATCCGGCAGCCACCAAGCCGGTATGTTGTATACCGGGTGCGAACCATATGAGGCCTTCGCGCGTGTGCGTGCGTACGCGTAGATGGTCGATTTCGAGGGAGGAAAATGGACAGGCGTCAACGCCCGGCCAGTAGAGATAAATATAGTCAGACGGAGACGGCAGGGAAGCTGGACAACCAGCTATTCAGACTGCCGTGCGTCGGAGATTGCACGAGCGACGAGGCCCGCTTGTGCCCCCGCGATGTAGCCAGCGTCGATGTTCACGACGGAGAGGACAGTACACGACTGGACCATCCCGAGCAATGCCGCTTCGCCGTCGCCACCGTGTCCGTACCCAGTGGAGACGGGTAACCCGATGACGGGCGTGTCGACCAGTCCGGCAGTGACGGTGGGCAACGCGCCTTCACGCCCGGCAGCGACGACGAGGACGTCGACCTCACGGAGCAAGTCGAGGTGGTCGAGGACACGGCCGAGGTGGGCGACACCAACGTCTTCGACTCGTTCGACGGAGACACCCATCTCACGGAGGACGACAGACGCCTCGCCTGCGGCCTCCGCGTCCGACGTTCCGCCGGTGACGATACCCACCGTCGCGTCGAGGTCAGGCCGTTCGAACGACGAATCGCACGCGACGACGGTCTTCGCTCGTGCGTCGCGGTCGATAGTGCAGTCGGGGAGCGCATCTGCGACGGCCTCTGCGTGGTCGGCGCTGGCCCGTGTGACGAGCGCTCGACCGCTCGTCTCGACGGCCGCGACGGCTATCGTCGCGGTTTCGTCGGGTGTCTTTCCCTCAGCGAGGATGGCCTCTGGGACCCCTCGGCGCGTCTCCCGTGCGGCGTCGAACCGTCCGGCACCGGTCGTCGCGTACCCCGCGAGTCGTGCTTCGGCCTCCGCGGGCGAGAGTGACCCGTCCGCGACGGCCTCCAGAATGTCGCGCATGGCCGCACGTTCGCCCGAGACGTACTCATACCCGTCGTTCTCGACTCAGAGGGAGAAAGCATATATAAGTGGACATTGTTCCTCCGAAATCCGTCGTTATAGAAGCGCCATAACCCCCAAATCCGGCGGTATTAACGACCAATATAGGAAATTTTATTAATGGTGGTTCGGTACAACATTCTGTATGGCAGACCTCATTGTTAAGGCAGCCGTCAAGGAAGCGCTTCAGGACAAGAACGTGGCCTCGGACTTCTACGACGCCCTCGACGAGGAAGTCAAGGAGCTTCTCGAAGACGCTGCACGCCGTGCTGAGCAGAACGACCGTAAGACGGTCCAGCCCCGCGACCTGTAAACCGGTCTAAACTACTACTACTACTTTCTTTTATCGCAACCCCGCGAGCGACAGCGCAGTCGAGGGTGTGAGACGTGTGTCAGAACTAGTCGCTCACAGTTCAGTGACATCCACGCCGTCGTCGGTTCCGACGTAGACCACGTCGGCCAGACCGGCGAAGATGCCGTGTTCGACCGCACCGGGGAGTGCAGACAGCGACGCCGCGAGGTCCGCAGGGTCGGCCACTTCGCCGAAGTCACAGTCGAGGACGAGGTTCCCGTTGTCGGTGACGACGGGGCCATCTTTTCGTTCGGCACGTCGGAGCGTCGGGTCGCCACCGAGGTCTGAAACGGCCGCAGCGACGGTCGTCCGGGCGTTGGGAAGGACTTCGACCGGCACGGGGTGCGAGAGCACGTCTGCCGTCTTCGACGGGTCGGCGAC
>NZ_LOPV01000101.1 GCF_001469865.1 Haloferax profundi
GAGGAACCGGTCGGCGAAGGCGTCGACGACTTTCTCACGAGCGTGGGCCGCCCCGCCTCCTTTCACGAGTGCGTCGCCTGCGACCTGGTCGGCCCCGTCGATTGCGACGTCGATGCCGTCGACGTCGTCGAGGTCGACGAGCGGGATGTCGCACTCGCGGGCGAGTTCACGGGACGCGAACGAGGTCGGAACACCTCGAACGTCCACGCCGTCGGCGACGAGGTCACCGATGGCGCGGATGGCGAAGGCTGTGGTGCTGCCGGTTCCGAGGCCGACGACCATGCCGTCTTCGACTGCTTCGACCGCCGCTTCCGCGGCGCGGCGCTTCTGGTCGTCGGTTCCGCCAGTCGTCTTCATGTCTCTGGCGACTCGGGCAGCGAGTAAAAATGAACCTGAAACGGGACGGGAGGCGTGCGTCCAGCCTCCCGGTCAGAGGCGGTCTAAAACCGCGTCGGCGTCGTAGGCGAGCGAGATAGACCGCGTTCGTCCGCGGCCTTCGATTTCGGTGTACCGCGCTTCGATGACGCCGAGTTGGTCGAGTTTGTTCACGAGTTCGGAGTAGCGCGTGTACCCCAGTCCGGTCTCCTCGTTGAACGCCTCGAACACCGCGCCGGCGCGTTCGCCGTCGAACTCGGCGACGACCCGGACGAGTTCGCGTTCGGGGTCCGACAGGCCACGGAGACACCGCGAGAGGTGGACGTACTTCGACTTGTCGTAGGCCGCGTCCACGTCTTCCATGTCCACCGTCCGCGACGCACGCATCTCGGCGTGGAGGCCGGCACGACGGAGTAAGTCGATACCGACACGCAGGTCACCGCTCTCGGCGGTGAGTTCGGCCACCCGGTCGAGTTCCGGGTCGCCGATGACGTCCTCGTGGAACCCGCGCTTGCTTCGTCCGCGGAGGATGTCGACGATTTCGTTCACGTCGTAGCGGGGGAAGAACACCTCTTCGGGCCGGAAGACGCTCTGGACGCGTCCGTCGAGTTCGTCGATGACGTCGAGCGAGAGGTCCGACGAGATGATGATGACGCCGATGCGCGCCCCGGAGTGTGCCTCGTGGGCGCGAAGCAGCGAGTAGAGCGTGTCGGACGCCTCGTTCTCGTAGAACAGGTAGTTCACGTCGTCCAACGCGACGACGAGCACCTCGTCGTCTTCGACCAGTCGGTCCGTAATCTGTCCGAACAACTTCTTGAACGAGATGCCCGACGACGGGGGTTCGTACTCGAAGATGTGCTCGAAGACGCGCGAGAACACGGCGTAGCGGGTCGAATCGACCTGACAGTTCACGCGGACGGTTCGGACGCCGGACTGCGTGCCCAACTCGCCGAAGAGTTTCTGTACGGCAGTGGTCTTGCCCGTGCCCGGTGGACCACGAACCATCGTGTTCAGGGGGCGAGAACCGCGAACTGCGGGGCGAAGCGCGTACTTCAGGCTCCGAAGTTGGCTCTCGCGGTGGTCGAACGTCTCCGGGACGTGGTCTATCTCGAAGACGTGTTCGTCGCGGAAGACCGTCTCGTCCCACGACAGCATCCCCTCTTCGGGGTCCTCCCTCATCGAGTAGAGTACCACGCGCCGGGGACTTAATCGTTTACCGGCGTTCGTCCGACGGGAGTGCCACGAGCAGCGTGAGACGGCATTGCCGTCTCACTGGCCATGCGGGCGACTTACAGGTCGCCCGCAGACGAAAGCGAGTGGAACGTCGTCGGGAGAGTGAGCGAAGCGAGCGGACCAGACGGGATTCTCACGGGCAGCGTGAGACGGCACCGCAGTCACCCAGAAAAATCGGACCCTCGTCTTCAGACGTGTCGCGTCAGACCACCGTCGACGCGGATGTTCTGGCCGGTTATGTAACTCGACTCGTCGGAGACGAGAAACGCGACAGTGTCGGCGATTTCTTCGACGGCGGCGGGTCGGCCCATCGGAATTCGCTCGCGTGTCTCGTCGCCGACTTCGTAACTGTCGGCGAACCCCGGGAGCACGCTGTTCATCCGCACGCCATCGGCCGCGAATCGGTCGGCGTAGAGTTTCGTGTAGGCACCAAGCCCCGCACGCAGGACCGACGAGACGGGGAAGTCGGGCGACGGTTCGTACGCCGAGAACGTGGAGATGTTGACGACGCTGCCGCCGTCGCCCTCGCGCAAGAGTGGCGTCGTGAGTCGGGCCATGCGGACGACGTTGAGCAAGACGAGGTCCATCCCCTCGCGCCACTCCTCGTCGGTGATGTCGAGCAAGTCGCCGGTCGGTGGGTGACCAGTGTTGTTGACGACGGCGTCGAGTCGGCCGTAGGTCTCCGAGGCGGCCTCGACCATCGCTGCGAGGTCGTCGGCGTCGGTCACCGAACCTTCGAAACCGACGCCACCGAGGTCTTCTGCGAGGTCGACCGCGGCACCGGACGTGGACATGAGAACTGGCGTGTAGCCGTCGTCTACGAGTCGGCGAGCGCATGCCGCGCCCATGCCGCGACTACTTGCAGTGACGAGTGCGACGGGGGAGTCGTGCATAGAGACGCCTCGGCCGGTTGCGTGAAAGAGATTCGTGAATCGGAACTTACCGAACCAGCGTGTAGACGCGGTAGACGCCGAACGCGGCGACGACGAGTCCGACGAACCCGACACCGAGGACGACGACATTCGCGTCACCCTGTGCGAGTGCGCCCACCGCCGGGAGGACGAGTGCGAACACCGCGATGGAGACGCCGAAGACGAGGAACAACAGATACACGGCCGTCCCCAACACGTCCCAGATGGCGTTCTTCGTGGCGTGGTAGACGACGTCGTACTGTCGTCGTTCTTCGGCGGAGAGCGAGTCAGAGGGCATGGCCGAAAGTGTTGTCGGACAATAATAAATAGTGATGCGCACCGCGACATGATTCAGTACGGAATGCTCCGCGAGGAGTGGGACAACGGGGGATTCATCGGGCCACAGCTGAAGTCGTGAGTCGTCCATGAACTCCCGGAGCGAGACCCGGAGTCGAGTCTGAACAGATAATCAGCTCTTCTGTCGAGATAATTTCTGCTTAATTGAACAGTCGAACGAGTAACTTTGTGTCAATCCATCGATAAGATACCGTATTCCTCTCGAGACGAGGCGCACTTCGTGAGACGCCGCGTGGGAACGTCACACTGGGACGCATCCCGGCTACGACATCTCAGAGACTGAGCGTGCTGCCTCGGAGAGAAGAACCAGGAGTTCGCCCAATGACTCACGTCGTACACGCCTGTGCCACACCTATCGCAGAGCGCCACCTGAACAGTGGGGCCTGCCGATGAGCCTCGTCATCTCTATCGTCGTCGTCGTGACGCTCCTTGGATTGTCCGCAGTACTGTATTCGAGCCGAGTCCAGAACTCAGAGCAGTATCAAGCCACGGTCGTTCCGCTCGCCAACATCATGGACATCGGGTTCGTCGCGATGACGCCGATTATCGTGTTCATCATCGGACTCGAATCGCCCATCGTCATGTTCGGGCTGTGTGCACTCGGGTTCGCGATGGGGTGGGTCATGCGGTACAATATCCGAGCGTTCGAGCCGGTGTCCGGCGAGAAAGGGACACTGCACAACGTCGCGCGCGTCGGACAGGCGTCGTTACTCGTCGCGTCGCTCGTAAACGTCGCCTACTACTTGCAGCTCATGGGAGGAGTCATCGTCCTCCTCATCGCGGTTCCGCTGGGTATCAACCTCGACCCCGGCGTCTCACGAGGGTCAGGGCTCGCGGTCCTCTCGCTCGTCGCCCTCGGGTTGATTGGGTTCGCCAGAGGACTCGACCAGCTCAACAATCTCGGTAACAAGACAACAGCGTTCAACCTCGCGGCCGTCACGGCAATCATCGTCGGGTTCTTGGCGTACAACGTCGACGTCGCCTTGGCAGGAAACTGGGCACTCCCCGATTACAACCCACCAGTAACCTCGGAAGGCCTCCGTCAGATTCTCGGCCTCTTCGCCATCGTTCAGGGCTTCGAGGCGTCTCGGTACATCGGCGACCAGTACAGCCCTGACCTCCGCATCAAAACGATGCGGTTGGCGCAAATTATCGCCACGATTGCCTTCGTCCTGTTCCCGCTGTCGGCCCTTCTTCTCTTTGCGGTGAACTCCCCAGGGACGGCCGACCCAATCGCAGTCGTTCTCATCGCCGGTGTGGCGAGTCCCTTGCTTCCGTGGCTCATCTTGTTTTTAGCGGTAGGAAGTCAAGCGTCGGCCGCGGTCAACGCAATCTCTTCACGTTCCGCAGTCATGATTGAACTCACAGAAGGAGGAGTCGAACAGCGCTACACCTATCCCATCCTCGCTATCGGGGCCATCGCCGTCGTTCTCGTCACCGACGTGCTCTCAGCTGTCGCAGTCGCCTCGCGAGTGTTCGCGGCGTTCTTCGCCGTGCAGTGTCTCATCGCGCTCGTGATGGCCTCGCGCGAAAACCAAATGGTACGATTCGTAGGCACCGGGCTGGTCGGTCTGGCGATGCTGATAATCGCTATCTTCGGGCTGCCGACCTGAGCTTGGCCCGGGAATCAGAACTTCTCCAGTAATCGCCCGTAGAAACTCGTCTCGCTCTCGCCAGCGAGTTTCTCGACAATCAACTCGGGCGTCGAACGCGCCAAGTGGTCCTTCACGGGCGACCGATTCACCACGAGTTCACCGTCTTCCAATCCTACGGCCTCGATACCGTCCACAGCGACGTCGACGTCTGCGGCCTCTCGAATCCCGCCTGCGAGGTGAGAGACGAACACCGCCGCCGCACCCTGCTCGGAGAGTTCTTCGAGGATACCGGCGATGATTTTGGCCGACGCACCGGGTTCGGTGATGCTCTCTAACTCGTCGACGAGGACGAGGCGGTCCGCCGCGCCGTCGGTGAGTGCAGCGAAGTCCCGGAGCGTGCTCTCGAACGCCCCGGCGTCGAGTGTCCCCTGCGACTTGGCGTAGTAGTGGAGTTCGGAGAAGCGCGAAAGTTGGACCGACTCCGCTGGGACGGGCAGTCCCATGTGGGCGAGGACGACGACGAGTGCCACGAGGTCCAGCGTCGACGTCTTCCCACCGCTGTTGACGCCCGAGAGGAGCGTGACACCCGACACCTCGTAGTCGACGGGGTCTACGTCCTCGAAGTCCACGTCGAGGAGCGGCGAGCGTCCCGCCTCGATGGTGAACGACCCGGTGCCGTCGTCACCGGCCGTCCCAGTGAACTCGGGGAAGACGCAGTCGAAGTCGCGGGCGAACCGTGAGACTGCGAGGCGCACGTCGAGTTCGAGGGCGTCGCGAACGAGCGTCTCCACCGGGTCGCGGAGGTCGCCGAGGTCCGACGCGAGGTCGGCTTTCAACTTCGCGGCGCGGCGGTCACGTGCGGCCTTCAGTTCGGTCCGCAGGCGACCCACTGCCGCTTCGTCGTGGCCGAGTGGAAACGACGGGTCTTCGGGGAAGATGCGGTCTGTCAGGTCGGCCTCGCCGGGTTGGAGCGCCAGCGAGTCGACGAAGTGGTCGCGGGCGGCGGCGAGTGCCTCGTCGAACTCGTCTTCGAGTTCCCGCGAGAGTAACGAATCGACGCGCGCGCCCTGTTCGACGAGCGAGAGGAAGTCGGTCCCCTCGATGGTCACGTCGCGTTCGCGAATCACGTCGCGGAGGTGGTCGTTGGCGACCGACTCGGCAGTCGAGACGGCGGTGTCGATGTCGTCGACGGCGTTCGAGAGTCGCTGGAGTTCGTCGTCGCCGACGATGGTACCGTCGTCGTCGAGACGAGAGAGTGCATCGCGTAGCGCGTCCACGTCGCACGGCGGGCCGATGTCCGCGACTTCGTGGACCTCGGCCGCGGCCTCCAGCGCCTCACGGTTCTCGGCGAAGAACGCGAGCAGTCGCTCGGGGACGACTTCGTCGGTCCGCTCTGCGGCATCCGGGAGGACGCGCACGTCGCCTTCGACGTCGATGCCGGCGAACGACTCGTCGAGGACGACGACTGTCGAGTACGAACGGGCGAGTTCGCCGATGCCGCGCGCGTCTTCGACGACTTCGATAGAGAGTTCCGGGAACGCCGCTTTCGCCTCGGCATAGCGTTCGGCGTCGGCAGTGGCGATACAGCGCTCGCGGACTCGGCGCGTCCGCGGGTCGGCCAGTGGTTCGACACCCGAGAGCGCCGCGAGTACGTCCGGGTCGGCATCCAAGTCCGTCGCGTCTGCGGCGAACTCACGGACTTCTTCGATGCGTGACTGCGACCCGGTCGGGAACAGCGTCTCCAGCCGTTTTTCGGCGTACGCCGTGACGGTTCGCGACTGCAAGAGGCCGAGTGCGTCGCGGTAAATCTCCCGCGCACGGTCGGTGGCGAGGAAGTCACCAGTGTCGTCGTGGTCGCGTCGAATCGCCCCGCGAGCGATGGCCGCGGCCCTGCCTTCTGTGAGACCCGGGGCTCGGGCGAGTGCGACCACGTCCCCCTCTTTGAGCGCCCGTTCGGCGTCGTCGAGTTCCGAGAGCGCTGCCGCCGTCTTCTCGCCGACACCGGGGATGGTCTCGAAGTCCATTCGGGCGGACCTATCGCGGCATAGGACAAAAAGTCGCGGGGTCAAACCGGAAGACAAAGAGAGAATTCTCACTTCGCGGTCGTTCGCGCCGGGGACGAGGGGCTTTTGACGGTCCACCGGGAAGAGAGGCCATGAGCGAGCGAGACGTCACGGCGAAGGCAGACGCGGCGCGCGAGGCACTCGCAGAGCGCGAGAGCGTCCTCGTCGCCTTCTCCGGTGGCGTAGACTCCAGTGTGGTCGCCGCACTCGCCCACGACGCCCTCGGGGACGACGCGGTCGCCTGCACGGCAAAGAGCGAGACGCTCCCCGAAGCGGAGTTGGACGACGCCAAACGCGTCGCCGACGAAATCGGCATCGAGCACATCGTCGTCGAGTTCTCGGAACTCGACAACCCTGACTTCGTCGTCAACGACGACGACCGGTGTTACCACTGTCGGACGATGCGCCTCGGTCGAATGTACGAGGCCGCACGTGAGCGCGGTATCGAGACGGTCTGCGACGGGACAAACGCGTCGGACCCCGGCGAAGGTCACCGCCCCGGCCTCCGCGCAGTCGAAGAGTTGGAGGTCATCTCTCCACTACTCGCACACGACATCACGAAAGACGAGGTCCGTGCCATCGCCGACGAGTACGACCTCTCCGTCGCCGACAAACCCTCGATGGCGTGTCTCTCTTCGCGTATCCCGACCGGCCTCGAAGTCACCGAGGCGCGCCTCTCGCGCGTCGAACAGGCGGAGAACATCCTCCGAACGTGGGGCTTCGAGCAGTTCCGCGTCCGCGACCACGACGGCCTCGCCCGCATCGAAGTCGCCCCCGAGGAGTTAGAGCGCGCGCTCGACCCAGATTTCGTCCGCGCGGCCCGCGACCACATCAAGGACGTCGGCTTCGACCACGTCACGCTCGACTTACACGGCTACCGCACGGGGAGTGTCAGCCCCGCGGCCGACGGTGACGACGACGAAGACGACTTCCTCGTCGACGACGTGTTCGCGCAGGACTACCCGATGCGGAAGTAAGCAGTCGGCGCGTTCGGCCCGTCAGCTGATTTTGGTGTCGACGACGAATCCGACACACCTGTGAGCGCCGTCGCTCTCTCTGCCAGAACATCCCGAGAAGGACCGACAGGTCTGTTACGCCGTCAGGAAGCGCGTCTCGTTCTCGGCGACGACGTGAACCAACGGGTCGCCACCGTCGTCGTTGCGTTCGACTTCGAGTTCGCACAGACTCCCGTTGTCGAGCGGTTGCGACTGCATCGCCTCGACGATGTCGAGTCCTTTCAGGTCGCCGAGTGTGAGCCGAATCGGCGTTCCGTGGGTCACAACGAGGACGGTTTCGTCGGGTTCCAGCGACGCGGCGAGTCCTTCGCGTGCGGTGAGGACGCGGCGGCGAACCTCGACGAGGCTCTCACCGCTCGGCGGTCGCTCACGCGCAGCAGGGGTGCCGACTGCCGAGAGGACGTACTGCGGGTACCGTTCGACGAGTTCGTCGAACTCGAATCCCTGGAGCGACCCGACGTCGCGTTCGCGCCACGACGGGTCGAGGACCGGTTCGACGCCGACTTCGCGGGCGATTGGACGGGCGGTTTCTTGGGCGCGTTCGATATCCGATGTGACGAGGCGGTCGACCTCGTACGAGTCTGCGACGTGTCGAGCAAGCGCGTGCGCTTGGTTGCGACCACGGTCGGTGAGCGAGGTAGGGGCCCACCCCTGCACACGCCCTGCGTGGTTCCACGTCGTCTCGCCGTGACGGGCGAGAAGGAGGGTTGCCATACGTCCGTGTGTTCGTCACCAGCAATGAACGTTCCGCGCCGAGTACCACGCGCGAGATTCACGGTCTTCGCCCGCGAATAGACGTGTATGGCACGTGAAATCACGACGAGCATCGAAATCGACGCCCCACCGGAACGAGTGTGGGACGTCCTCGTCGACTTCGACACCTACGACGAGTGGAACCCCTTCATGCGCATCGCTGGGCGGGCGAACGTCGGCGCGACACTCGTCGTCCACCTCAGGCCACCCGGTGGGCGCGAGTCCGTGTTCGAACCCGACGTGACGAAGTGCGAGAGACATCGAGAGTTCCGGTGGCTTGGCCACCTGTTCGTGCCCGGACTCTTCGACGGCGAACACCAGTTCCGCCTCGAACCGCTCGACGGCGGGACGAGAACCCGATTCGAGCACGCAGAGACGTTCTCGGGCATCCTCGCGGGACCCATCCTGTGGTTCATCGGTGACAAGACGAAGGCGGGGTTCGAAGCGATGAACGAGGCACTAAAGGTTCGCGTGGAGGGTCTCGTCGCCGCAGAGGAGCGAAAAGAGGCAGAGTCGGTGTGAACGCACGCGACGACTCCGACCATCGTGACGTAGACTAGACGATTGAGGAGAGACGTTCCGTACTCGGGTGAACGGCCCCACCAGCGAGTGTCCCCAAACGACTAAATGAAATCTTGCCGACTGAGTTGTCAGGATGTGTCGTCTCGCCGAACCGCAGAGGTGTTGCGATGTCCGGTGACGAGAGCGGTGTGTTCGTCCGTGGTGTGCGCCACGCAATCGAGTACCCGAACCTAACGTACCGATTACTGTTCTACCCGCTCGTCGGGTTCGTCTGTCTCGTGTTTCTGTTTCCCCTGTACTGGCTCTTCGTCCTCTCGGTCACGCCGGACGCCGCAGTTGCCGAACTCGGTGCCTTGCCAAACGAGGTGACACTGAACAACTACCTCGTCGTCCTCTTCGGAACGTCCTTCCTCAGGCACCTGTTCAACGGACTCGTCATCGCCGGTGGGACGACAGTCTTCGTCGTCTTCGTCGGTAGCCTCGTAGGATACGCTTTCGGCAGACTCGAATTCCCCGGACGGCGACTCTTGCTGTTGCTCACGCTCGGGCTGGCGTACGTGCCGCCAGTCGCGTTCTTTTTACCCGTCTATCGGCTCCTGACAGGGAACGTCTCGCTGTCGCTCGGCAGCATCGTCGTCACCAGTCCAAACGTCTACAACACACCCCTTTCGGTCGGACTCCCGCTGAGTGCGTTGACGATGCCGCTCGCCATCTTCATCCTCACTGCCTTCTTTCGGCAGATTCCAGACACACTGGAGGACGCCGCGCGAGTCGAAGGAGCGACCCGACTCGGCGCACTCGTTCGGGTGGTGATGCCGTTATCGAAGCCCGGCATCGCAACCGCGGGCGTCTTTACCTTCATTCAGGTGTACAACGAGTTCTTCTACTCGTTTCTCATGACCGACGGCGATGCATCGAGTTGGGCACCGCTCATCTGGGCGCTGTACGACCTGCGACTCTCGCTGGCAGTCTTCGGTGCCGCAGGCTCCATACTCGGATTGCTTCCGGTCGTAGTGATACTTCTCCTCGCAAACGAACGGTTCATCGAGAGCGCGGAAGCAGGGGTTGCGACGAGACTCGAGTGAGGACAAAAAACGCGCGGCCGCCGCTCAGTTCCCAGTCCACCGCAACACGGCGAGGGTTCCCTCGAAGAGCGTAATCATCGTCGCCGCGATGATGATGGGTGCCATCCCCGTCGGGTCGGGGCTGACGAGGAACGCGAGGCCGAGGAACGCGCCCCAGAACAGCAGGCGGCGGTTCTCAAGCCACTCGCGCGTGACCAACTTCATCATGATGGCCAACTCCACGAACAGTGGAATCTGGAAGACGATGGCCATGTAGCCCATCAAGATGAGGATGAGGTTGAACGTCTCTTTGAGGCCGAACGCGATGACTGCCGTCCCTTCGGTGTACGAGGTGAAGTACGCGAAGATGGCCGGCAGGACCACGAAGTGGGCGAAGGTGACGCCGATGAGGGCGAGAACGAGACTCGTCGGCACCGCCGCGAGGTAGTATTTGCGCTCTTTGGGGTACAGACCGGGGCGCATGAACAGGTACGTCTCGTAGACGAACACGGGAAGCCCGATGACCGTCCCGGCGAGACCGGCGACTTTGAGTTTCGTCAAGATGAGTTCGAGCGGGCCGTAGAGGCGCGGACGACGGTCGGCAATCGCGTCGGCCGCCGGGATGTGCGTGTTCCAGAGGAAGTTGATGACGTCCGTCGCACTCGGAAGTCCGGTGTTCACGTACGCGTTGAGGATGTCGGCACCGGGGAAGAGGATGAGCGTGATGAGACCGGCGACACCGAAGACGACGGCCAACCGACGAATCATCTCCTCGATGTGGTCGGTCAGCGGCATCTCCTGGTCGCTCTCGGGTGCGCTACCGGCGATACCGTCGTCTAGCAAGTCGTCGCCGCCCGGTGCCGTTTCGGCGTCGATAGCGCCAGTCGAGTCGCTCGTGGCGACTGACGCGTCTTCTCCGTCGGTGTCGACGTGTTCGTCGCGGTCGCCGTCGATATCTTCGTCGCGGTCGCTGTCGTCTTCGGACTCGGCGTCTCCGCCCGCATCGTCGTCGTACGTGCCTTCCGGGACGTGTGAGAAGTGTTCGTCCTCCTCGAACGGGGCGTCAGGGTCGCCGACGACGAGCGTATCGTCGTCGTCGTCTTCGAACTCGTCGTCGAAGCCATCGTCAGTCGTGTCGACTTCCTCGGTGGAAGCGTCGTCACCACCCGCGTCGTCGCTCGTGTCGTCAGACTCGGCGTCCGGCGCTTCACGCTCGTCGGCGTCGGCAGGTTCGTCGGAGACGGTTTCCTCGCGTGGCGTCACGCGACCGTACACTGGTTCTGTCGTCGCCGGTTGTGCGCCGTCGCCGCTGGAGTCGCCTCCGTGGGACTCCTCACTGGTAGGTTCGCCGTCGGAGTCGTCACCGCGCGAGACCGAATCGGTGTCACCCGCGTCGTCCGAGACGTGCGTCTCGTCGGGTGGAGATGACTCCGCGTCGCGCTCCTCGTCCGCCATTCAGGTGACTTAGGCTTCCGGCCAGTTATAGGTCTTTTCGCATCGCTCCGGCGAACCGGGGGTTCCCACCCGAAAATACGGATGCGGTGAAAAAGATTGATAACCGCCAGACTGCTTTCCCCGCATACGTATGTCCAGCGCCCTCGACGAGGACACCCAAGAAGCACTCGCGGCAGGCCGTGAAACCGCGGGCGCGATGCTCCGAGCGGCGCAAAAAGACCTCCAGAAGGTCTTTATCGTGTTCCTCGTCGGGTTCCTCGGGTCGTTCTACGCCCTCAGACTCTACATCTGGGACTTCTTCAAAGGCGTCACAGTCGCACAGATGGACGCCGCAACCGAGGGGAACCTCGAAATTATCGCACAGACCCCCTTCGACGTCATCCTCTTACAGGCGAAAATCGGCCTCGTCGTCGGGATACTCATGGCTGTCCCGCCGTTTATCTACTACGCTCGAGACGCGTTGAAAGCGCGCGGTGCGTGGCCGCAGTCACCGATTGCACTGTGGAAACTAGCGCTCATCCTGCTCACGATGGTCGTGCTGTTCGTCGCCGGCGTCGCCTACGGGTACTTCGTGTTCTTCCCGTTCACGTTCGCGTTCCTCGCGCAGAACGCGCTGTCTGCGGGCTTTACGCCGACGTACTCCATCGTGAAGTGGGCGCAGTTCATCTTCCTGCTCACGCTCTCGTTCGGGTTGGCGAGCCAACTTCCGCTGGCGATGACTGGTCTCTCGTACGCGGAAATCGTCCCCTACGAGACGTTCCGCGACAAGTGGCGCCACGCCGTCGTCGGTATCTTCGCGTTCGGTGCCCTGTTCACACCACCGGACCCGTTCACGCAGATTATGTGGGCTGTGCCGGTCATCTCGCTGTACGGCTTCAGTCTCTACCTCGCGAAGGTGGTCGTCACGGCCAAACGCGGCAGCGCGAAGATGGACGTCAAGGCGACTGCGAGGACCCACTGGAACGTCCTCGCGGGAATCGGCGTCGTCGCTGGCCTGCTCGTCTACGCGTTCTACGAGTACGGCGGCATCACGGTCGCTAACGCCGGCCTCGACGCGGTCGGAAGCGACTACGTCTTCCTCACGCCTGGGTCGCAAGCCGTCCTGGGTGCGTTCGTCGTCTCCGGCGTTCTCGTCGGTGCTGCTCTCGGTATGGCGTACTTCGTCTATCGCGACATCGAACGGCTCGAACGCACCGAAGTCGGTGTCGGCGACCCGTCGAAGCTCGACCTCGGTGCGCTCGACGTGGACGGCATCCGCGCCGCCCCGCCAGAGGCGTTCGCCGACCTCGACGAAGACGAAGCGATGGGCCTCGCGTCCGCCGCAATCGACGACGGCGACACGGCGAAGGCACAGGCAATTCTCGACCGATTCGACGAAGCAGAAGCGGACCGTGAGGCGGCACCGGAGGACGCGGCCGACCAACCCAGCGAAATCGAAGACCGGACGACCCGTGCCGGTGGCGCGTTCTTCGACGAACTCACCGGCGGCGAGACGGACGAAGACGACATCGGCGGCTACTACAAGGACATCGCGTTCATCGTAGACTCGCTCACCTCCCGGGCGTTCTGGCTCGTTGGCTGGTTCATGGCCGTGCTCGCGATTACTTTCGGGTGGCTCTACACCGGCGGTATCCGAGACGTGTACGAAGACTTCCTCGGCCGTCTGCCCGCCGTGGTGACCCCCGAAGAAGTGCTGAACGTCGTCGCCCTCCACCCGATGGAGGCACTCATCTTCGAGGTGAAGTTCTCGACTATCTTGGCCGCGTTCGCGACGATTCCGCTCCTCGCGTTCTTCGCGTGGCCCGCACTCCGCGAACGGAACGTCGTCCGACAACGTCGCCGGACTGTGTTCCTGTGGACCGGCGCACTCGCCGGTGGCCTCCTCGGTGGGTTCGCTCTCGGGTACAGTTACGTCGCCCCGACGGTCATCACGTTCCTCGTCGAGGACGCCATCGCGGCGGAGATGATTATCGCCTACCGCATCACCAACTTCTTCTGGCTCATCTTCTTCACGACGGCCGGAATCGGCATCCTCGCCGACGTCCCCATCCTGATGGTGCTCCTCAACACGGCGGGCATCACCTACGACACGATGCGGGACCGCTGGCGCGAGGTGACGGTGCTCATCCTCGCCCTCTCGGCCATCTTCACGCCGGCGAGCATCACGACGATGTTCATGGTGACGATTCCGCTGATGGCCGCCTACGGCATCGGACTCGGGGTCTTGTTCGTGATAACGTTCGGCGGCCGGCGCAACCTCGCACCCGCCCGTGGGGCCGCCGAATAGGCCGCTCGACGGGTGTTCCCCCATATTTTGCCGCAGCAGACTGTTGAAAAGGCGTAAGTATTCTCGAGATAATCGCCCAGTATGGCCAAGATTAGTGTCGAGATCCCCGACGAACTGCTCGCCGATTTGGACGAGCACGTCGGCGACGACAAGAAGTTCGTGAATCGAAGCGACGCGGTCCGCTCGTCGATTCGCAAGAATTTGGACATCCTCGACGAGATCGACAAACGACACAATCGACTGGTCGACGATGAGTGAGGGGCACTCCAACGTCGGCCAAGTCGTTCTCGTCGGTCTGTTCGTCACCGCGCTGGCGACGGCGCAGTTGACGGCGTCGAAGTTGCTGGCGATTCCGCTTCCGTCCGCACTCGGCGAACTCCCACTCGTCGGCGCGACGATTGTTCTCCCGGGCGCAGCGCTGGCGTACGCACTCACCTTCTTCGCGTCGGACTGCTACTCCGAACTGTACGGCCGGCGTCCAGCGCAGGTGATGGTGAACGTCGGGTTCGCGATGAACTTCGTCCTGCTCGGACTCGTCTGGAGTACCATCGCCGCACCCGCAGCGAACCCCGAGTTCGCGGCCAACTTCGCCGACGTACTCGCCTCGGGGACGAACATCGTCGCCGGCAGTCTGCTCGCCTACCTCGTGAGTCAGAACTGGGACGTCATCGTCTTCCACGGCATCCGTGACCTGACCGACGGCGCGTTCCTCTGGCTTCGCAACATCGTCTCGACGGCGACGAGTCAGGCTATCGACACGGTCATCTTCGTCGGCGTCGCGTTCTACGTCGCACCCACGGTTCTCGGCATCGGACAAGCGCTGCCACGGAACGTCCTCGTTAGCCTCATCGTGGGGCAGTATCTGCTGAAACTCCTCATCGCAATCGTCGACACCCCGCTCGTCTACGGCGTCGTCGCGCTCTTCGGGAGCGAATCCTCGTCGTCCGACGACGGGTGGGTCGCCGACTGAAAACTGGGTTTCGTCGCGCGGCTTATCTCTTTTGGTAGCATACCACACAGGTGATGAGCGTTGAGCACCGCGTCCGCCTCACCGAGCGCGACGGGATGGAGATGGGGGTTCGATGTCCGAACTGCGAGACGTACACGTCGTTCGGCGACATCCTGGCGACAGGACACTGTCGCGGCGGGTGGAAGGGATGTCAGACCGAACTCCGAATCGACCTCGTGATACTGGACTAATCGAGTGGGCACAGACCGACAGTGACGAAGGGTTCTCCGTCGAGCGGAGCGCCCGAGTGGGCCGGCACAGTCTGTGAGAGAACGTAGAGAATCGAGTACCGCAGCAGAGACGCGAGCGAGGCGCGTTCAGTCGTCTAGCGGTTCGGCGAACGCGAACCGCGGTTTCACGTCGGTGATGCGGACACGCGGCGTGTCGCCGGCGTCGACGCCCGAGACGAAGACGGTGAAGTCTTCCACCTTGGCGATACCGTCGCCTTCGCTGCCGACGTCGACGATTTCCACGTCGAGTTCGTCGCCCTTGCGGACCGGTGCGGTGAGGAAGTGCTTGCCGACGAGGTACTGCTCGGACGAACTGTCGCGTGACGCCTTCGGGCGAATCGACCGCACGTACTGGAACTCTGTTTCCATGTCGGCGCGGAAGTCCGCGAGGTCCTGTCCATCGAACACCTTGACGGCGAAGTCGCCGCCAGTGGCGAGGAGTTCCTGTGCGACTTCGAACGCCTGTCGAGCGAGGTAGACGGAGCGAGCGTGGTCCAGCGAGTACTCGCCGGTCATGTTCGGTGCCATGTCGGAGACGACAGCATCTGCGCCGCGCTCACCGATAATCGCGGTGAGTTTCTCTTTCGTCTCGTCTTCGGTCATGTCGCCACGGATGGTCTCGACGTTGTGGAGGTCGAGACCGCGGATTCGCTGGAGGTCGACACCGACGACTTTGCCGTTGGCTTTGACCCGTTCGGAGGCGACCTGTAGCCACCCACCGGGGGCGGCACCGAGGTCGACCACCGTGTTTCCGGGGCCGAACAACCCGACTTCCTCGTCGAGTTGTTTCAGTTTGTAGGCCGAACGGGCGCGGTAGCCCTCCTGTTTGGCCTTGTTGTAGTAGTGGTCTTTGCGCGCCATAGTTCGTTGCGCGTCAGTAGCGTATCAGGCCGTATACCGCCTTCGGCTTGCCGTGCAGGCCGTGCGAGTGTCTCCCACGCTGTCGGGGTGAGTCGCGTCAGGCCTCACCCACGAGTTCGTCGAACAGTGCCGAGACGCGAGCCTCGATGTCGTCGCGAATCTCGCGGACTTCGTCGAACGGTCGGCCATCGGGGTCGTCGAGGTCCCAGTCGCGGGCGTCGCCGCGCCACGTCATGGGGCAGATTCCCTCCGCCGAACACCCCATCGTGACGACGATATCGACGTCCATGATCTCGTCTTGGTCGATGGCGCGCGGCGTGTTCCCCGCGAGTTCGAATCCGTTCTCCGACATCACTTCGACCACCTCGTCGTGGACGTGGTCGGCGGGGTCGGTCCCGCCCGTGACGATGTCGATTCTGTCGCCGACGCCGCGTTCGTCGCGTTCACGCCGCGCGAACGCCGTCGCCATCTGGCTTCGACCGGCGTTCTGGACACAGACGAACGCGACACGAGTCTGCTCGGTGTGGGTCATATCTACCCAATTGTGCAATCACCCATATGAGCGCATCGAAGCCGGAGACGCCAGAATTCGCTAGTTTCGGTATTTTGTGGACCCATGCCAATAGTAGTCATTGTGAGGTGTCGGGAGACGAAGTACCGACCAGAGATTGGGTCGGGTGTCGGTCGCGCTGTTTGGGTCGCGCACGCGAGAGGGCGTGCGGGAACATCATATGGTTAGTCCAAATCAGGAGTATTTTTAAGACGCCTGTCGTACGACGGCACATATGTTCAAGGCCATCGTGAGTGCCGCGACGCTCCGGGACGCGCTCGACTCAGTGAGCGTTCTCGTCGACGAGTGTAAGATTCGACTCAACGAGGAGGACCTCGCCATCCGCGCAGTCGACCCCGCGAACGTCGGCATGGTGGACCTCACGCTCGACGCTGCAGCGTTCGAATCCTACGAGGCTGACGGCGGCGTCATCGGTGTCAACCTCTCGCGACTCGAAGAAGTCGCCGGCATGGCGGGTTCGGGCGACCTCATCCACCTCACGCTCGACGAGGAGACGCGTAAACTCAACATCCGCATCGACGGACTGTCCTACACGCTCGCGCTCATCGACCCCGACTCGATTCGGCAGGAACCCGACATCCCGGACCTCGACCTGCCCGCGAACATCGTCCTCGAAGGCAACCACCTCGACCGGGGTATCAAGGCGGCAGACATGGTCTCCGACCACATCCGTCTCCGCGTCGACAGCGCCGAAGAGACGTTCCACGTCGAAGCAGAAGGCGACACCGACGACGTCGACCTCTCGCTTCCCCCGTCGGACCTCATCAGTATCGAGGCAGGCGACGCCGACTCGCTGTTCTCGCTCGACTACCTGAAGGACATGAACAAGGCGATTCCGTCGGACGCCGAAGTGACCGTCGAACTCGGCGAAGAGTTCCCGGTCAAACTCCACTACCAGATTGCCGAGGGCATGGGCACCATCACGTACATGCTCGCCCCGCGCATCCAGAGCGACTAACGACGCGTCCCCACCTCTTTCAGCACTCAGACACCAGTGAGCGGCGGCGCTCTCGTGTCTGTGTCTCCCTCCGGAGACGGTATGGGTTGAACGTCAGGATGACGCCGAGTCGGCGTGCCGAACGCCGTCGTCATCGTCGCCGCCGTCGCCATCATCACTGTCGAACCGACACCAGTGTGGAAGCCTGACTGTGGCCGTCGTCCCCGAATCGACGTCGAACGTCAGTCTGCCACCGAGTGCGTCGACGGTCCAGCGAACTGCCCACAGACCGAGTCCACTGCCGTGTTTGAGTGGGGACTCGCCGCCCGTCTCGACGACTGTTCGTTCGTAGTCTGGGACGCCCGGGCCGTCGTCGCTGACGCTGACGACCAGGTCTGTGTTCTCCTCGCGGAGTGTGACGCGCACTGTCGGGTCGTCGCCGCCGTGTTCGAGCGCGTTCTCTACGAGTTCACGCACGACGAGTTTGGCCGCCGGTTCACTGCCGGAGGCCAGAAGCGAATCGGGAGCGTCCACCGCCACGGACCCACCGTCGAACTCGGAGCGAACTGGTGTGATACACGACCGGACCGTCTCTGCGGCGTCGAAGCGGGCGCTGGCGTCGATACCAGCCATGACGCGTTCGACCGTCCGGGCCTTCTCCCCGAGCGAGAGCAAGGCGTTCGACCGCGTCCGAATCGTCTCGGTGATGTCCTGTTCGTCCGGTGGGAGTCTGTCTGAGACCATGTCTGCGTACCCCATCACGACGGTCATGTCGTTTCGGAGGTTGTGTCGGAGGACGCGGTTCAGCACCTCCAGACGCTGCCGGCGACGGACGCGTCCCGTCACGTCCGAGATACTGACCGTCCGACCGAGGCGACGGTCGTGCTGGTCTGTGACCGGCGACATCGTCACCTCGTACGTTCGTCGTCGACGGTCCACGGTCACGTCGACGAGTTGTCGGTCCTCGTCTGGGTCGACGCCGGGGAGGACCGTCGGGAGTGGGTCGAACAGGGCCGACCCGATGTCGAACTCGAGGAGCGAGGTTGCGGCGGCGTTGGCGTCCACGATGCGGCCCTCCCGGTCGAGGACCAAGATGCCGATGGCAACGTCGTCGATGGCGGCACGCCGCCCCAGTCGCCCCGTCGCCGGCGAGAGGCCGAACAGTTGGAAGCGATAGAGTGCGTATCCGAACGTCACGCCCGTCACGGAGAGGGCGATTGGCGTGAAGTTCACCATGGGAAACGGGCCGAGTCCGAAGGTGTGGGCGACGTGGGCGACAGTCGGCGCAGTGGACCCGATTGCGAGTGCGACGGCTTGCTCACGGTAGCGAGAGAGTCGTTCCAAGAGCATCCCGACGACGAGGACGATGCCGGCACCGATGATGACGTATCCGTAGACTGCGTGGACGTAGTACCAGAGGTTCGGGTCGAACTGGACCGTCGCCGCGCCGAACACGGGTTCGAGTCGGTAGTTCGACCACAGGAGGCCGTGTATCGGATTCGTCACGAGTGTGACCACAGTGACCGCCGGGAACAAGAACAACCCGACGACGAGGCGACGCGACGCGAGTTCGCCACGACCGGTGTACGCCAGCGAGAAGGCGAGCCACGCCGGCGCGATGATTCCCTGTGCGATTTCGATAGGCACCTGAAACCAGATACGAAGGTCCGGGTCGAACGTGACCAGAGCGAGCGCGTACGACCCTGCCCACAGCGTCGCTGCCAACAACAGAACCGAGAACCACCTCGACCCGGGTTCGGTCCCCTCCCACCACGCAACCGTCGCGATGGACCCAGAGACGCTGGCCGCGATGATACAGAGTATCACCAGGGGAGAGACCGAAAGCACGGGTAGGTCTCAGTCTGCGCCGGCCTAACGTTTACGGGACTCGGTGGGGCGCACACGTCATTCTCCAACCACACGAGGGCGTCGGGCAACCGACGCGAGGACGTAGACGACGGGCACGATGAGAATCGCCCCGACGACGAACGGCGACCAGTAGGTCAGGACGTACAGCGCGGCCATCGCGGGCGGGCCAATCGTCCGCCCGAGACTCCCAGCGCCCTGTGTGACGCCGAACGCGTTCCCCTGTTTCTCGGCCGACGCGGACGTCGAGACGAGCGTCGAGAGCGAGACGTTCAACATCCCGTTGCCGAACGACAACAGTGCGCCGACGAGGAGGAGCGCGAGGAGTTCTTGGGTGAACCACGTGGGTCCGCCGACAGTGGGGAGGAACTGCCCGATTTCCGGCGAGAACGGGAGGAAAGCCAGTGCGAGCATGAGGCCCGTCGCGCCGACGACTGCGAGTTTCGCCTCCGAGTAGCGCCGCGCGAGTTGTCCGACGACGACACCCTGATTCAGCGTACCGAGCAGGCCGATGTACGTCAGAAACAGCGCCGTCTCGGTTTCGCCGTAGCCGTAGATGTCCGCCGCGAAGGGGATGAACATGACCTGAATCCCCGAGAACGCCACCGAGACGACGAAGAAGGAGACGACCAGTCCACGCAAGTTGTCGTCGGAGAGGGCGTCGCGGAACTGCGTCACGAGCGTCGTCGTCGACGACCCGGCGGGCGCGCGTTGTCGGTCCGGTTCGCGGAGGAAGACGAACGCGAACACGAGACTAATGAGACTCAACGCCGCCGCGGTGAAACTTGGCAACGAGAACCGCGTCGCAGGCACGACTGCCGGAAGCACGTCGCGGGCGGCGGTGACCACCGGGTCTGAGGCCATGAGGCCGCCGATGGCCGGGCCGAAGATGAATCCGAGACTGAACGACGCGCCGATGAGTCCGAGTGCGCCAGCACGGCGTTCTGCCGGCGTAATGTCGGCGATGTACGCCTGCGCCGTAGCGATGTTGCCGCCCATCGCGCCCGCGAGCATCCGCGACGTGAAGAGCGTCGCCACCGCGAGCGTCGTTCCGAAGAGGAGGTCGATTTCGCCCGCGAGGCCGAAGACGGTCCACGCGAGGACACTCCCGACCAGCGAGAGCATGATGACGGGGCGACGGCCACGCTGGTCGGAGATTCGGCCGAGGATAGGCGCGAAGAGGAACTGCATGACGGAGTACGACGCCGCGAGGAGACCGATGAACACGTCGCTGACGCCGAAACTGCGGACGTAGAACGGGAGAATCGGGATGACCACGCCGAACCCGAGGAGGTCGATGAAGACGATGGCGACGACGACGGCGAGGGCGCGTCGCGTGCCCGCGGCCGTGGAATCCGATGGTCCAGAAGCCTCGGAGACAGATGCCGATTCTGGAGCGCTCACGACTCACCAGACGCGCGACAAATCCCTAACCATTGCGCCCGAGACGCGGTGAAAATCGAGTGTCGTGAACAGCAGGGACGAGAGCAGCCGAGCGACTCAGGCCCGGTATCGGTCGATGATTCGCTTCGCCGAGGTGGCTTTCTCTTTCCATCCGTACCCGGCGTCGTAGACGTGGCGCTTCTTCTCGACGAGTTCTTCGGGTGTCGCCTCTTCGAACCCGCCGCGGTCCCACGTCCCCGTCTCGCGTAACCAGTTCACCACGTTCTCGCGGGTCTCTGGCCACGACAGGCCGACCATCTCGTACCACGCAATCATGGCGAAGACGGCGTTGTCGTGACACCCCGGGACGCTCCCGTAGCGAAAGAGCGTCCGCATCGGTTCGTGCGTCGGTTCGGACACTTCCTCTCTGAACTCTTCGGCGGTGAGGAGACGGAGGACACCGGAGTTCGCCTCGGAGATTCGCTCGTCGCGTTTGAGTCGCGTGAGCGCGGATTGCTGAAGCGCACCCCACTCGCCCGGTGCCTCGCGGCGAAGCGTCTCTTCGTCGCACGGCCCGCCGGTGAGGACGGACACGATGTCGACGTAGGCGCGTTCGACGTCCACCCACGGCGTTCCCTCGAACTGACAGTCGGCGTCGTGGAGGCTCGTCGTCGCGCGGCAGTCCGGGCACGGATAGTCGAAGTGCGGCACGTGAGAGGGTGAAGAAGCGGTCCGTAATAGGTTGTGTGATGCGTCGCCGCCACGAGACTCTGCTGGCGCACCGACTCGCCAGCGACGACCCGGCATCCGACCCACCGGGAGATTCGTCGCGTTTATCGGGTGGCACCCGGAACGTGGCGGTATGCGGATGCGCCCGCTCCACGCTCGATACCCGTTCTTCGCCACCGCCCGAGAGGCGGTCGAATCGGCAGACGTGGCTATCGCGACGCTCGTCGCCGAGGACGCCCCAGCAGTCGAGCGTGGGGTCGAACGCGTCGAACGCGCCCTCATGGAGGGCACCGTCGAAGCCGAGTCACCTTACTCGTGGGACACGAAGTCCGAACTCCTGTCGTACCCCATCGCCCGAATCATCGTCTCACTGGTCGAGACACCCGCGGCGGTGGACAAGTACGCCCGCGCAGAGGCGGAGACAGCCTACGAACGCATGGTCGCCGACTTCGAGTCCGGCGACGACGACATCAACAGCGACGCTCGGGCGAGTCTCGACGACGTGCTCCGCGAGTTCGACCTGACCGACGCGGTACGGGCCGAACCGGCCGAGAGCGCCCATCGCGGCCCAGACCACTACTGGGTCGACGTCGGCCCGTACCTCACCTACTGTGACCCCGACTGGGGCGACGACTGGCGACTCGTCAACCGTGCACTCGCCGACGGCGCGGTTCGCGTCGCTCGCGAGGAACTCTACGACCTGCTCCGAGAGGCCACGCGCCGCCGCGTCGCCGAGGGGCTTCCGTTTTCGGTCCGTGGAAGCGACGCGGGCGACCAACTCGCGTCAGCCCTCCAACCACACGTCGAGCGACTCCGAAACCTGCTCTCGGACCGAGGGTCGGTCAACGTCGTCTACACAGATACGGTCGAACCCGACCTGTTCCCGCCGTGCATCGAAGCGCTCCTGACGCAGACGAGAGACGGTGACGAACTGCCGAACGAAGCAGCGTTCACGCTCGCAGCGTTCCTCGTCGGCGTGGGTCTCGACCCACAAGCGGTCGGCAGCGTCGTCGGCGACGAACACGCCGAGTCGCTGGAGACGCGCGCGACTATCCTCGCAGACTCCAGTGGGTCGCAGTACGCACCGCCGACCTGTGAGACGATGCAGGCGTACGACCTCTGTGTGAACCGCGACGACCGCTGTGAGACGATTTCGCACCCGATGAAATACTACGAGACGGCGACGCAGGACGCGGCGGCGAACGACGCAGCACCGAGCGACGCCGACTGAGACACCACGGGTGGCGACGGCCGAAGACGACGACGAGCGACTGCTGTTGCTCAGAACCAACGTGGAACGTGGTGGCGATGACGCCGGTGACAGCCGTCACCTGAATCGTCGCCGAGAGACCTCAGGACGAACGAGAGAGCCAGACGCCGATACCTGCCATCACGAGGACGAACGCGGTGATAGCACCCACGAGAGCGAGGCCGCCCATCTCGACCAGTCCGCTCTGGTTGTAGGTCGCACCGATGCCGACGATGAGGGCGATGAACACCCCGACCGCGACCATGGAGACGACAATCTTCCGACGCATCTCCGCTTCGATAGCCATGCGACGACGTATCCGCGGCCGTTCTAAAAGGGCTTCGATGGGTCGATGACCGACGAGAGCCACTCAGGAGGTCGATTTCCCCACAGAACGAGGGTTTAGGTCGCTTCGGCGCGTATATTTCGTCGATGGAGACGGCCCCGAATCGCCGTGCGACGAGGGGTCGCCACCGCACCACCATGACGCACATTGCACACACACCCGCGTCGACTCGCCGCCCGGTGCGCCGAAAGACCACACTCCCCCCAGACGGGTTGACTGGCCGCGCACGCCGCGCGCGAGTCGAACCGATGGCCGTTCGCCCCCTCCGCGACGGCCGGTACGTCGTCGAGACAGACGGCGGCACCTACGTCGTCGACGTGGAAGCCCGAACCTGCACCTGCCCGGACAACGCCATCCGACACGCTCGCTGTAAGCACCTCCGCCGAGTCGCTATCGAGATTACGACCGGGTTGGTCCCGCCGCCGGGTCGCCGGCGCGCTACCTGTGCCGTCTGCGGCGACGAGACGTTCGTCCCGATGGACGCAAGCGGCCCGCAACTCTGTCACGAACACGAACACCACGCCGGTGACCTCGTCCACGACAGGGAGACGGGGAGTCTCCTCGTCGCCACGCGCGCACTCCACACCCGCGCCGACGAGACGCAGACAGAGGTGGGGAGACTCGTCTCCGAGTTCGAGAGCAACACCGAGTACGGCGACCACGAACCGGTCTTCGAGGCTGTCTACCTCGACTCGCTTCCGGCAGACGCCGGCCTCTCGAAACTCGGGTCGTTGCACACCTACCGATTCCCCGCATCACGTCTCCAGCGGGTCGAGCGGGGGTTCGTCGGCACTCGGTCGCTCAGCGAATATCTCGCTCACGCCTGAGCGTCGGGTCGCAGAGAAACAGCGAAACGCCGTCAGTAGTTAGTCGTCCGCGTCGCCGAGTTTCGTCTGCGTCGGGCCGCCGACGAACGAGTCGAAGTCTTCGCCGTCCGCCAGGGCCGTCTCTTTCTTCACGCGGTAGTTGCCGCCGTCGGTCACGTAGAGGTCGCCGGGGTGGAAGAAGTACCAGTCCTCGCGGTCGAATCGAACCGCGATTCGGGCCTTGGCACCGAAGTTTCGAGAGAAGTAGACGAGTGCTTCGACCTCTTCGCCACTGAGGTAAATCGGTCGGCCGCTGGAGGCCTTCGCCTCGATTGCGTAGAACACCTCACCGTTGCCCGCGAGCACGTCCGGGAGTTCGCGCGTCGTCGCGCTTCCCGAAGCAGGGGCACGCATGACGGCGAATCCGGCCTCGTCGAGGGCGTTGACGAGTTCACGTTCGCGTCGGTCGCCCTTCCTGTTCGAAGACATGCTCGTGACTCGGCCGTGGCCGTTCTTAAATGGGACGACCGGAGAACACGCTCCGCGGTCCCTCATCGATTCGAACCCAGTGACGTGGTTGTCACCAAAAGAATAAGTCTCGTGTCGAAAAATGTGAAGCAATCACATGGAGAGTCTCCGGGGGCACGGTGTCAAATACGGCGGGTTCGTCGTCGCTGCTATCGGCTTCTTCGCGACACGATACACAGTCCTCGAATCGATAGACTCCGGCGCGAGTCTCGGTGAGTTTCTCCTCGGGCAGGCGACGTTCCTCACTCTGGGGCTCGGGTTGACCGTCTTCGGAATCGGATTGGCCGTGAGTTCCTACGAGGAGTCGTTCGTCGACACCGTCGCCGCGTGGAGCGTCCTCGGGACCATCTCGATGGTCCTCGTCCTCGGGTTGACGTTCGTCGGTATCGGGGACGCCGGCGAGGTGAGCGCAGTCACACAATCGACGCTCGTCGCGAACGTCCTCATCGGGGGGTCTATCGGTGGCGTCTTGACTGGGATCCGCGCAGCGATGAACAGTCGCCAACGCCGTGAACTGTCGAAGCAGGCAGACCGACTAACCGTGCTCAATCGTATCCTTCGGCACGAAGTCCTGAACAAAGTCAACGTCATCAGAGGGTATGCAGACCTCGAACCCGGGGAGACAGCGTCGGGCGCGTCGAGTTTGCAGGTCATCCAGCGAAACGCCGACCGTATCGACGATTCTATCACCGAGTTGCGGGCCATCGTCGGTCCGGCCGGTGAACGTCCGGTTCCGACGGACCTCCCCGCGGCCCTTCGGACCGCCATCGACGACGTTCGCTCGGTCCACGAGACGGCGACAGTGTCGCTCGATATCGACGCCCCAGAGGGCGTGCGAGCGTTGGCCGACGCGCACGTCGACACCGCACTCCAGCACTTGATAGAGAACGCGGTTGTCCACGCCGACACGGCGGACCCGCACGTCTCGGTGCGCCTCGAAGCACAGGGTGACCGGGTCGTAGTCCACGTCGAAGACGAAGGCCCCGGCATCCCCGACGACGTTGCAGCAGTCGTCGAAGAACGGCAGCTCCCCGAGTACGACGACCCGACGACGGGGTTCGGCCTCACACTCGTCCGTCTCCTCGTCGTCGACAAGTACGGCGGTGTCATCGACGTCGAGGCGGGTGACAGTGGGTCCGTCGTGTCCGTGACCCTCGCGCGTCCGAACGACGACGTCGTCGGCGACACGACTGGATACGGGGTCCCACCGTGGGTGCTCGGCGTCACCGCTATCGCGGCAGTCGTCGCTGGCGTCGTGATGGGCCTCGTCTCGCAAGCACTCACGGGGTCGCTCGCCATCATCGGCGCGCTCTACGGCGTGATGAACGGCGGCGTCGGGTGGGTCCTCCACATCTTCCACAGTGTCGTCTTCGGTATCCTCTTCGCCGTCGTCGTCACCCGTCGCAATCCGTGGCAGGTTCTCCAACGACCCGAAGCGCTGACGGGACTGGGGGTGGGGTATGGCCTGTTCCTGTGGGTCTTCGCCTCCGGGTTCGTCATGCCGGTTTGGCTCAACGCCGTCGGCATCCCCGCACCCGTCCCGAACCTCTCGACACCAATCTTGGTCTCGCACGCTGTCTGGGGTGCTGTGTTCGGCGCGTTGTTCGCGGTGGGAACTGAGCGCCACCGCTGAGTCGAGACCAGCCAGCGATTTGTCGACATGGCAGGGGGCCGTATGAACCGCGAGAACTGGCGCACAGGAGAGGTGACGGAACGCGGCCGCTGGCGGGTGTAAAAACAAGAAAACGGGCGTTGCGGTGCGTCGATTACGTCCCGTGGGCCCAACTGCCCATGTATTCGCGCTGTTCGTCGGTCATCGAGTCGAACTCGATGCCTTCGGCTTCCAGTTTGATTTCGGCGACTTCCCGGTCGAGTTCGTCTGGCACGTCGTGGACGCCGGCGTCGTAGGCGTCGCCGTTCTGGACGATTTCACGGACGACGACGGCCTGCACGCCGAACGACTGGTCCATGACTTCGACGGGGTGGCCGAGTGCGATGGGCGACGCGAGGTTGACGAGGCGGCCCTCGGCGAGGACGTTCAGACGGCGGCCGTCTGCCATCTCGTAGGCGTCGACGCCGTCGCGGGCCTCGTACTGGTCCACGGCGAGGTCAGACAGGTCTTCGAGGTTGATTTCGATGTCGAAGTGACCGGCGTTGGCGAGGAGGACGCCGTCTTTCATGTTCTCGAAGTCCTCACGGGTGATGACGTCGCGGTTGCCGGTGGTCGTGATGAACACGTCGCCGACTTTCGCGGCCTCTTCCATCGGCATCACGTCGTAGCCCTCCATGTGGGCTTCGAGGGCGCGGCGTGGGTCGACTTCGGTGACGATGACGTCCGCGTTCTGGCCGGCGGCCTTCTTCGCGACACCCTTGCCACAGTAGCCGTAGCCACCGACGACGACGTTCTTGCCGGCGTACGAGAGGTTGGTCGTCATGGCGATGGTCGCCAGCGACGACTCGCCCGTGCCGTGGACGTTGTCGAAGAGCGTCTTCATCGGCGTGTCGTTCACGGCGAAGACGGGGTACTGGAGTTCGCCGTCTTCGTCCATCGCGCGCAGACGGTGGACACCCGTCGTCGTCTCTTCTGCGCCGCCGAGGATGGTGTCGATGAGTTCGGGGTACTCCTCGTGGATGGTGAAGACCATGTCCATGCCGTCGTCGACGGTGATAGTCGGTTCGTGGGCGATGACCGCGTCGATGGCGGCGTAGTAGTCGTCGTCGCCGACGCCGCGGACGGCGTAGGAGGTGATGTCGTCGTGTGCGTCGAGGGCGGCGGACACGTCGTTGTGGGTCGAAAGCGGGTTGCACCCCGTGATGGCGACTTCCGCGCCACCGAGGGCCAGCAGTTCGACGAGGTTCGCCGTCTTCGCCTCGACGTGCATGGCCATCCCGATGACCTCGCCGTCGAGCGGTTTGTCGGCCTCGAACTGGTCACGCAGTTCCTGCAGGATGGGCATGTGCTGGAGCGCCCAGTCCATCTTGCGGCGTCCCTCGTTCCGTGCGGCCTCGACGTCGTCGAGGTGCTCGGAGACAGGAGCGTAGTGTTCGCTCATAGGGGGTGCTTCGGCGAGGTGTCCGAAAACCCTACCGAAGGCGGATGCGACGAGCGCCCCCGAATCTACAAGTGTCAACGGAGCGATTACCATAGCGAGGCGCGATGCTCGTTATAGACAACGGCACCACGATGGCCGAGCAAGAGCTGTTCGCCCTGATGAGCGCACCGGCAGTCCCCGACCTGTTGCGCGTGGCCGACGAGCCACTGACGGTCAAAGAGCTGAGTTGCCGCGCTGGCGTCCCGCTCTCGACAGCCTACCGGGAGGTCAAGCGCCTCCACGAGGCGTCCCTCCTGGAGAAGACCATAATGGTGGACCACAGCGACGGCCGACACGTCTCGCAGTACTGTCGGACGTTCGAGACGATGGAGGTTCGCGTCACCGACGACGGCCTTCGCATCGAACTCGCCGGGTGACACCGACGCCGTGGGAGTGGAGTCCGTTCGCGTGAGAAAAGAGTAGTCGCAGTTAGACGCGTTCGTGAAGTGCGTCGACGGTCGAGCGAGCGCGGTCCACGACGGCCGATTCGTCGAGCGTCAGGACCTCACGGTCACGCATCAAGACCTGCCCGTCGCAGATGGTGTGCCGAACGTCCGACCCGCGGGCGGCGTAGACGAGGTGACTCACGAGGTTGGTCGCGGGCGTGAGGTGCGGTGCGTCGAAGTCCACGACGGCGATGTCCGCGACGCCACCGACTTCGAGCGTGCCGCCCGGAAGACCGATAGCGTCGGCAGAACCGGCCGTCGCCATGTCGAGCACGTCGGGAGCAGCGACGGCGCTCGCGTCGTCTGCTGCGAGTTTACCAATCATCGCCGCGTCGCGCATCTCGTCGAACATGTCGAGGTCGTTGTTCGAGGCGGCCCCGTCGGTGCCGATACCGACGGTGACGCCCGCGTCAAGCATGTCCTGTACCGGTGCCATCCCAGAGGCGAGTTTCATGTTCGACGCCGGGCAGTGGACGACGCCCGTCCCCGCGTCGGCGAGCAGCGAAATCTCTTCGTCGTCGACGTGGACGCCGTGGGCGATGAAGTCGGCGTCC
The DNA here is from genome assembly GCF_001469865.1 of Haloferax profundi. Lineage (GTDB taxonomy): Archaea > Halobacteriota > Halobacteria > Halobacteriales > Haloferacaceae > Haloferax > Haloferax profundi. The sequence goes on from NZ_LOPV01000101.1 coordinate 28,239, forward strand.
GTGAGCATGCCGAGGTCCCGTGCGTAGGCAAGCGGACGCTCGTCGCGTTCCTCGACGATGGGGTCGACTTCGTTCGTCGTCTCGTTGGCGTGGTAGTGGACGGGGATGCCTTCGTCGTGAGCCTCGGCAGTCGCCTCACTGAGGTACTCCTCGTCGACCGTCGTCAGCGAGTGCGGCATGACCGCCGTCCGAATCCGGCCGTCGGCAGCGCCGTCGAACTCGCGGGCCACGTCGAGGCTCTCTTCGATGTCCTCCCACGCGTCTTCCTCGTCTTTGCCGATGGTGACGACGCCGTGTCCGACGCGGGCGCGGAGGCCGGCCTCTTCGATAGCGGCGACGACTTCGGGGACGTGGAAGTACATGTCCGCGAACCCGGTGGTCCCCGATTTAATCATCTCGACCAGTCCGAGTTCCGCGCCGACGCGCACGTCCTCGGGCGTGAGCGCCGCTTCCGTCGGCCAGATGTCTTCCTGAAGCCACGCGTCGAGTGGCTTGTCGTCGGCGTAGCCCCGGAGGAGCGTCATCGAGACGTGGCAGTGGGCGTTGACCAATCCGGGCATGACGAGACAGCCCTCGGCGTCGAGCGTCTCGGACGCCTCGGCGTCGATATCTGACCCGATATCGAGGATGGTTCCCTCGTCGCGGTCCACGAGAACGTCCGCGTCTTCGACTGTCCCGTCGGGACGGAGTACCCGACCGTCCGTGATTCGCAGCGTGTCCATGTCGGGCGTTCGGGTCGGGTCCGTCGTGAATCCACCGTCTCGTGACGGCGCATTCGCGCCAGTCCGAAACCCCGCTCTGGACCGTCGTTGGGGACGACTAGTCCGATTCCCGAAGAACGAGAACGAGCGAACCCTCTTACCTACACCCCCCAATTATGCAGGTACATGGAGCCCCTGTTACGGTTCGCGCTCGTTCCGGGGCACGTCCAGACCGCAGAGAGTCCGTTCGTCACCGTCGTCGTCGCCCTCGCAGGCATCGCCTCGGTGACGCTCGCAGGGCTCGGCGTCGCGGTGTTCTACCGCCGGCAGACTCGGTCGCACCTGCTCATCGCGTTGGCACTCCTCGCCTTCGCGTCGCGGGCAGGTATCGCGGCCCTCTCGTTCGGCGGCGTCCTCTCGGACTTCGACCACCACGTCGTCGAACACGCCCTCGACCTCGTGATGGCTGGACTCGTCCTCGCGGCCATCTACTACGCCCGGACTATCGAGCGCGAAACAGGGGTAAACGAACCATGAGCGAGACACGAATCCGCGTCGCAGACCACATCAAGCACAACCCGGGAGTCCACTTCAACGAGCTCGTGCGCGCGCTCGACCTCGCACCCGGCCAAGTACAACACCACATCCGTCGCCTCCTCTCTGACGAGACGGTCCTTCGAACCGAGTTCTACGGGCGAACCCACTACTACCCGCCCGAGTTCGACGAGTGGGAGCGCGGGGCCCTCGCACTCGTCCGACGAGAGACCGCTCGCGACATCCTCGGCCACCTCATCGAACACGGTGACGCCCGCCCCGACGACGTGGCCGACGCAATCGGCGTCGCCCGAAGCACGCTGGAGTGGCACCTCAACCACCTCACCGAACGCGACGTCGTCCGCAAAGAACGTGACCTGCACAACCGCGTGACGCTCGTCCTGACGCACCCCAACCGGACGGCCAAACTCCTGGGCGAGGTATCGCCGTCGCTCCCCGAACGGTTTGTCGACCGGTTCGACCGCCTCATCGACACGCTCGTCGAAGGCTGAGCGGCCGACCGTTCGTCTGCCGGCATCGCATTTCCACTCACTTGCACCGGTCGAAAGCCAATTAGCCCCAGAGTGTGAGGTGTCGGTATGCGAATCGCCGTGCCCAACAAGGGTCGTCTGCACGAACCGACCATCGACCTCTTGGAACGTGCCGGACTACACCTCGACAACGGTGCCGAGCGGAAACTCTACGCCGACACCGTCGACTCCGACGTGACGGTTCTCTTCGCCCGCGCCGCGGACATCCCCGAGTACGTCCGCGACGGGGCCGCCGAAATCGGTATCACTGGCCTCGACCAGGTCCGCGAGTCCGGACACCGACTCGCAGAACTGCTCGACTTGGGGTACGGAAAGTGCCGCCTCGTCCTCGCCGCCCCGGAAGACGGCGACATCGAGTCAGTCGCCGACGTGTCCGGTAAAGTCGTCGCCACCGAGTTCCCGAACATCGCCCGCACGTACTTCGACGAGGAAGGCATCGACGCCGAAGTCGTGGAAGTGACGGGCGCGACGGAACTCACCCCGCACGTCGAGATGGCCGACGCCATCATCGACATCACCTCGACGGGGACGACGCTCCGCGTCAACCGCCTCGGCGTCGTAGACGAAGTGCTGTCGTCGTCCGTTCGTCTCTTCGCCCACCCCGACGCCGTCGACGACCCGAAAGTCGCCCAACTCGTGATGGCGCTCGAATCGGTCCTGACCGCAGAGGGCAAGCGTTACCTGATGATGAACGCGCCCCGCGAGAAACTCGACGACGTGCGCGAGGTCATTCCGGGCCTCGGCGGTCCCACTGTGATGGACGTCGCCGGCGACGACACCGTCGCCGTCCACGCCGTCGTGAACGAACGCGACGTGTTCGAAGTCGTCAGCGACCTCAAGAAAGTCGGGGCGAGTGGTATCCTCGTCACCGAAATCGAGCGACTCGTCGAATAGCGCTCGCGCTCACTTCTTCTGCCATCGTAACTCTGGCACCGTCACACCCGGGTCGAACTGAACTTCGCCGTACCTGAATCTGACGTACAACGCGATAGCCGCCATGCCGACGAGCATCGCGCCGACACCGAGGAGTCCCGCCTCGGGGCCGAACGCGCCGCCGGTGACGAGGTCCGGTCCGCGTTCCGTCGTCTCAACGAACGACGACCCGAAGTCGAGGCCGCTGACGGCGAATCCGTAGACGCCGCCTTGGACGAAGTTCCACGAGATGTGGATGCCGACGGGAATCGCGAGGTCACCCGTGAGGACGTACCCGAGGCCGAGCATGACGCCCGCGAGCGTGATGCTGAGCGTACTCGCGAGACTCGCGTTCGGATTCTGCAAGTGTGCGAGACCGAAGAGGGCCGCAGAGACGACGAGGGCGACGGTCAGCGCCGTCGGGACGTCGAATCGCCAGCGCATCCCCTCGGCGATGTCTGTGAGGACGACCCCTCGTAAGAGGAGTTCCTCTGCGATGCCGACAGAGACGAAAAACAGGAACAGTGCGGCAGCGCCGGTGAGGCGGTCCACACCGAATCCAACGCCGTCGACGACGACCCACCCAGTGACGAGACCGATGGCGAAGATACCGGACATCAAGACGCCGCCGAGGACGAGTCCGAACGCGAGGTCGACCGCCCAGTCGCGGTCGATGCCGAATCCGAGGTCTGCAATCGTCCGCCGGTCGACGTAGCGGGCCGCGACGAATCCGCCGATTCCGGTCGCGCCAGTCAGGACGACCGAGACGAAGAGTCTGGCGAGTGCGCTCGTCTCCAGCAGGTCGGAGAGGACGGCACCGATGCCGACACCGACGACGAGTGAGACGAAGACGACGACGACGACTGTCGCGAGGAGTCGAACCGGGGCGCGCGGGCGTCGTTCGGCGTCGTTCCAGACGAGTCTGCGGGGAGACACGTCCGTCGATTCTCCCGCATCGGTTAAGAATGTACGCCGGGCGTCCGGTGGTCGCTTAGAGTGGTGCGCTAGTCAAGATGACGAGGAGGCCAAACAGGACGAACCCAAGGATGACGGTCACGACGAAGTGGATGAACACCACGTAGGCCGAAAGTCGGTTCGACCGGCCGTAGAGGTACTTGACGAGCGTGAAGTCGAGACCGATTGCGAGGGCCAACGCGACGAACGAGTTCCACCCGAACGTGGTGAAGACGACGGCGATTGCCGCCGGAACTGGGCCGACGGCGAACGCCTTCTTGAGTTCGACGTCACCGAGGACGTTCCGCACGGCGATGTGCGCAGTGAGAGAGAGAAACAACGCGAACAGCGCGAAGGTTCCGGCGACGGCAGTGACCGGCGCGCCAGAAGCGGCCGTCTGCAAGATGAGCGCGTCCATATCGGCGCATCGGACGCGACGAACTTAGGTTCGGTCGATTCGCGACGAGACAAACGCGACGAAACGAAACGGAACGGAACCGAGTTAGAGCGACCCGGACAGCAACCCGAGTTCGGAGAGACGCGAGATGATGACGTCCACCGCCTCCTTTGCGTCTTCGGGTTTCTTGCCGCCCGTGATGACGAGTTTGCCCGACCCGAAGAGGAGTGCGACCACGCTCGGTTCGTCCAGACGGTAAACGAGACCAGGGAACTGCTCGGGTTCGTACTCGATGTTTTCGAGGCCGAGGCCGATAGCGATGGCGTTGAGGTTCAGGTTCTCGCCGAGGTCCGCGCTGGTGACGATGTTCTGGACAGTGATTTCGGGGTCGTCGTCGACGGGAATCTGGAGTTCACGAAGCTTGTCGAAGACGATACCGAGGCTCTCGTGTACGTCGTCGGTCGATTTCGCGCCGGTACAGACAATCTTCCCCGAGCGAAAGATGAGCGCCGCAGACTTCGGATTCTGTGTCCGATAGACGAGTCCCGGGAACTGTTCCGGGTCGTAGTCGGCACCTTCGAGGTCCATGGCCACACTCTGGAGGTCGAGTTCTTGGCCGATTCCCGTGGAGGCGACGACGTTCTCGATGTTGATGGTGTCCTTGGGGTCGGTCATGCAACAATTTAAGTCACGTATTTAAGGTTTAAAAAGATTGGTGCAAGAGATTGACAATTTAGACGCGCCGTCGGATAATCTGGACGTTCCGGGCCGTGACGACGGTTCCAAGTAATGTCAGTGCAGTGGGAACAGCGAGCCGGGCGGTCGTGGGGCTGAGCGTCCAGTACGTGGCCACGAAGAGCGCGACTGAGACGAGTTTCAACACGGCGAACGACCCCGGGCCGGGGTCGCCGCCGGAGAGAAACCGAACGAGTGGGTTCCCCTCCTGTACACCTGCCATCCTGACCCCGACGATGGTCGTGACGTAGTCACCGAGGCCGTAGGCGAGTGCCGCCGCGCCCCAGAGGATGGCGTCGAGCGAAGCCATGGGGGTGGATTCGGACCCTCCGTCATAAATCTCGCCGTCCGTCGTCGAACAGGTGACCCCACTCGTGGCGGCACGCTGGCGCCCCCGAAGCCCGTACGAACGCCGACGGAGTCGCCGGCGACCGATACCCTCATTTTTCCACCCCGTCAGGTCCGAGCGTGTACGGATTGGAACTCGCCGGCGAGGAAGACGCGTTCGCCGCGCGCGAGGCAGAAGCGGCGGCGACGGCAGTCGAGGTGGTCGCCCCGGGTCTCGCCACCGCCCGCGGCGTCGACAACGAGCGAGCGACATTGCTCGCGTACACCCGCCGCGTCGTCGAACTCGTCGGGAACTGTGCCCCCGACGTCGACGCCGCCCGCGCCCTCGTCGAAGCCGCGAGCATCGACCGCGAAGGGACCGTCGCCGTCCGCGCCCGCGACGTGCGCGGCCTGACCGGCGTCAGTACGAGCGACGCCGAGCGAACCGTTGGGTCCGCCCTGGTGGAGCGCGGATTCGACGTGGACCTCGACGACCCAGACCACGAACTCCGCGTCTACTTCACCGAGGGGACGTGTCTCGTCGGGTGGGCCGTCGCCGAGAGCGTCCGGGACTTCTCGGACCGAAAACCGACCGACCGGCCGTTCTTCCAACCGGGGAGCATGGCCCCCGTGGATGCCCGTGCCTTCGTCAACATCGCCGGCGCGGAACCCGGCGCACGCATCCTCGACCCGATGTGTGGCACCGGTGGTGTGTTACTCGAAGCGGGTCTCGTCGGTGCCGACGTCGTCGGCGTCGACGCACAGGCGAAGATGGCCCGTGGCGCTCGGGTAAACTTGGACCACTACGTCGACGGTGGGCACGTCGTCCGCGGCGACGCGACTGCACTCCCGTTCCGCGACGACACCATGGACGGCGTCGTCTTCGACGCGCCGTACGGGAGACAGTCGAAAATCGAAACCCACTCGCTTTCGGACCTGGTCGGCGGCGCGTTAGAAGAGGTGTATCGAGTCGCCCCGCAGTGTGTGATGGTCGCCGATAGGTCGTGGGTGGACGAGGCCGAGGACGCAGGATGGGAGGTCGAACAAGTGTTCGAACGACGGGTGCATCGGTCGCTCGTTCGGTACGTGCATCTGCTACACCGGTGATGTCACTGGGCCGTCAGCGTTCAGAAACTCGGTGAGCCGACACGCTTTCCGCGCCGATACAGGTAGAACGTCAACGACGGAACCGAGACGACGTAGAAGAGCGTAAACAGCGCCCCAGCGATGTGGACGAGTCCAGCACCGACCCAGAGCCACGTCGGTCGCCACGATGCTGATGACTCCCGCACGGCGTACACGTCGATGGCGAGGAACACCAGAACGAAGAGGCCGACGAGGAGGGAAATACCGTCGACGAGAAAGAGGACCGCGAAGAAACTGAGTACGGCCTCTTCAGACCCAGATTCGATGGCGGGAACGATTCCAGCGACGGCCACCACGGCGACGACGCTGAGGAAGACCGAAATTGGGAACGTGGCGACACCATACCACCACGGGAGTGGGACCTGTTGGGAGCGAGGCACCGAGTTCGAATCGTGTGACGTGGAGGGCACATCGTATCCGACGGACGTGTGTGTTAAATAGTTGTCATCGATAGAGAGGGATTCGATGAGCTTCACTCCTTTTTAGCCATACTCTCTCGCCCAGCTGTACCGACTACCCGATTTCGACTACCGCGTTTCCGGCCCGAATCCCAAGAGGAGAAAGTAGACAGACTACGCGGCCTACTCCAGCACGTACCTGTTTTCTCGATACGAATCGCCCCCGATGGTCGTCTGGCTCTCGTCGACGTACTCGAACCCGAACTGGTCGTAGAAGTTGTTCCCCGGGTCGTTCTCGGCGAGCACCATCGCGTTGATTCGGTCGACACCCGCTTCAGCGAGTTCGACACGGGTTCGATTGAGCAACTCGTGGCCGACGTTCTGGCGTCGGTAGTCAGGGTGGACGTAGAGGCGGAGGATGTACCCCTCGCCTTCGTCGCTGCTCCACGTCGCGTGCGCGAACCCGACGACTGCGTCGTCCCGTTCGGCGACGAGGAGGAGTGACCGGGCCGGGACGAGTGCATCTGCAATCTGCTCGTGTGCGTACCAGTCGTTGAACCCCTCTTCGATGGTTTCGCGCGTCAGAATCTCCGGGTAGTCTGTCTCCCACGACGCTTTCGCGACGTGTCGAATCGCGTCGATATCCTCCTCGGTCGCCACACGGATTGTCATGTGTACACACACCACTCGAACGCCGATATTCCTTCCCCTGTACAAGACGTGTCAGGGAGACTCCCGCCGTGCGACCACCGTCTCGCCAGCACGCACTGATTGACCTTTCTCGACCACGACGTCTTCAGACCCGAACTCCGGCGGCAGCAACACGTCTGCCCGAGACCCGAAGTCGATGTGGCCAATCTTGTCGCCGCGTCCGAGTTCGTCGTCCGACGCGACGTACGGGTGGATTCGCCGGGCGAACGCACCCGCAATCTGGGATATCTCGTACTCGCCGTCGTCCGATTCGACGACGATATCGACGCGCTCGTTCTTGTCCGAGTCCTTCGAGAACGCCGGTTTGTGTGCGCCGGGGCGGTGGGTCACGTCCGTGACTGTCCCCGCGACGGGGGCACGGTTGACGTGCACGTCGGTGACGTTCATGAACACGCCGACGCGGACACGCCCATCTTCGACGCGGATGACAGAGACGTGGCCGTCGGCGGGTGCGATGACACCGGGCGTGTCTGGAGGGGAACGTTCCGGGTCGCGGAAGAACCACAGGACGAACGCGCCGACACCGAGGAGGACGGCACCTGCTGGAGGGAAGACGAACGCGGCGACTGCCGCGCCCAGAAATGCGGGCACGGCGAACCGTCGATAGCCGGGGGCGAACTGCATTCAGGCCTCGCCTCTGACCTCGGCACCCCAACTCGTGAGGAGGTGGGTGACGTGCAAGCGGTCGTCGATACCGACCGAGAGGTCCAAGTCGACCTGTCCAGCGAGTTCGTGGAGACGCGCGAGTTCGCCGTCGGCGAAGCGTTCGGGGGTGGCGTCGGCGACGCGGAGGATGTCGCGGAGGAGTTCCTGTCCCTCGTAGCCCTCGTCGTCGAGGAGCGTCGTAATCGTCTTCCGGGCGTCCTTGATGTCGCCGTCGCGGGCGTTGATGAGGAGCGTCTTCAGTTCGTCGTCGAACCCGACGTCGCCGAGGGCGGCGTGGACGGTGGACATGGTGACTTCGTCCGCCTCGATGGCCGTCCGCTGGGCGGAGAGGATTGCCTTCCGGATGTTACCGCCGGACGCGTCCGCGAGGAACTGGAGGCCGCCGGCGTCGTAGTCGACGCCCTCAGCGTCGAGGATGTCCGCGACGAGGGCTTCGAGGGAATCGTCGTCCGGTGCGGGCATCGGAACGGGGAAACACCGCGAGCGAATCGGCGGGATGAGTTTCGAGGGTTGCCGCGTGGTGATGACGAACTGCGTCGTCCGGTGGTGCTGTTCCATCACGCGGCGAAGCGCCTGCTGGAAGTCCTCGCGGATGGCCTCGGCGTTGTCGAGGACGATAGTCTTGTACTCGCCCGACATGGGGGCGTAACTGGCCGACTCCTTGAGCACGCGATTTATCATGTCGCGTTTGGCCATGCGACTCCGTCCGTCGAGGAACTGCTCGAAGCGCGGGTCTTGCCGAATCTGCTTTTTCGTCCGGTTGAAGAAGTCCGCGACGTTGAGTTCGATGAGGTCGTTCTCCGGGTCGGCGTGTGCTTCTTCGGCGAGGGCGCGGACCGCGGCAGTCTTGCCGACGCCCGGGGGACCCTGCACCACGAGGTTCATCGGTTCGTCAACGGCGCGGCGAAGGCGCTCACGAACCTCCTGCTGTGGGAGGTCGTCGAGTGTCGGCGCGTGCGTCTCGGTCCACAGCGGCGCGTCCATTGGACAGCGGTAACAGTCGGTCGGGTAAGAATCGGTCGGTCCGTCGCGTCGCTCACTCGTCGGTCATCGCGTCGGCCACGGGACTCCCGTCGTGGCAGCGAGAGTGGGTGTGAGGAGAGCGAGGCGATTCGACGCACGTTTAGCCCCGCCGCTATCAGTATGTGGCATGTCCATGCGTGCGACCTTCCTCGGGACCGGCGGGGCCGTTCCCACCACGGCGCGAGCGCCGAGC
>NZ_LOPV01000102.1 GCF_001469865.1 Haloferax profundi
CGGCGAGCGCCTCCTGTTCGATTGCGGGGAGGGGACCCAACGACAGATGATGCGGTTCGGCACCGGGTTCGGCATCGGCCACCTGTTCGTCACGCACCTCCACGGCGACCACATCCTCGGCATCCCCGGCTTGATTCAGACGCTCGACTTCAACGAGCGCGAGGGACCACTCGCAATCCACGGGCCGCCGGGGAGTAAGCGTCACCTCGAAAAACTCGTCCACGCCGGCGGCTACCAACCCGGATTCCACGTCTCGGTCCACGAAGTCCGACCGGGGAGCGTCGCTTACAGCGCCGACGACTACGAAATTCGCGCGTTCGAGACCGAACACCGAACCTCGTCGGTCGGGTACGCACTCGTCGAAGACGACCGGCCCGGCCGATTCGACCGTGAGAAAGCCGAGGAACTCGGCGTCCCGGTCGGTCCCGCGTTCGGCCGCCTCCACAGCGGCGAAGACGTAGAACTCGAAGACGGCACCGTCGTCCACTCCGAGGAAGTCGTCGGCGACCCGCGACCGGGTCGAAAAGTCGTCTACACCGGTGACACGCGCCCGCTCGAGACGACCGTCGAAGTCGCCGAAGACGCCGACTTGCTCGTCCACGACGCGACGTTCACCGACGAGGAATCCGACCGTGCGAAGTCCACTGCGCACTCCACCGCCCGCGAAGCGGCGCGCGTCGCCCGCGACGCCAACGTCCGTCGATTTGCACTGACCCACATCTCGGCGCGCTACGCTGCGAACCCGAACCCACTCCTCGAACAGGCCCGAGAGGTCTACCACGGTGACGTGTTCGTCGCCGAAGACGGACAGAAAGTGGACGTTCCGTTCCCGGACGCAGACGACTAACACCCGGGCGTCGCAGCACGCTTTATCCCCTTCGTCCGTGCATGGATAGCCATGCCGACGAACGCCTTCCACATTGTCGACGTGTTCGCCACGACGACCTACGCCGGGAACCAACTCGCCGTCTTCGAAGACGCCGACACACTCACAGACGACCAGATGGCCGCGCTCGCAAAGGAGATGAACTACTCCGAGACGACGTTCGTCGAAGGAGGCAGCGTCGAAGCAGGCTTCGACGTTCGTATCTTTACGCCCGGCGGTGAGATTCCGTTCGCCGGCCACCCGACGCTCGGAACCGCGGCCGTCCTCCGAGAACACTTCGATGCCGGCGACGAAATCACACTCAACCTCGGCGTCGGTCCGATACCAGTCGAAGTCCGCCACGAGGACGGCGGCGACGTGTACTGGATGACGCAGAACGCCCCCGAGTTCGGCGACGAACTCGACCACGAGACGCTCGCCGAGGTGCTCTCGCTCGACGTGTCGGACCTCGACACCGACTGGCCAGTACAGGTCGTCTCGACTGGCCTTCCGGCGGTGATGATTCCGCTCTCGGACCGCGAGGCACTCGGACGGGTCGAAGTCGACCTCCCCACATATCGGGCGTTCTACGACGACGTTGGCGTCGAGAACCTCTTCGCGTTCTGTCCGGACCCGCGCGACGAGGCTAACGACTTCGCGGCGCGGATGTTCGCTCCGGGACACGGTGTACCGGAAGACCCTGCGACGGGGAGCGCGAACGGATGTTTCGCAGGCTATCTCGCTCGGAACCGCTACTTCGGTGACCGAGACATCGAGGTGACCGTCGAACAGGGGTACGAGATGGGTCGTCCCTCGCACCTCTTCCTCGAAGCGGAAGACGAGGGCGACGAGGTGGCCGTCCGTGTCGGCGGGCGCGTCGAGTTCGTCGCAGAAGGGAGTCTCGTCTGAACGGGTGGCAAAAGGAGATGGTCAGTCTCGGTGGTCGTCGCAGACCGGATTTTCACCGTCGTCGAGGAGGACGACGGGCACGCCGAGAACGACCCACTCGCGGACGTAGTGGCGGGTCGTCGTCGCGGGCGCGTCGCACTCGACACAGGTCACATCGGGGTCAGCCGTGTCCGATTCGAGTATCCGTGTCCGCGGTCCGAACGTCGTCCGCGAGTACGCCGGTCGTTTGCGGAGCAGAAGACCCATCCCCACGACGACGACGAGGGCGACGAGTGGGAGGACGAATCTGCCTGCACTCGTCCGTGCGAGTGCGCCGACGACGGCCAAGAGAACGACCACGACGACGAGTTCGCGGCGGAGTCGCATCAGGCCGAACTGGTGGTCGTCTGCGACCTGTTCGCTGATTCGGTGGAAGACGAGGACGACGAGGACGCTGAGACTGAGGACGTGCCCTCATTGTCGAGTGACCGCACGAACTGCGGGTAGCCATCGCCACCGACCGGGATGTACACCGTGTCCGTCTCGTCTAACTTCTCGATGTACTTCTGGGTGAGAACCTCCTCGGAGAGCGACTGAGAGATGATGCGGTTCGCGTCCGCCTCACCCTGTGCCTCGATTCGTTTGCGCTCTGCTTCGAGTTCTTCGACGGCCAGTTCGTCTTGCTTCTGTTGGCGACGCTGTTCCGTGATTTCCTTCTGTTCGACCGCCTGTGCGTACTCGGACGGGAGTTCGACGTTGCGAATCTGGACCGCTTCGAGGATGAGGCCCGCCTCGGCGAACTCCGCGCCGAGTTCCCTCTCGGCGGCGGCCTTCAGTTGCGTCTGGCCCTCGCCGGTGTAGATGACCGTGACCGGCAATCGACCGGCTTCGGTGCGGAGGACCGACCGAATCGAGGGGCGAATGAGGCGCTCTTCGGCGGATTCGACCGTCCGATAGTTCTGGTAGAACTTGACCGCTTGCGCGGCGTCGACCCGATAACGGACGGTCACGTCGATGTCGGTTCTGAGGCCGTCTTGCGTGAGGACGGTGATTGCGTCGTCACCCTGCCGCTCGCCCTCACTAGTCGCTGAGGACATGGTGTACGACTGCGGGCGAACCGAGAGCGAGACAGTCGACTGCGAGACGGGATTGACGAGGTGGGCACCGGGGTCGAACACAGTGCCAGTCGTCGCACCCCACTTCTTGACTACCTTCACGTTGCCTTCTTCGACAGGTTCCCACGCGAGGAGGCCTGCGACGGGGGCGGCGACGAGGAGGAGGGCGATGCCAGCAATGAGAACAATCCGCGTCAGCGACCGGGGGGTCACCGACGGCGGGTCGGGGATATCAGAACTCACGTGTCGATATTACCCCCTTCTGATTTGTTACTTTCGTGTCAGCACCAGTCACAATCGACACGAGGCGTCACGGACGGGTCCTGTCCGACGCGAGATACCCCGGCGTGGAGTATATATTCGGTGCGTCCCTAGTCGCCGTCGTGAACGACCGGACGAGCGCGCTCGACTCGGTCGTCTTCGGCGTTGACATCCAAAGCGGCGACGTGCGCGGCGACGCTCCGTCGTACGCCCTCGTCGTGTTGGATACCCGAGACACCGAGTCAGACGAGGTCCGAATCGAACGAGACGTCGTCTCCTTCCGCAAGTTACGTCGCCTCATCGAGCGCGACGAACCAGCTATCGTCGCGACGGACAACATGTACGAACTCGCGACGGACAAAGACGACCTCGTTCGCTTCCTGCGATGGCTCCCCCACGAGACCCGACTCGTGCAAGTCACCGGGGCCGAACGGCCCGAACCACTCTCCCGAGTGGCATCGCGGCACGGCGTCCCCTACGGGAAAAAGCCGATGAAAGAAGCCGAAGCGGCGGCCAGACTCGCCCTCGCGAACGTCGGCCACGAAGTCGTCGCCTTCGAGAACACGACGACGGTGAAGGTCTCCCGTGGTCGGTCGACTGGCAAAGGAGGCTGGAGCCAAGACCGCTACACGCGACGGATTCACGGCTCTGTCAAACAGCAGTCCCGCGAAGTCGAAGCGGCGCTCAAAGAGGCGAACCTCGACTTCGAACACGACGTGACCGAGAAGTACGGCGGGTACTCACAGGCACTGTTCACGGTCGAAGGTCGGCCACAGGACATCCCCGTCTCCTCGCGTCGCTCCGGTGACACCCGCATCGAAATCGAACGTGAGCGTCGCGACGGCATCGAGTTCGAACCACTCGTCAAACGCCGTGACCGCGTCATCGTCGGTATCGACCCCGGAACGACCACCGCCGTCGCCGTCGTCGGACTGAACGGCCGCGTCCTCGACGTCCACTCCACCCGAACCGCCGACACCGCGACCATCATCGAATGGCTCATCGAACGCGGGCGACCGAGTCTCGTCGCCGCCGACGTGACCCCGATGCCCGAAACCGTAGAAAAATTCCGCCGGAGTTTCGACGCCGCCGGGTGGGCCCCACCGAGCGACATCCCGGTGGACGAAAAACTCCACCGTACCCGCGAGGTGAACTACGAGAACGACCACGAACGCGACGCCCTCGCCGCCGCACTGTTCGCCTTCGACGCCCACGAAGACCAGTTCGACCGCATCTCGCGAAAGGTGCCTGCCGACGTGGACCGCGAAGAAGTCATCTCGCGTGTCCTCACGAGCGAGGAGTCCGTCGAGGCCGTCCTCCGCGAGATGAACGACGACGGGGGAGACACGGGCACCGACGACACCGACGACGCCCCCGAGCAACCCGAAATCTCCCCCGAAGAACGGCAGATTCGCGACCTGAAGTCGCGTGTGAACCGCCTCGAATCTCACGTCGAAGACCTCAACGAGACGCTCGACGAGAAGAACGAGACCATCGAAGAGTACAAGAAAGAACTCTCTGACGCCCGCCGAGAAGAGCGCCGTGAGGCCCGCGAACGCCGCGAAGTGAACCGCCTCGAACGCGAGAACGGGCGATTAGAACGAAAAGTCGAGTCGCTCGAAGCCGAGAACGAAGAACTCACAGAGAAACTCGACCGCCTCAAGTCCCTGTGGAAACTCGACCACTCGAACTTCGCCGACGTGAACACGGACGGCAACCTCGTCCCGGTGAAAATCGTCGAGCAGTTCACCAACGGCGCGCTGGACCACACCGTCGAGGAGTACGGTATCGCCGCCGGCGACGTCGTCTACCTCCGCGACGCAAGTGGTGCGGGTCGAACGACTGCCGAACGACTCGCCGAGTTCGACCCTCGCGTCGTCCTCCGGTCTGGAAACCTCTCGGACGCCGCAGACGAAGTGCTCTACGAGGCTGAGATTCCGGTCGCACCCGCCGACGGGATGACGATTCAGGAGATAGACGAACTCGCCGTCGCCCGCGAGTCGGAGATACAGGCGGCTATCGACGACTGGGAGCGCCGCGTCGAAGAACGCCGGAAGGAAGACAGAAAGTCGATGGTCGACCAGATTATCTCCGAACACCGGGCAGAAAAGCGGTAAGACGCGTCGAATCCGGTTTCGGGTGAGTCAGGTGGCTCTGCCGAGTGGTCGAGTAGCTGATAGTTTGACGAGGGTGTGCTGAATAGAGGGTTCGAGTCTTGCGCGCAAATATCCTCACGTAGCGGGCGAAGGGAATCGGTCGATACAGTCAGCATGAGCAGTTGCGTGGAATTTACGACGGGTCGGAGATTAACAGATATATCCGACACTCGTGTATCCGCTCGTATCATGCAATTCTGTGACGAGTGTGGTTCGATGATGCACACGGAGGGCGACACGTGGGTGTGTCGCTCCTGTGAGAACGAAGAGCGACGAGACTCACAAGCGGAAGCGGCGATGGCGCTCCAAGATGGACAGCGGGACGACGGGGCACCCGCCGTGGCCGACGCAACCCAGGGTCCCACCGAGACGATGGAAGAGACCTGTCCGGCAGACGACTGTGACAGCGACCAGGCCTACTACCAGATGATGCCGAAGCCGGGCGGCTCCTACGAGGTTCGGCTGTTCACCTGCGTCGAGTGCGGCCACAAGTGGCGCGAGTCCTGACCTCTCCGTACCCAAACCACTCAATCCGTAGAGGAGGCGATATATAGTCGGTTTATTGATATTTTCACACTCGCCCTGAATACAGAGCCCGTGTCGGTTATACTTGATGCGATAATGACATTAGGATTGGTGAAAGGATTATCATATGGGTTACCTTCGTCATGCCGCTTGGTATCTTGGAGAGAGTGGTTCGATAACTGTGGTCGGTCTACTGGTCTTTATCATACTACAATGGAGAGTGTCGTTCAACCTTGATCTGATGATTATTGTGGTTCTCACAGTTGGAAACGTTCTACTTCTCTTCCGCCGAATTAACTTGCTGATGAGCGAACTTATCGAACGAAAGGCGCACAGACTCTCTTCATAACCGTTCTGTCTCCGATTTCCCGCCTTCGACCCTTTGTGAACAAGTGGGTAGCATCCCTACAAGACACACCCTCTGTCTGTGTCACGCGAATTCTGTCGAATCCTGACGATTTCGACAGAGCAGATACGGTCTCCTCCAGTCGAACCTCGTCGTTAACTCGCCACGTCGTCGTCACTCCCAGTCAATCCGACGACGACGAAGTAAAGCGCCGCCCCGAGCAGTGGCACGAAGAACGCGAAGGCCGCCCAGAACGTCGCGTTTCGCCCTTTGAACGTCGCGTCTTTGTGGACCCGGTAGGGCAGGTAGACGTGGAAGACGAGGAAGTAGACGGCGAAGCCGAGGATGTACGGGAGCAAGTCGCCGCCGCTGACCGACGCCCACATCACAGCCAGTAACCCGAAGACAGCGAGCATGAGCGCGATGAAGATGAAAATCGGCGCTCGCGTGCGAGTACCAGAGTCGGACATCACCCGGAGTTAGCACCGGGACGTGTTGTCCGTTTCGCCCGCGAGCGGGTTTCCAGAAGTCATATCCCACATCCCCGTTTCCGAACACGTATGGACGCATACGACCTGATCACTCGGAACGCCTCCGAAGTGGTCACGGAGGACGAAGTGCGCGCGCTGGCCGACGACTCAGAGGGCAAGCGAGCGTACGTGGGCTACGAGCCCTCAGGAGTCCTCCACATCGGTCACATGCTCACCGCCAACAAGCTCATCGACCTCCAAGAGGCGGGCTTCGAGGTAGTCGTGCTGCTGGCCGACGTACACGCTTACCTCAACGGCAAGGGCACCTTCGAGGAGATTCGACAGACGGCCGAGCGGATGAAAGCCCAGTTCATCGCCTACGGCCTAGACGAGAGCCAGACCGAGTTCGTCCTCGGGTCGGAGTTCCAACTCGACGAGAGCTACGTCCTCGACCTGCACGCGCTCGAACTCGAGACGACGCTCTCGCGGGCCGAACGCGCCATGGCCGAAATCAAGAGCGGCGAGAGCGTGACAGTCGCACAGGCAGTCTACCCCATCATGCAGGCGTTGGACATCGTCTACCTCGACGTCGACCTCGCCATCGGCGGGATGGAACAGCGCAAGGTCCACATGCTCGCTCGTGACACGCTCCCGAGCATCAACGAGGACGCGCCGACGTGCATGCACACGCCGCTCATCGCGGACCTCGCGACGGGCATCGGGAAGATGTCCTCGTCGAAGGGCGTCACCATCTCGATGGAAGACACGACCGAGGACATAGAAGAGAAGGTCAACGACGCCTTCTGCCCGCCGACGGCCGACCCCGACCCGACGGACGACGGCGAGGCACGCGACAACCCCGTCCTCCAAATCTTCGAGTACCACGTCTTCCCGCGCTTCGAACGCGTCGTCGTCGAACGCCCCGACAAGTACGGTGGCAACCTCGAATACGACGACTACGAGTCGCTCGAAGCAGACCTCGAATCCGGCGAACTCCACCCCCTCGACGCGAAGGGTGCCCTCGCTGGCTACCTCGACGAACTCATCGCACCGGGCCGCGAGAAGATAGACGCGTAAGCGGACGTCTCGTCGGAAATCGGCAGGGGAGCCGACTCAGTCCATCCCGAACATCTTCACCACGACTTTTTATTATTCGATACATTTTGTTGCCGTCGACTGTTCACTTTTCATCAAAAACATGCGTAGTGAATTCTAAGAAGTAACTATCGAGGAGAGTTAACCGAGAATCAGTTATAGTATAGGTTTACGGGTTGAAGTTTCCCCAGACTCGCTCTGCACCTTTCAGGAACGCAATTGTTCCAGCGAAAGCAAGTAAAGGTTGACCAATTTGACCCATAAGCCCATTCTGTGCCGCCATCTGGCCTAAGTCAGGGATAACACCTGTGGGTGGAATAACTTGGATGCCGACAACTTGCCCAATCATTAAGGGGAGCTCAGCCAACTCCGGTTTTTGCACGGCAAGAACTAACACTAGAACTGTGAGTGCCAGCGCCGCGACTGCTGTGAGACGTTTTCTAGTCAACACATCCACAAAACATACTGCCAATAAATTAACTTTTTTGTTATTTTCAGTTAATCTATACATTCTATTTGTTTTACATTATGGGTTCAGGCCATCCCGAACATCTTCATCACGTTCTCTGCGAGGCCGCCAGCGACGAGTCCCATCCCGGCGACGACGAGTGCGATACCGGCCGCGACGATGGGTGCTTGGACGGCGACGAGGACGATTCCAGCGAGGAGACAGACGACGCCAGCGATGCCTTTCGTTCCGAGTTTGTCGAGCATACCACGACGGCGGACCGGGAAGCCCCTAAACGCGTCGTTCGGCGAGACGGTCGCACTCGGGCAAACGTCGGCGGGTTTAAACATGACGACGTAGAAGCGTCGCGCATGAGCGACGACGAGAACGAGCGCCGCCGAGACCTTCGAATGCCGAACGACGACGAAGTGTTCGCCGTCGTGACCAACATGCTCGGTGCCAATCGTGTCCGCGTCCGCTGTGCAGACGGCGTCGAGCGGACCGCTCGCATCCCCGGCCGAATGCAGAAGCGTATCTGGATTCGAGAAGACGACGTAGTCCTCGTCGAACCGTGGGACTGGCAGGACGAGAAGGGCGACATCACGTGGCGCTACGAGAAGTCCGAAGCAGACCAACTCCGCCGCGAAGGGCACATCCAGTAAGCTGACCCGCCTGCTTCCTCGGTCGTGACCGAACCACACGAAGACAGCACCTGTGGCCTTTTCATCTCGCCTCTCGTAGCCCTAGTCCAATGAGTGACGAGTTCGGCATGGTCGAACCCCAGGAGGGCGAGGCGTTTGGCGACGAGTGGGAAGAGATAGACCTCTCTGACGACGAAGCAGACCGCATCGCCAAGCGACGTGACCGTGACTTCGACGAGTTCAGGATTCGGATGAAAGACGCCGACCAGTTCAAAGTCGAGCAGTCGGTGTTCGACGACGCCACCTTCGCGGCGATATACAAACTCGTCCAAGACGGGCACATCGACGCGTTCGGCGGACCCATCTCGACGGGAAAAGAAGCGAACGTCTACGAGGCACTCGGTGACGACAGCGAAGTCGCCGTCAAGATATACCGCATCAACGCCTCCGACTTCCGTCACATGCGCGACTACCTCGAAGGCGACCCGCGATTCGAAGGCATCGGCCACGACAAGGGACAGGTCGTCCGCGCGTGGGTTCGAAAAGAGTTCGCCAACCTCGAACGCGCCCAGCGTGCCGGGGTCCGCGTTCCGGACCCAATCGCCGTCCAGCGAAACGTCCTCGTGATGGAACTCGTCGGCCTCGCCGAAGACCGGGCGCGTCGCCTCTCGGAAGTCAACGTCGAAAACCCCCAGACTGCCTACGAAGTCGTCCGCGAGTACATGCGTCGCCTCCACCGCGCGGGCCTCGTCCACGGTGACCTCTCGGAGTACAACCTCATCATCCACGAAGGCGAACTCGTCGTCATCGACCTCGGGCAGGCGGTGACGATTCACCACCCGAACGCCGAGGACTTCCTCCGTCGTGACTGCCGCAACGTCGCCAACTTCTTCCAGCGGCAGGGTGCCGACGCCGACGCCGACTTACTCTACGAATTCGTCACCGCCGACGAAGACGAGGACGAGAACGCCGAGGAGTAGGCGGTGTCACAAAGCGTCTCCCGCCAGTTCGCCGTATTCACTGGCCTCGCCGCCGCGTGGGCGTGGGCGTTCTGGCTTCTGACTGCTGTCCTCCCAAATGCAGTCGATATCGTCGCGATTCTCGCAGGCGCATGGGGACCCACAGTCGCCGCAGTCGTCCTGACGTGGCGAGACGCGGGCCGTGACGGCGTCCGCGCGCTTCTCTCGAAGTACCTCGCGTGGCGAAGCGGACTGTGGCCCGCCGTCGCCGTCGTCGTCATCGCACTCGCCGTCACTGTCGTGGCTGTCTGGGTCACCTCACTCGGCGGAGTCCCACCTGGGTTTCCGGGTGAATCCCCACCGCTCACCTTCCTCCCCGTCGTCATCCTCGTGAACGTCTTCCTCGGCGGGCCACTTGCCGAGGAGGCCGGATGGCGCGGGTTCGCCCATCCACTTCTCCGTGAGCGAGTCGGACCGGGAATCGCCGGTGGCGCAGTTGGCCTCGTCTGGGGACTCTGGCACGCACCGCTGTTTCTCTTGCCCGGTCAATCGTTCGCCATCGGCGGGGGCGACCCGGCGTCGTTCCTCGCCCTCACGGTTTCGTGGTCGCTGTTGTTCGGCGTCGCCACCGAGTGGGCGGAGTGGAGCCTCGTCCCGGCAGTGCTGGGCCACGCGGCGGTCAACACGTTCCTCGGCACCTACGGCGTGCTTGCGGCACCATTCTATCGCCCTGCTCTCGTCGGCGGGTTCGTCCTCGTCGCCGTCGGGTCGCTCGTCGTCTATCGTGTGACTCACTCCGAACCCGACGCCAGTGCGTCTACAGTGTGACGTAGCGGCAGGAAGGTGCGGCGTCGCGTGCGAGTGAGACACGTAGCGCCCGTGCGAGCGAACGCTTAAACCGCTCCACCGGGTATCCACCCCTATGCAGCACGTCAAGGTGCCGCAGGACCGTATTGGTGTTCTCATCGGCGAAGGTGGCTCGACGCTCCGAGAAATCGAGAGTCGAGCGGAGGTTCGACTCGACGTCGACTCCGAAAACGGCAGCGTCGCAATCGACAGCGTCGGCGACCCCGTCCTCGGGATGGTCGCCCCCGACGTCGTCCGCGCCGTGGGCCGTGGCTTCGCCCCCGAGGACGCCATGTCGCTCCTCGACGACGAGATGATGATGTTCGAACTCATCGAAATCGACCGGCACACCCGAAACAAGAACGACATGCGTCGCCAGAAGGGCCGACTCATCGGCGAGAACGGTCGCACCCGCGAACTCATGGAAGAACTGACTGGCGCGGACGTAGTCATCTACGGGTCGACGCTCGGCATCATCGGCCAACCCGAGGAAGTCGAAGTCGTCCGCCGCGCCGTCGAGATGATTCTCGACGGTGCACCACACGGCGCCGTCTACTCGTTCCTCGAACGCAAGCACAACGAACTGACCCGCGACTTCAACGTTCGCCAGAACAACTGAGACGCCACCGCTGTGGGGCCATTCGGCCACCGCAGTCTCACCGACGAGGGCACCGCTCCCGCGGTCCTGACCCACCGTATCGTCTTTTTACTACACACCATGACGTGAGCCACGTCTCCACAGTTCGAGACGAGAGACGTACGACCCACTCTCGCCATCCACGACGAACTCGGCATCGACTACACTGACCCCTTCGATGGCGCACGCCGAGTCTGGCTTCGTAATCGTTGATAAACCCACGTAATCGACCGGCGTCGAAGGGGAGTGACTGCGCCACCGTGTTGCGTTTTGACATACCAATAAACACAACCTTTTTATAGAATCACAAACAATCAGGCGATGACTATGAGCCAGCGAATGCAGCAGGGTCAGCCCATGATCATTCTGGGCGAGGACTCGCAGCGCACATCCGGTCAGGATGCGCAGTCGATGAACATCACGGCCGGAAAGGCCGTTGCCGAGGCCGTACGCACCACGCTCGGCCCCAAGGGGATGGACAAGATGCTCGTCGACTCCGGCGGGCAGGTCGTCGTCACGAACGACGGCGTCACCATCCTCAAGGAGATGGATATCGACCACCCCGCGGCCAACATGATCGTCGAAGTCTCCGAGACGCAGGAGACAGAAGTCGGAGACGGCACGACGACGGCCGTCATCATCGCGGGCGAACTCCTCGACCAGGCCGAAGACCTCCTCGAGTCTGACGTCCACGCGACCACCATCGCACAGGGGTACCGTCAGGCCGCCGAGAAGGCCAAGGAAGTCCTCGAATCGAACGCTATCGAAGTCACCGAGGACGACCGCGAGACCCTCACGAAGATCGCTGCCACGGCGATGACGGGCAAGGGCGCAGAGTCCGCGAAGGACCTGCTCGCCGAACTCGTCGTCGACGCCGTCCTCGCAGTGCAGGACGACGACGGCATCGACACGGACAACGTCTCCGTGGAGAAGGTCGTCGGCGGTTCCATCAACAACTCCGAACTCGTCGAAGGCGTCATCGTCGACAAGACGCGCGTCGACGAGAACATGCCGTACGCGGTCGAAGACGCGAACGTCGCCATCCTCGACGACGCGCTCGAAGTCCGTGAGACGGAAATCGACGCCGAAGTCAACGTCACCGACCCAGACCAGCTTCAGCAGTTCCTCGACCAGGAAGAAAAGCAGCTGAAAGAGATGGTCGACAAGCTCGTCGACGTCGGCGCCGACGCCGTCTTCGTCGGTGACGGCATCGACGACATGGCGCAGCACTACCTCGCAAAGCAGGGCATCCTCGCGGTCCGCCGCGCCAAGTCCTCCGACCTCAAGCGTCTCGCCCGCGCAACGGGCGGCCGCGTCGTCAGCAACCTCGACGACATCGAGGAAGACGACCTCGGCTTCGCCGGCTCCGTCGCCCAGAAGGACGTCGGTGGCGACGAGCGCATCTTCGTCGAGGACGTCGAAGACGCCAAGTCCGTCACGCTCATCCTCCGCGGCGGCACGGAACACGTCGTCGACGAACTCGAACGCGCTATCGAGGACTCCCTCGGCGTCGTCCGCACGACGCTCGAAGACGGCAAGGTCCTCCCCGGTGGCGGCGCCCCCGAGACGGAACTCTCGCTCGTCCTGCGCGAATTCGCTGACTCCGTCGGTGGCCGCGAACAGCTCGCCATCGAAGCCTTCGCCGAAGCGCTCGACATCATCCCACGCACGCTCGCCGAGAACGCTGGTCTCGACCCCATCGACTCCCTCGTCGACCTTCGCTCCCGCCACGACGGCGGCGAGTTCCCTGCCGGCCTCGACGCCTACACGGGCGACATCATCGACATGGAAGCAGAGGGCGTCGTCGAGCCACTCCGCGTGAAGACGCAGGCTATCGAGTCCGCGACCGAAGCCGCCGTCATGATTCTCCGCATCGACGACGTCATCGCTGCTGGCGACCTCTCCGGTGGCCAGACCGGCGGCGACGACGACGAAGGCGGCGCACCCGGCGGTATGGGTGGCATGGGCGGCATGGGCGGTATGGGCGGCATGGGCGGCGCAATGTAAACGCCCCTCGAATAGGCCACCATACACCCACCACCTGACCCACGCATCGACTCGAAACGTCGGCCCGATTTCGAACCGTTTTTTCTGGCTTCACACCCGAGAGCGACGCCCATCCCGTGAGAACCGCGGTTTGCGTGGCGTTAATCGAGTGCCGGAACCGAGATATCAGACCCAGAGCGCCAGAGTGTTGAGTTCCGACAGATATTCTGCGCAGAAGTGTGCAAATCTTTCTAAAATTTCGGTTATGGTGTTCGAAACGTCGGTAGCTCGACCTATACTTATACCCTGTGCCAACCACTGACAGAGTGTATGTCCCAGACCGAGACATCGGAGCCCTCCGCCGTCTCGGACGCCGCCGACCCAGCGAGACGGCCCCAGTTCCTCGCTATCGTCGGTGCCCGCGTCTCCGAGGCGGCATCTATCGCCGCCACCGTGGCCCCTCACGCGTCCCCGCTCGTCTGCGCCCCGCACAGCACGTCGCCGTCGCGTCTCCGCGCGACGTTCGCCGCGATGCGCCAACCAGAGGCACCCTTCGTCGTCGCAACCGACAGCGCCGCCGCCGTCCGTGACGCCGACAAAGTCCTCGTCACCGACGGCGGAATCGTCGTCGAAGACGGGGCCCCCGCTGACCTCCTCGCCGTCCCCGGCCTCTTCGCACAGCGGTACGGCGACGAAATCGGCGCGAACTTCTCTGACCCGGGGAAGGACGTCGCCGACGAGTGACGAATCGGCCCTCCAAACCTTCTCGGTGTTTCGCGCGATAGTTACTGGCATGGGTGACCGAGCGTGTTACCGCGAGTTCTGTCCGGACTGCGACGCACAGGTGACTCTCGTCGACGAGGTGTGCCCGGAGTGCAGACGAGAGTTGGAAGTCGTCTGAAGCGCGCCTACTCCAGCGGTTGACTGTCGATGTGGTGAACTGCACTCGGAGAGAGGAAGCGTTCGTTCGGGACTTCCACCCAGCCATTCAGCAAGATTCGGATGGGTCCCTGGTGCAGAATCGTCTCTTTCTCGGCATCTCCGTAGACGACGGCGTTGTCGAGCGTCTGTTCGAATCGGCCTTGCAGGGGTGAGTCGGAAGCGAAGACCACGTTGATGGCAATAGTACGACACGTGATGAGTGTTGGCAGAGGTGTGGTCGCTGTCGCTCACCGATTTTCACCAGCACACTTCACTACCGCGGGGGAGTTGTTCCACCGCCAGCGAAGAGAGCGCGACGGGATTGAGCAAACGCGGAGCGTTTGCGATGTCCGTCGCGCGAGTGCGTTCCAACACACCTCGCTAGCGCTCGGCGGTCTCTACAGCAACAAAAAGAGCGCGATGGGAGTCCCATGAGCGAAGCGAATGGTACACAATCGTGTGAGCGGTTTTTACCAGCCAAAAAGAGCGCGACGGGATT
>NZ_LOPV01000103.1 GCF_001469865.1 Haloferax profundi
AGGAGCCGAAGGCGACGAACGAGCGCGACGGGATTCGAACCCGCGGCCGTCGGATTAGAAGTCCGACGCTCTGTCCAACTGAGCTACGCGCCCTCGTATCTCAAAAA
Organism: Haloferax profundi; assembly: GCF_001469865.1. Classification (GTDB taxonomy): domain Archaea; phylum Halobacteriota; class Halobacteria; order Halobacteriales; family Haloferacaceae; genus Haloferax; species Haloferax profundi. The sequence continues at coordinate 108 of NZ_LOPV01000103.1, forward strand.
CAGGTGCCAAATGAAAAACGAATCGGCTTCTACCCGTCGAATCGGTACAGCGACGTGACCGCAGGAAGCCGATTGAACATCCAGTAGGCGAGAGGAAGGCCGATAATCGTGACCGCGAAGAACGCCGCCACGTTCGCCCAGAACCAACTGAGCCACCACCCGACGAACAGGAAGTAGACGCCGCGGACGACGAGCGACCGCTGGCCTTTCGCCGCGTCGGGGTTGCCGAGTGCACGCGGTTCTTTCAGCGAGAGCACCGTCGGCACGAGGTTGATGAGTTTGATTCCCAGCGGCAGGCCGATGATGGTCGCGTTGAGGAACCACGCGACGTTGACGACGGCGGGGGTGGCCCACCAGCCGATGAACACGAACCAGAGGATACGGACGAGGAGGGACCGTTGTTTCATAGCCGACACATCGTTGCGAGGAAGGAAAAGATGGGTGGGTCAGAGAGCGCCGTCGGCACATCGCGCGCCCGGAGCGACGTGAAGGGAGGGTTTAACAGCGCGAACGCGGTATCACCGCCTATGAGAGTCATCGGGACGGTCGGCTTGCCCGGAAGCGGAAAGGGCGAACTCGCCGAAGTAGCCCGCGAAGCAGGCATTCCCGTCGTGACGATGGGCGACATCATCCGCGAGGAGTGTCGCGCCCGCGGCCTCGACCCCGCGACGGACCACGGGAAGATAGCGAAGGCACTCCGCGAAGAGGAAGGCGACGACGCCATCGCCGCGCGCTCGCTGCCCGTCGTCGAAGACCACCTCGACTCGAACGACGTGGTGGTCGTCGACGGCCTCCGGTCGGACGTCGAACTCGACCGCTTCCGCGACGCCTTCGGCGACGAGTTCGTCCTCGTGAGCGTCGAAGCACCGTTCGAGACCCGTGCCGAGCGACTCGGTGACCGGGGACGAGACGAGAGTGACACCGACGTCGAGTCACTGAAGAAACGCGAGGAACGCGAACTCGACTTCGGGATGGGCGAGGCGATGGACCGCGCCGACGTCGTCATCGAGAACACCGGCACCCTCGACGAGTACCGCGAGACCATCACGCGACTGTTCGAAGAGGGACCGGACGCCGTCGCGGAGGCCAATCCATGATTTACAGCGTCGACGTTCGCATCGACGTTCCAGTTCGGGACACCGAGGTCACAGACCGCGTCGCCGACGCCGTCGAGAACCTCTTTCCGGGCGTCGAACTCACGCACGAACCCGGGAAACTCGTCGGTGAGACCCACGAGTTAGAGCGCTTCTCGGAGCGTCTGCACGAACAGGCCATCCTCGACACCGCCCGGCGAGAGTTCGACAAACGCCGCGACGAGGAAGGGTTCTCCTTCGCGCTGAAGAAACAGGCCGCGTTCAAGGGTGTCGTCAACTTCTCCGTCGGGAACCCCGACGAACTCGGCGACATCGAGGTGCACGTGACCGTCCGCGACCCGTCTGTCGAAGAACTCGTCGACTACATCGCGCCGCCGACAGAAGACGGTCGGCCAATCGACCCCCACGACCGCTGAGGGGTACGCGGCCCGACTGCGATGTTAAGCGACTAACAGCGCCACCGCGATGGCGATGAAGACGACTTTCAAACTCGTGTTGACGGCGATGACCTTCGACCCGAACTCTGGTCCCCAGATACCGTACTGAAAGGGAATCGACCGTTTGAACGTCGAGACGGCGAAAGAGATGATACCGCCGATGAGCATCGTCGCCACCGCCTGTTTCGGCGTGAACGTCTCGCCGATAGCGGGCGCGATAGTCGCCGCACCGGTCGTCGTGTCGAACGCGAAGGCGACGACGACAGGGACCGCAGCACCCGGCAGGCCGACGAGGTTCGTCAGCGGACTGGCGAGGTTCGTGAAGGATTCGAGGTCGGTCGTTCGCAAGAGGAGCGTGACGAGGACGTAGACCACCGCGAGTCGCGGGACGATTCGGCGAACCGTCTTCCACGTCTTTCGCGCGGCGTCTTCGGCCATCGCCCGAACCGAGTCTTCGTCGTCGCCGTTTGCCCCGTATTCGCCATCCGTGTCGCCTGCGCCGTCCGTTTCGGCGATGGCCGTGGGGGTGACGTTCTGTTTCGAGAGGAGTATCGCACCGGCGGCGACGCCAGTGAGCGTAATCGCCAGTGCGATTGCGGCGCGGGCACCGACGTACATGAATCCGACTTCGCGCCCGAGGATGGGGATGAGGACCGGCCAGTAGAACGTGAAGATGTGCTGGACGAACCCGAAGAACGTGTTGATGGTGACGGCGACGAGCGTCGCTTTGTCGTCTAAGACACCCGATTCGCGGAACTCCGCGAGCATCCCGTACCCCGCCGTCGTCGACGCGGCGGTGGTGACGATAGCCGTCCCAACCTCGTCGGGGAGGTTCGCTGGACTCGTCAAGTACCGCGAGAGGCCGGCGATACGCTCGACGAGGCCGAAGGCGACGACGAGGTTCGCCGCGAAGACGCCGATAGCGATGTAGACGGCGATACGCAGGACTCTGGGGAGCACCTCGACCAGCACCGGGAGAACGGTCGACGACTGCACAGAGAGTGGTCGGGTGGCGAGGAACTAATCGCCGTCGGTCGGTGTCGTGCCGATTACACCAGCAGTTGTGCGACCGCAAACAGCACGACCACCCCGAGGACGTCGCAGACGTTGGTGACGACGGGGATGACCACGTCGTCGGGGTCGAGACCGAACCGATAGGCGACGTACGTCGCAGTGAACGTCACGAAGACGGCCAAGACGGCGAGCGTGATACCGCTCGACAGCGCGACCAAGACGACTGTCGAGAAGGGGAGTGCGGGACCGCCAGTGACGACGAGCGTGGCGACCCACGCGCCGACGCCGATGATTGGAAAGACGGTCACCGCGAGGACGACTGTCGCCAACGCGTTCCCCGCGAGTTCGTCGTCGGCCGGCGAGAACGTGAGCGTCCCGAGGTGGAAGGACGTGGAGAGTCGTGCCGCGAGGATGCTCCCGAGATTGCCCGCCGTTCCGATAGTGACCGGCACGAGGACGAGCAGCGACGGATACTGGAGCAACTGCGCTTCGAAACTCCCGAGGACGAGTCCACTCCCGAGTTCGACGAGCGTGAGGACGAACAAGACGGGGAGCATCGCCCGTGAGATGGCACGGACGGTCCACTCAGTCGGCACGTCAGAACACCCCAGCGATGGCGAGGACGGTTCGGACCGCGATGAGCAAGAACAGGATGCCGAACACGTCTCCGGTCGTAGTCACCAGCGGTCCGACGATGGTGTCGGGGTTCCGTCCCCGTCTGTACCCCGCGAAGACGACAGTCACGACGACGACGGTGAGGACGATACCCGACAACAGACCGGCGACGATGGCGATGCCGACGAGAATCGGGAGCGGTGCGACTGGACTCCCGAGGAACGTGAGCAAGAAGAACGCCATGATGGAGGCGAAGGTGCTCGTCAACACGCCGTTGGCGAGTGCGGCCGTCGCGGCGGCCCGGAGTCGCTCGTCTGCGCCGGTGACGTAGGGGTCGATGAGACCCTGATGCAGTGCCGTAGCGATACGAGCACCCAGCGACCCATAGACGTTCCCGCGAGTCGCGAGCAGTGCAGGCACGAGGACGAGCAACCCCGGAACCGCCCGGAGTTCGGCGCGCATCCCACCGAGGACGACGCCGGCGATGAGGCCGCCGACGAGACTCGCCGCGAGTGCAGGGAGGGCTTCTTTGTAGGCCTCGACTGCCACGTCTCGCACCGTCATTGTCGGGTCCGACGGCCCCGAGCGTTAAAAGTCGGCGGTATGTCGAATTCAGAGTCTGAAGAGAACGGAGATGGAGCGTCGTCAGACGAAGCGGAGAAGGGATTGAAGATTAGATTAGATTAGAACGGACCCATACCGCCGAGGCCGCCCATACCGCCACCGCCGCCACCTTGTTGCTGGAGTTTCTTCATCATCCGCTGCATGTCGCCGTCGCCCATGCCCTGGAACTGCTTGATAGTCTGTTCCATCATGCGGTGTTGTTCGAGGAGTTCCTGAATCGTCTCCTCGTCTTTCCCAGAGCCCTGTGCGATGCGCTTCACACGCGAGGCACCGATGATGCGCGGGTTCTCCAGTTCGTCGTCGGTCATGGAGTCCATGATGACCTCGAACGAGCGCATCCGGTCTTTGGTCACGTCCATCGCGTCGTCCGGCAGTTGGTCTTTGAGGCCACCGCCGAGACCCGGAATCATGTCGAGCACCTGGTCGAGCGGCCCCATCTTGTTCATCGCCTCCATCTGTTTTTGCATGTCCTTGAGGGTGAAGTTCCCCTTCATCATCTCCTCGGGGTCCCAGTCCTCGTCTTCGGCCTGGGTCTCGGACATGGCGCGTTCGACGCGCTCGGAGAGTTGCTTCAGGTCGCCCATCCCGAGGAGACGCGAGATGAAGCCGTTGGGTTCGAACCGTTCGATATCCTGGACCGTCTCACCCATCCCGAGGAAGGCGATAGAGGAGTCCGTCTCGTTGACGGCGGTCAGGGCACCGCCACCTTTCGCCGTCCCGTCGAGTTTGGTGATGACGACGCCGCCGATACCGATGGATTCGTCGAACTGCTGAGCCTGGTCTTTCGCGCCCTGCCCGATTGCCGCGTCGAGGACGAGCAGGTTCAAGTCGGGTTGGACGACGTCTTCTATCTCTTCGATTTCGGCGATGAGGTCGTCTTCGAGCGCGTGACGACCGGCCGTGTCGACGATGTGGATGTCGGCGTCGTCGGTGGCTTCGAGGCCCTCGCGTGCGATTTGCACCGGGTCGTCGCAGTCGGGGTCGCCGTAGAATTCGACCTCGGCGCGCTCACACATCTGCTTGGCCTGGTCGTACGCACCGGGCCGGAAGGTGTCGGTCTGGATGACCGCCGGGCGCAGGCCTTTCTTCGAGAACCACCACGCCATCTTGGCGGACGTGGTCGTCTTCCCCGAGCCTTGCAGGCCGGCGAGCATGATAGTCTGTGATTCGAGCGGAATCTCCGTCGACTCACCGATGAGACCGACGAGTTCCTCGTAGACGATTTTCAGCACGTGGTCGCGGGCGTTCGTCCCACCCGGAGGCTCTTCTTCGAGCGCCCGGGTCTTGATGGAGTCAGAGAGGTCCATGACGAGGCTGACGTCGACGTCGGCAGAGAGCAAGGAGCGCTGAATCTCCTTGACGATTTCCTGAACGTCGTCCTCGTCCAGACGGGACTTACCCCGCAGCTTGTCGAGACTGCCGCGGAGAGAACTCCCGAGATTATCGAGTACCATTGTCCCCTCCTACGCCGCCGCGCCGGTAAAGGCTTTATCCGTCGCGTCCGCGGGCGAAGAGCTATCGGTCGACGCGGTGACACGCTGAACATGACGCGCATCCTCGTCCTCGACCAACCCGCACACGACATTCCCGCCGAGGAGTACGCCGACGCCCTCCGCGAGCGACGTCCCGACGCGACGGTCGTCCACCCGAAGACGACGGCCGAGACCATCGAGGCTGCTCGCGACGCCGACGTCATCACAGGGACCTACCTCCAGCACGACGTGCTCGACGCCGCCGCCGAACTCCGACTGTTCGCCGGTGCCGCCGCAGGGTACGACCACCTCCCCATGGAGACGCTCCGCGAACGAGGCATCGTGGTCACGAACGCCTCCGGCGTCCACGGGCCCAACATCGCCGAGCACGTCGTCGGATGGCTCTTGACGATTACCCGCCGCCTCGACGAGGGAATCCGCCGACAGGAGCGCCGCGAGTGGCGGTCGTTTCAGGCCTACGGCGAACTCAAGGGGTCGACAGTCACCGTCGTTGGGTTGGGCGCAATCGGACAGGCCGTCGTCGAGCGCCTCGAACCCTTCGGCGTCGAGACCATCGGAGTTCGCTACACACCCGAAAAAGGCGGGCCGACCGACCGAGTCCTCGGATTCGACGACCTCGAATCTGCCCTCGTCGAGACGGACTTCCTCGTACTCGCGTGTCCATTGACCGACGAGACGCGGCACCTCGTCGACCAGCAGGCGTTCTTCGCCCTCCCGAACCACGCCGTCCTCGTGAACGTCGCTCGGGGAGGTGTGGTCGACACCGACGCACTCGTCTCCTCGGTTCAGCGTGGCTACCTTCGGGCCGCCGCACTCGACGTGACCGACCCGGAACCGCTCCCTGAGGACCATCCGCTGTGGACCTTCGAGAACGTCTTCATCACCCCTCACGTCGCGGGGTACACACCGCAGTACTTCACTCGACTGGCAGACATCCTCGCCGAGAACGTCGAACGGTTGGAGTCGGGAGACGGAGAGACCACTCTTCGCAACCAAGTGCTTCCCGAAACCCCACGTACTTCACCCGACGAGTCGTAGACCGCGGCGATGGGCAGTATCGCATTCGGACTGCAACCGACCACGATTCTCGCGTTCTCCGGCGCGGCCATCGCGCTCATTCTCACCCCCGGCCCGGACACGATGTACGTCCTCGCCCGCGGTCTCGACGGGCGCGAATCGGGCGTCCGCTCGGCGTTCGGTATCGCGACTGGCGTCCTCTTTCACACGATGCTCGCCACGCTCGGCGTCGCCGCCCTCCTCCAGACGGTTCCCGAAGCGGCGGCCGCAATCCAGTACGTCGGGGCGGCGTATCTCATCTACCTCGGCGTGGTCGCTCTCCGCGACGACGAGTTCGACCCGAGCGTCGAGACAGATGCCTCTGGCAGTTTCCGACGCGGCGTCCTCGTCAACGCCCTGAACCCGAAAGTCGCGTTGTTCTTCCTCGCGTTTCTCCCCGGATTCGCCGGGCGCGGCCCCGGCGCAGGCGAGCGAATGGCCGTCTTGGGCGCACTGTACGCGGTACTCACCGCGCTCTACCTCTCTGCTGTCGCCCTCGGTGCCGACAGACTCGGCGACACCCTCGCCGAGACGCGGGTGAGTCGCGTCCTCAACTACGTCGGTGCAGGGACGATGCTGCTGCTCGGTGTCGTACTCGCGGTAGAGTGAGAAATCGACGGACTGGGCGACGAGGAAGCGTGTCGTCGCTTACTCGTCTTCGCCGAGCAGGCGTTCGACCATCGCTTCCGGGTCGAACCGCTCGATGTGGTCGTAGCCCTGTCCCACGCCGAGGAACAAGATTGGCTTGCCCGTGACGTAGGCGATGGAGATTGCCGCCCCACCGTTGGAGTCGGCGTCTGCCTTCGTCAGGATTGCACCGTCGATGGCCGCCGCGTCGTTGAACTGGCGGGCGCGTTCGACTGCGTCCTGTCCGGCGACTGCCTCGTCCA
>NZ_LOPV01000104.1 GCF_001469865.1 Haloferax profundi
AGATGGTGAGGTCAGGGCCGACGACGCGGTCTATCTTCTCCAACTGCGCCATGAGGTCGTTCGACGTGTGCAGACGACCGGCCGTGTCGCCGAGGACGATGTCGATGTCGTGCGCGTCGGCGTACTCGACGGCGTCGTAGATGACGGCCGCCGGGTCACCACCCTGTTCGTGGGTGATGAGTTTCTTGTCGAGTGCTTCCGCGTGCTCGCGAATCTGCTCGTTCGCGCCGGCGCGGTAGGTGTCACCGTTGGCGAGGACCGTCGAGTAGCCCTGCGTTTCGAAGTAGCGGGCGAGTTTAGCGATGGTCGTCGTCTTCCCGACGCCGTTGATGCCGGTGAAGATGAGGGTGACAGGTTTGTCTGCCTCGGCGATGCGCTGGTCGAAGTCGAACTGACCGACGCTGATGACTTCGTAGAGCGCGTCGTGGAGCGCCTCTTCGACGAGTTGGCCCGTGCTCTGGACCTGCTTTCGCGTCTCGCCGATGAGTTTCTCGCGGATGGTCTCGAGAATCTCCTCTGCGACCTGCATCTCGACGTCGCTCTGGAGGAGCGCCATCTCGAGTTCCCACAGCGGGTCTTCGAGGTCTTCTTCCTCGATGACGACTTTCCCGGTTGCGAACGCGGCGGCGCGCTTCAACCGACTCTTGCCGGACGACGAGTCGCTCTCGTCTTTCGTCGACAGTGCTTCCTTCGCCGCATCCGATGCGAGCGACTCGGGAGTCTCGCCGTCGACGTCTGCGTCGTCTTCGGTCTCCGCTTCGGGAGCGGATGTGTCGGCAGGTGCAACGTCGTCCTGCGAGTCGTCGACTGTCTCGGTGGTCGAAGTGACTGCTTCGTCGGAGTCGGCAGATATACCGTCTGTCTCTGCCGCCGTCTCGTCGACTTCCGCGTCGACGTCTGCGTCTGCGCTTGCGTCGGCTTCGGCCGCCTCAGCGTCGGCCGCTTCAGCCTCGGCTTCTGCCGCCTCAGCCTTCTCTTCGGCGGTGTCTTCGACGTCTTCCCGGAAGCGGTTGAGTTTCTTCTTCAGTCCGTCGAACATCTGAATAGGGGGTGAGGATTACTCGTCGTCGCCGTCTTCGCCTTCGCCCTGCATCTGCTGTTGCATCTGCTGCATCTGCTGCTGCTGCATCTGCTGTTGGGCCTGCATCGCCTGCTGTTCGATCTGTTCGCTCTCTTCTTCGAGTTCTTCGATCTGACCGCGGATGCTCGCGATCTCCTCGTCGAGCATGTCCTGCTTGCGTCGCAGTGCTTCGACGGCGTCAGACTGGTTCTGTTCGGCCGCGTAGTTGGCACCGAGCGAGACGATGACCTCGTCGATGTCCTGGACTTCGGCGCGGAGGTACGCGTCGCCGCCGAGCGGGACCTGCACGGTCGAACCCGTCTCGAGCGTCTCGATTGCCTCGACGGCCTCGTCGATTTCGGCCTTCTCGTCGTTGAGGTCAGAGACCTCGCCTTCGAGCGATTCGATTTCCTCGTCGAGTGCCTGCAGTTCCTGCGAGAGCTGCTGGAGTTGCTGCTGACCGCCGCCCATCATGCTGCGGACACCTCCGTGAGGTCGACCTTCGTACGTTTGATGCCGTGCTCACTTCCGATGAGAGAGAAGGCACGTTCTCGTGCGACGTTCTCGTTGGGTGCGTCCACAGTTTTCGTGAACTCGTGGGTCACTCCACGGCTGGTGAAGCGTCCAGAGATAGTGAACTGGCTCATGCACGTCGGTCGGGTGGCGAGCGGGAAGAGTCTTCCTACTCACGGTGAGAACGAGCCGCGAAAAGGGTGGACGAGACGCCCTCAGTCGATGTAGTCGAGAGCGTCTTCGATGCGACCCAGTTCCGGACCGGTCGTATCTTCGCCGACGATGTACGACTCGTCGTTGGCGACGAGGCCAGACCCGACGAGCGGTCCACCGTAGTTGATGGTTCCGAGGTCGGCGCGAACGTCGAGGAGCGCTTCGAGCGCTTCGAGTTCGGGTTCGCGGGACTTCGGGTGGCAGAGGACGCCACGGTTGTTGGCGACGGCCGCCATCCCGACGGTTCGAACGTCTGCGAGGTCGCCGCGTTCGACGGGGACTTCCAGTGCCTCTTCGACGGCCGCGACGGCCTCGTCGGAGAGGTCTGCGTGGACGTACGCGCCGTAGTCGTTCGCGAGAACGACGTTCCCAGCGGCGTTGATGCGACCGGGGAGTTCGTAGACGGGGATGTCTACGGCCTCGGCGAGTGCCTCCTTTTCGCGGGTCGTCGCACGGCTCGAGACGAGCAGTCCGTTCTCGTTACCCGTGGCTAACGCACCGACAGTTCCTGACCCGCCGACGGTCGTCTTGACCACCGGCACGTCGAGTTCCTCGGCCATCCGTTCGGCGAGTGAATCGTCGGCGTCGGGGCGAACGAGGAGGACGTCGTCGGTCGCCCGAGCGAAGACGCCGATGTAGGATGAACCGGCGAAGGAGGCGCGGAGCACCGTTTACTCTGCCGGTTCGGCTTCGACGACCGACTCGCCGTCCTCGTCGAAGCGTGCGGCGCGGACGCGGAACTTGCTCGGTGGGTCCTGACGGCCGCTTGCCCAGATGGTCTCGTTGATCTGGGGGTCGAGACGCACGTCGTCGGCGTCGACCTTGAAGTGCTTCGCGAGGTGCTCGCGGATGATCTTCATCGCGCGGCCTGCACGCTCGTAGGACGGGACTGCCTTCACGTCGCGGAGCGGGACGGTGACGACGCGCTCCTCGAAGTCGTTTGCGCTCATTGCTTACTCGTCCGTGTTGCTTCGCCGCCAGTTGCGACGCTTGGGGTTTCGCGTAACTTCCATGTCGGTCTTGAGCATGACCCACGCCGGGACACGACTGTTCTGACGTTCGAGCTTCGCCAGACGCTTCTTCTTAGCCTTCGACTTCTTACCCATAGTGGCCTACAGTTTCCATCCTCCGCATAAAATCTTGTTCCTTCGTGTTTGAGAGGTGTGAGAGGCGTCCACAGGGTCGAATCCGTCGAATTCACCCGTGGGTCGGTGGGTACCGGCCGAATCGACTCATTCAGTATCGTCGGCGGGAAAGTCCGGGTGAATGAGTCGGGTCCGTACACTCGTCGGCTTTCTCGCCCTCTCTGCGGTCTGGGGCAGTGCCTTCCTCGCGACCGAACTCGCCCTCGAAACGGTCCCGCCGGCGTTCCTCGCCGCCATTCGGTTCGACGTGGCAGCGGTGCTCTTGTTCGCGCTCACCATCGCCCGCGGCGACAGGTTTCTCCCGGCGGCGCGACACGAGTGGCGACCGATTCTCGCCGGCGGCGTGTTCAGCATCGGCGCTCACCACGCCCTCTTGTTCTCCGGACAGGTGTACGTCCCCGGGTCCGTCGCGTCTGTCCTCCTCGGTATCATCCCTTTGGCGACGCCGACACTGACCCGTCTGACCGCCACGCGGGAGCGACTCTCGCCTATCAAGGTGGCCGGTCTGGTCCTCGGCTTCCTCGGCCTCGTCGTCATCGCCAACCCGAACCCAGAGAACCTCCTGTCGTCGAGCCTCGTCGGTGCGGTACTGGTGTTCGGTTCGGCCATCGCGTTCGGTCTCGGGGCCGTCCTCACGCACGACAGCGAGACGGGCATGTCGCTCCTCGCAGTGCAAGCGTGGATGATGCTCATCGGGGCAGTGACGCTCCACGTGACGAGCATCGCGCTCCCGTGGGAGTCTGCCGCCGACGCGGTGTGGGTTCCGACGACGCTCGTCGCAACCGGATACCTCGCCGTCGTCGCCGGCGCGGGCGGATTTCTGCTCTACTTCTGGCTTCTCGACCGGGTCGGCCCCATCGAAGTCAGCCTCTTGGAGTACGTGATTCCGCTGTTCGCCGCACTCGCGGAGTGGGTCGTCCTCGACCGCGTCCCGACGCTGACGACGGTTGCCGGGTTCGTCCTCATCTTCCTCGGGTTCCTCCTGTTCAAGCGTGACGCCCTTCGGGGCGAACTCCGACGGGCAGTCGACCGGCGACAGCGACGCAAACCGGCCGACGACTGAGAAGCAGTGCGGTTGCTACAACGAGAATCGAGACACCGTCTCGTACTCGGGACCGTCGGGACCGAGTTCGCTCTTCTTCAATCGTACCTCACGCACGCGAAACGACCCGATGTCCGGGTCTTCGCGTTCGACCACGCGCCTCACGAGGTCCTTTCCGCGGGCGTCGTTCATGCGGGCGAGCGTGACGTGCGGAGAGAAGTCGTGGTTCTCGGGGTCGAACCCGATGGTCGTCGTCTCGCGTTCGAGTTCGTCGTGGAGGCGCGTCATCTCGGTGGCCCCGTCGTCGATACCAGTCCAGACGACGCGAATGTAGTCCAGCGAAGGGAAGACGCCCAATCCGCCGACTGAGGTGTCGAACTGGTCGACACCGGCAGCGTCGATGGCCGATTCGACCGCGTCTTCGACCGCAGAAACACGGTCTGGAGGCGTCTCACCGAGGAACTTCAACGTGACGTGAGCCTGTTCGGGGTCGGTGAATCGGAGACCACCCGCGTCTTCGAAGCGCGCCTGCGCCGCCGCGACACCCTCCGAGAGCGACGACGGCAGGTCGATGGCGAGGAAGAGGCGCATGGCAAATAGATGACTGGAAACAGACGTTAAGCTTCCGCCGCTCAGTCGCTTCCGGCGCCTGCTGCCGTCTCGTCCGGTGGCACCCACGTTCGCACGATTCCAGCGAGTTCGCCACCGAAGAACGTCGCTTCGTACACGTCGGGCATCGAGAGCGTGTTCCAGAACTCGTAGCCGTAACGTGGGTCGTACGCGTTGAACACGAGTGCCATGAGCGTCCCGTGGGTGCCGACGACGACGTGGCGACCCGGGTACGCCTCGACGAGTCGTTCGACTGCCGCGACACCACGTTCCTGTGCCTCGGCGTGCGACTCGCCGCCGGGATGTGACGCCGCCGGGTTCCCCCAGAGGTGTTCGACGGCCGAGTCGAAGTCCTCGACGTGTTCGCCGGCGAGTTCGCGCTCTCGAAGGTCCTCGTCCACGACGAGTGGAACGTCGGCGGCGTCGGCGATACCCTCGACAGTGGCGCGAGCGCGCTCGAACGGACTCGTGACGACGACGTCCGCAACGGCCGCCAGGTGGGCCGTGACGGCAGCAGCATCGCGTCGTCCCCGGGTCGAAAGCCCGCGACTCCGCTCGGCGTTGGGGACGTACGGCGAGTGGGCGTGTCGGACGAACGAGACCACAGTCGTCGAGGGGGCCTGCATTCTCCCGTGGTACGCCGACTGCCGCTAAAAAGCGGTCGGTGTCGCGCCTCTGACGTAGCGTTTAACCGCCGTGACTCCCAATCGCGCCTATATGACCGACGACGGCAAGCGACCCCACCGCTTCTCCGAAGGGCAGGGGTTCGACGAGGACTACTCCGACTTCTCGCTCGACCCACCCGAACTCACGGTGGACCCGACGAAGGTCGACCCGGTCGACTCGCGCGTCCTGACCGACATCCTCGACAAGCGAAACATCGACCCAGAGGACGTCGACGTGGAGAAACTGCTCGACGTAGGCCTCTCGTACATGCAAATCAACCGCTTCGAGGAGGCGACCGAGGCGTTCGAGCGGACTGCACGCTTCGCAGGTGAGGACTCGCCCATCGCACAAGAGGCGTGGGTGAACAAAGGCGCGGCGCACGCCCAACTCGAAGAGTGGGACGAGGCAGTCGGTGCCTATCAAGAGGCACTCCGCGTCGACGACGACAGCGAACACGCCGCGACGGCACACACCAACCTCGCGTACGCGCTGTGGGAGTCGGGCCAGACCGCCGACGCCCTCGACCACGCCGAGCGTGCCGTCGAACTCGACCCGCGCTTCGCGCAAGCGTGGTACAACCGTGGTTTCTTCCTCCACGAACGCGGCCTGAACGAAGATGCCGTCAACGCCTTCGACAACGCCATCCGCCTCGGCATGCGGACGCCCGCCGTCCACGAGGAGAAGGCGCGCGCCCTCGAAGAACTCGGTCGCGAAGAAGAAGCAGAACAGGCCCAGCAACAGGCCGACGACATTCGCGAGCAGGCCGAAGCGGAACTCGTCGAGGACTACTGATGCTCCTGCGTGAACGCGAGACCCCGGAAGGACTGCTCGTCTCGGTCTGTGATGCCGACTGCATCGGCGAGACGTACACCGACGGCGGTGTCTCGCTCGACGTGACCGAGGACTTCTACGGCGGTGAAGAGGCCGAGACAGTCGACCAGGACGCAGTCGTGGAGAGTCTCACTCGCGCTACCGTCGCCAACATCGTCGGCGAAGAGTCGGTGAACGTCGCTATCGACGCTGGCCTCGTCGACGAAGAGACGGTTCTCGAAGTCGGTGGCACGCTCCACGCACAACTCCTCTGGCTTCGATAACGCCGTCTCAGCCGTCCGGTTTTCTCGTGTTCTCCTCACCGCGAGCGACTGCTCCTGCGTCTCGTTCCGTCTCGTTACGTACCCAGTTCGACACCCGTGATTTCGAATCGAGCGCCGCCCGATGCGGACTCGGTCAGTTCGAGACACCACCCGTGGGCCTCGACCACCTGGGAGACGATAGAGAGTCCGAGGCCAGTTCCGTCGGTCGCCGACGAGTATCCATCCTCGAATACTTCGTCCCGTTCGTCGGCGGGGATACCGACGCCGTCGTCTTCGACGTAGAATCCCGGTCGGTCGTCGTCGGTGGTGAGCGTTCCGACCGTCACGGTCAGCGGTGAGTCGTCGTCTTCGCGCCCGTGTTCGATTGCATTTCGAAACAGGTTCTCGAAGACGTGGGCGAGGAGGTTCGAGTCCGCCTCGAACGTCGCGGAGTCGGCGACGACCAGCGACGCACCACCCGTCTCGACGTGGTCCCACGCGTCTTCGACTCGTGTGCCGAGGTCGACCGTCACCCGCTGTGTGACAGAATCGTGCCTCGCCAGCACGAGTGCGTCCGAGACGATTTCGTCCATCCGTTCGAGCGAGTCGACGACGCGGCCGAGACGGTCCGTCGCGATACCCTCTTCGATGAGCGTCTGGGCGTAGCCGAGGGCGACAGCGAGCGGATTGCGCAGGTCGTGCGACAGGATGCTGGCGACGTTCTGGAGTCTGTTCGCTTTCTCGTCGGCCTCGATTTCGGCGAGTTTCCGGTCGGTGATGTCCAAGTGGACGACCTGGACGTACGTCTCCTCGTCGTCGGTGAACCGGGTCGCTCGCATCGTGAACCACCGGCGCTCGTCGGGAGAGTGACACGGGTATTCGTAGGAGAACTCGTCTCTGTCACCGTCGATGACCGACCGAATCCCACTGGCGGCACCTCCACCGTTTCCACCGTCGCCGACTTCACAGACGCCGAGGTAGTTCGTTCCGATAGAACTAGAGTCTCCGGCGTAGTCGTTCTCGTCGCCGAATTCACGCCACGCCTCGTTGGTGTAGAGAATCTCACCGTCCGTGTTCAGAACCGCGAGTTGCATCGGGAGTGCGTCCAGACTGGACGTGGCGAGAGGAGGCGAAGGAGACATACGCACCTAGAGACGCGTCCACTACTTTATTGACACGCTCGGGACATTCGTCCTCGCTAACACCTATAGGTCCCCACAGCGACGACACAGACTGTGCCCTCGCAATCGACCACACACCCCGCCGTCCTCGTCATCGCCGTGGCTGGCGTCGTCGAGTGGTACAGCTACCTTCAAGACCTGAACCGGTACGCGTCGTAGGTCAGCATTCCGCGAAACGACGACCAATTTCTCGCGGAGGCCCTGCAGTCGTCACCGGTCCCGGCAACGGATGCCAGTTCGCGTAACGGGTTTCAGTTTCACAGAAACGCGAGGACCGAAGACGTGTTGTGCCTCGGGTGGTAACTCACTCCCAATGGGAGTGCAGGAATCGTACCCTGTCGACGTCGACGCCATCCGCGAGGACTTTCCAATCCTCCAGCGGAAGGTCGGCGGCGACATCTCGACGCCCGGCGAACACGACGACGACACCGTCCCCCTCGTCTATCTCGACAACGCGGCCACGAGTCACACCCCGAAGCACGTCGTCGACGCCATCGTCGACTACTACTACGGGTACAACTCGAACGTCCACCGCGGCATCCACAGTCTGAGCCAAGAGGCCTCCGTCGCCTACGAGAACGCCCACGACAGGGTCGCCGAGTTCGTCGGTGCCTCCGGCGGCCGCGAGGAAGTCGTCTTCACCAAGAACACCACCGAAGCGATGAACCTCGTCGCCTACGCGTGGGGCCTGAACGAACTCGGTCCCGGTGACTCGGTGGTCCTCACCGAGATGGAGCACCACGCCTCGCTGGTCACCTGGCAGCAAATCGCCAAGAAGACCGGCGCCGAGGCGCGCTTCATCCGCGTCACCGACGACGGCCGACTCGACATGGAGCACGCGAAGGAACTCATCGACGACTCCACGAAGATGGTCTCCGTCGTCCACGTCTCGAACACGCTGGGCACCGTCAACCCCGTCTCCGAACTCGCCGACATGGCCCACGACGTTGGCGCCTACATCTTCGTCGACGGCGCGCAGTCGGTTCCGACCCGACCAGTCGACGTGGAAGCCATCGACGCCGACTTCTTCGCCTTCTCGGGCCACAAGATGTGCGGCCCCACGGGCATCGGTGCGCTCTACGGCAAGCGCGACATCCTCGACGAGATGGACCCGTACCTCTACGGCGGCGAGATGATTCGGCGCGTCACCTTCGAGGAGTCGACGTGGGAAGACCTGCCGTGGAAGTTCGAGGCGGGCACCCCCTCCATCGCACAAGGTATCGGCTTCGCCGCTGCCGTCGACTACCTCGACGACATCGGCATGGAGAACGTGCAGGCCCACGAGGAACTCCTCGCCGAGTACGCCTACGACCGTCTGAGCGAGTTCGACGACATCGAAATCTACGGCCCGCCGGGCGACGACCGAGGTGGCCTCGTCGCGTTCAACCTCGACGGCGTCCACGCCCACGACCTCTCTAGCATCCTCAACGAGCAGGGTGTCGCCATCCGCGCCGGCGACCACTGTACGCAACCCCTGCACGACATTCTGGGTGCTGCGGCCTCCACGCGGGCGTCCTTCTACATCTACAACACGAAAGAGGAAGTCGACACACTGGTCGAAGGGCTGGAAGTCGCACGCGACCTGTTCGCCTGAGTACGACCCGTACTGCACCGCGAACGAAGTGAGCGCAGCGTAACAGGTGGGCTACTGTTCCCGGACGAACACCGTGTACATCCTGTGCGAGTCCGGGTTCCCGCCGAGTCGAACCGTCCCCGCGTCGAACGCTTTTTGGTAGACGCGTCGCGTCCCGTCCGAGGTGCCGATAGTGTCGCCGGTGTCGGTCCACCCCGAGAGCCATCCGGGTGACGAGTCGGTGTCGACGGCGACGTAGACTGTCGCGGGTGACGAGAGTGTGAGCGTCAGGAACGACCGGCGCGACGAATCGCCATCGTCGTGTTCCGGTCGGACGTAGGGGAGTCCCGTGTATCGCCCGGGGACGGTCAAGAACGTCGCGTCGTCGTAGACGGAGAGTGGTTCGTCGGACCGGAGGCGGCCCAGTTCGTATATCGACCCATCCGCAGAGTGGACGCGTTCGAGTGGTCCGAGCGAAGGAGCAGTCGACTCGCCGTCGCCATCGACGACGAACCCGTTTTCCACGCCCGCGGGACTGGCGGCGTCTGGCGGTCGAACCGCCCCTTCGACGGCGAGGCCGAACGCGTCGAACAACTCGGCGTTCGACTTCCCGACGAGTGCGTTCGGCGACACGTCGCTCAAGTCCGCGAACGGGTCGTCGCCGGGGTCTGCGGCCTGTACGTCGGCTTTCGTCGGGAACGGAACGAACTCCGGTGCTTGTTCGGCGAAGTACACCTCGTCACCGTCGCGTCGGACGTGCCCCTCCGGGGTGAAGAGGCCGTAGAGGTGGTCGTCGAGTTCGGCACTGAGGAACGTATCGGCGCGGCCGCCGTCGGCGAACTCGACGTTCTCGACGTCCACCTGTTGCTTTTTGGACCAGCGGCGGTCCGTCGTGCCGCCGATGACGTGCACGTCCACGTGGTTGTCGAGTCGGCCGCCACGAATGGGTGCCGACCCCCGAGGTGGCGCACGAATTCCGACGAACCAGCCTTCGATGTCAGGGTTCTCGACGTGGACGTTCGCCGGCGCGTGGTTGCGGTTGATTCCGACACCGCGACGGCCGCCCGCGCCCGAAACGAGCGTCGGGTTCCGGACGACGACGTTGGCGCTATAGCGAATCGAGATGCCGTTTTCGCCGCCCTGTGCGCCGCGTCCGTTGGGCGGTCTGAGTCGGTCCCACTGACTCACGTGTGACCCGATGTTGAAGGCCGTGAAGTCCTCGACGACGCTGTAGGCGTCGACTCGGTCGTGCGCGAAGGTGAACATGTGCCGCGAGATGTCGAGGCCGCCACCGGAGGCGAAGACGGTGTTGCGGGCGAACGAGGCGAGACGGACGAAACTCGACGGGACCATCCCGTCTTCGACGCGGTCAGAGCGAGCGAGTTCGGGTTGGCCGTCGAGTGCTTCGACAGGGACGTTCGGAACGTTCCCGACGAGACTACCCAGTGCCTCGGGCGAGACGTCGGCGTCGGGTTTCGCGCGGTTCCAGTAGACGAACCCGTAGTGTCTGTGCCCGGCGGCGACGTTGTCCTCGACGGCGACAGTCGGCCCCTGAAACCAGAATCCATAGCCGCCGTGGCCGAAGTCGTCGATGTTCCCCGGCGACCCGGCTTTGAACTGCCGCCCGTCGGGGACCGACCCGGACCCGTGCGAGCGCAGGGCGAGGTTTCGGCGGAACGTCCCTCGTTCGGCCCCCGTCTCGGCGACGAACCCCGCGCCGAAGACACGGAACGAGACGTTGTCCTCGAATCGGACGTAACTCGCGTGGTTGACGTAGCCCCATCCGGGACTCCCGTCGACGACGCACCCTTCGACGACTCGTGGAGGGTTCTCGGTGCCAGTTCCGGTTCGGTGGAAGTGACAGGCGTAACGGGCCTGTGGGTTCGGGTCGGCGTCTTTTGGAGGGACGCCGTTCGTCGGGTCGGTGAAGGGGCGCGACTTGTCGGTCCGGCCGAGTGCGGAGAACGCGGCGTGACTGACGTGCACGTCGTCGCTCATGAACATCACGTGCCCGCGGCGCTTCGTTCGCGTCGACTCCGATTCGAGCGTCACCGCTCGGTCCATCGCGGCGACGACACCCGAGAGCGACTCACGGGGTGGGACGTGGTCGAATTCGAGCGGTGAGTCGAGACGAATCCGTGACCCCTCGACACCAGCAATCGTCACGACTTCGTCTTCGTCTCGGTCCGGGTGCATCCCGGCGAGGACGAGCGCATCTCCGGTCTCCCACCCGGTCGGTGAGTCGGGGAGGTGGAGTTCGGTCTCTCCCGCGTGAGGGGAGCGTTCGAGGCGAAGCCAAGGGGTTACGGACTCACCCGCGATGCGGACCGTCGCGCCGGCGAGCGTGAGTAACCCACGGCCGATGCGTTCGGGGTCTGCCGACTCGTCGAGCGGCCCCCTATCGAGGAAGGTGATTCGCGCACCGGCGTCTCGCTGGACTGGGTTCTCGGGCGTCCCGAGTTCGAGCGTCCCCGTCTCTGTGACCACGAGCGTCCCGAGCTGGAGCAGCGTCGTCGTCGTCGGGTCGACCCGAAGCGTCCCGTCGACGCGGACCGTCCGAAGTCGGGGCGTGGCTTCGTGGTCGAGTGTCACCGTCACGTCCGCCGGGATGTGCACGCGAGCATCGTCACTGGGGACTGATTCTTCCCACGAGTCAGAGGCGCGCCACGGACCACCTGTCGCACGGTGTGTCACGTCGTTCTCGGCGACGAGTGCGCGGACGTGGTGGGCGTCGGAGTGGTCGGGGTCGCCTCCGAGTCCGGGCACGTCGGGGACGCCGGCGAGTGCACCAGCGGTGCCAGCAGCGCCCGCGCCGAGTCCGGCGAGGAAGGCACGGCGCGTCGTGAGGAGGGCGCAGTCGGTCGAGTTCGGAGATGGAGGGTCGTCGCTCATAGTGACGTGACGTTCTGAGTGGAGTGAACGTCTGTACGCATTGAATACACCTCAATAAGTCTGAAGGCCGTTTTGCTGACACCTCGGCAGCGACCAGCAACGTCGGGGACGTGGCCTGTCACCAGGTGGGACAATGTCTATAGCCCGCTGATACGACAACCGACCGTATGCTCCAATCGGTGACCGGGTTCGTCTTCGACGTCCTCGAAAGCACACTCGTCGAGTTCGGCAACGTGATTCGCGACGCGGCACCGAAGGTCCTCGCCGGTCTCGTCTTCGTCGGCCTCGCGTACGTCGGTATCAGAGTCATCCTGTACCTCCTTCGCGGCGCACTGGACGGTCTCTATCCAGAAGAACAGGAACTCGTCGTGGACCTCGGCGTCGCCATCGCCGGCGTCTTTCTGTGGTTCGGGACGGCGCTGGCGCTCTTGAACATCGTGGGGATGGAAGAGATTGCGGCGAGTCTCGGGACCGCAACCGGGTTCATCGCGCTGGGCGTCTCCTACGCGCTGTCGAACATGATTGCCGACACCGTCGCCGGCGTCTATCTCCTCCGTGACCCCGACTTCAACCCCGGCGACCGTGTGAAGGCCGACCCGGTCACGGGAACCGTCTCGGCCATCGAACTGCGAAAGACGCGATTCGAGAGCGACGAGGGAGACACCGTCGTCGTCGCCAACCGCGACGTAGAGAAGAAGTGGACGAAGTACGACGCAGAGTCGCCAGCAGCGGACACGGCGTAAGCGGTGAAATCGGGCGATTCGACGGCCCGGAACCCTTTTACGGCGCTCGGGCGTACCCCCGACGAACACCAATGGGCATTGGCTCAGACATGTATCGTCAGCAGATTTTGGACCACTACAAGAACCCCCGCAACCACGGTCGGCTGGAGTCGCCGACGTTCACCCACACGGGGGAGAACCCCTCCTGCGGCGATACGATTACGATGGACGTGCAGCTCGCCGACGACGGCGAGACGATAGAGCGCGTCGCGTTCTCCGGCGATGGCTGTGCCATCAGTCAGGCGTCCGCGAGCATGCTCACGCAACGACTCCCGGGCACGACGCTCTCGGAACTCGACGCGATGGACACCGACGACATCACCGAGATGCTCGGCGTGGACATCTCTCCCATGCGAATCAAGTGTGCCGTCCTCGCGCGACAGGTCGCACAGGACGGCGCGAAGATTCACGACGGCGAGATAGAAATCGAGAAGACGAAGACCGAAGACGACGCGTAGACCGACCGGACTCCTCGACGCTTACTTCTCGTCGTCCGCTTGCGCGCCGAGCGCCGCGGCCAGCGCGATGAGGTAGCCGAGGCCGGACTTCACGTTCGGGTCGCGGGTGGCGCGGACGAGTCCCATCGCACCGACGGGTTTGGCGTCTGCTTCTTCCGCGTCGCCGACGGCGTTGAGCAGGCGTTTGATGCCTGCGACGGTCTCCGGTTCGGCGGCCTCGTCTGCGACTTCGGCGAGGGTGCTGCCGGTGCGCGCGAGGGAGTGGACCATCTCGTCGTCGACGGCACCGACACCGAGTTCGACCACGTCGATGAGGTCGTTGATGAGGCCGAGTCGTTCGATGAGCACGGCGACTTCTTCGGGGTTGTTCTCGATGGCCGCCACGAGTTCCTCGGGGACCTGCTGTTCGGTCGTTTGGGTGTTTTCTTGTTCCTGCATCGTCCTCACCTCAGAGCATTCCTCTGGCGGTCAGCCAGTACGATTCGTTGTACGCGTGTTTCGCCCAGTGGATGGTCTTCGACGGTCGCCGCATCGTCGCGGGCGTCTCGTAGTCGAACGAGACGAACGACGCCTCGTCGAGTCCGGTCTCGACGAAACAGACGGTCTTGCCGTCGTACTTTTTCGTGGGCGTGCGGTCCCGGACCTGCGAGGCGAGTCGCTCCGCGACGGTGAACGCCTGGAAGTGCGCCGCACTGCCGGCTTTCGGAATCGGGAGCGACGCCGTGTCGCCGATGGCGTACACGTCGGGATCGGCGCTCGCCTGCAAGGTTCGCTGGTCGACGTCGACCCAGCCATTGTCGCCGAGGCCCGACTCGATAATCATCTCGTCACCGCGGTGTGGCGGGATGCCCACGAGGAAGTCGTAGGCGAGTTCTTCGCCGTTCTTCGCGGTGATGACCCGGTCGTCGGGGTCGATAGCGTCCACGACGAACTCCGTCTCGACGCGAACGTCGCGTTCGGCGAGAAGCGGGTCGGCCCATTCGGCGACTTCAGGCTTGCCGTGGCTTCGGTCGATTGGGTACGTGTAGACGAGTTCGGTGTCTGCACGAATCCCCTGGTCGCGGAGCCAATCGTCCACGATGAGCGTGAACTCGAGCGGTGCGGCCGGGCACATGTGGGGCGTCCCGACGACGCTCAAGACGAGACGGCCACCCTCGAAGTCGGCGAGTGCCTCGCGGAGTTCTTCTGCACCGCGGGCACTGTAGAAGTGGTGTGCGGCCTGTTTGAATCCGGGGACTGCGTCGGGGTCGAGTTTCGCGCCGGTCGCGAGGACGAGTTTGTCGTACTCGATGACCTCGTCACCGTCCTGGCAGTAGAGGCGCTTTTCGTCGGTGTCGACGCGGCGAACCCGGTTGGTGACGATGTTCACTCGGTCGTCGACGAGTTCGCGGAGGTCACGAACGCCGTCTTCGGGTTCTGCGAGACCGAACGGGACGTAGAGGAACACCGGCTTGTAGACGTGCTTCGTGTCGTCTGACACCAGTGTGACTTCGACGTCGCCGGCGTCTATCTCCGCGGCGAGTTCTTCGGCGAGGCGGTTCGAAGCCACCGTGCCACCTGTACCACCACCGACCACTGCGATTCGTTGTGTCATCGTGTTCACCTTGGTTGAGATATCGGCCGCTACGGGGGTAGTATTGCACCCTGTTTCCAACATTGTGAGAAGTGAGATAAACTGTGCCACATGTGAGAAAATAGCACGAGCGCGGCTCCTCGAACGAGACTCCGTTTGCCGGTTCGTGCGGAAACGACGCCTCGAATCGAGTTGGTCGTCCCACGTAGCCCAGTCGGTCTGCGTGTGTTTGGAAGCAATCTGAAAAACAGAGAGAGGAGCCGATAGCGGTCGCTCGGCGGCGTCAGAAAGGGGGGAAAGAGATGGGGTCGTCTGAAGAGCCTTATTCGGGCTTCAGACCGCCGTCCTGTACACGCCCACCTTTTGCGCTGCGGGCTGCGTCGCAGCCCTCGGCAAAAGCTGGACCAAAAGCCTCGTCACTCCCGGTGGTCGCTCCTCGGCCCGTTCGGTCGCTCCGCTCCCGAACGGTGAAAACGGAGAGTAGAGAGTGAGCCTTATTCGGGCTTCAGACCGGCGTCCTGTACGCGCATGACTGCTTCGCCGTCGGCGAGGTTCGGCGCGTCCACGAGGCGGACGATACGCTTGTCGCCCTTGGACTTGCGGAGGTAGATGCGGAACGTCGAGGTGTGGCCGAGGATGTTGCCACCGATAGGCTGGGTCGGGTCGCCGAAGTAGGAGTCGGGGTTCGACGCGACCTGATTCGTCACGAGGATGCCCGTGTTGAACAGGTCACCGATGCGCATCAGGTCGTGGAGGTGCTTGTTGAGCTTCTGCTGGCGTTCGGCGAGTTCGCCACGGCCGACGTACTCGGCGCGGAAGTGGGCGGTGAGCGAGTCGACACAGAGCAGGCGAACCGGCCAGTCGGTGTCTTCGTGCTCGCCGGCGAGTTCCTTGGCCTTCTCGGCGAGGAGAATCTGGTGGTTGGAGTTGAACGCCTTCGCCACGTGAATCTTGTCGAGGACGTCGTCGACGAGTTCCTGCATCGTCTCTTCGTCGTCGACGGAACCTTCGATTTCGCGGTCTGCGAGCGTGGCTTCGAGCACGTCGTCTTCGAGGCCACGGACCATGTCGTCGATACGCTCCGGGCGGAACGTGTCTTCGGAGTCGATGAAGATACACCCGCCACCCAGGCCGCCCTGTTCGGGCGGAAGTTGGACGTTGACGGCCAGTTGGTGCGTAATCTGGGACTTACCGGCACCGAACTCACCGTAGACTTCGGTGATGGACTGCGTCTCGAGGCCGCCACCGAGGAGTTCGTCGACTTCGTCGATTTGCCAGCTCAGCTTGCCGATTTGCTTGCGTCGTTCGAGGACCATCGAACCGGTCTCGAAGCCACCGACGTCGGCGGCGTCGCGGGCGGCGTTGATGATGTCCGAGGCCGTGCTGGAGCCGATGTCGGCCTTGTTCGAGAGTTCGCCAGGGCTGGCGACTGCGATGGACTGATAGCTGTCGTAGCCGCTCTCAACGAGTTTGTCGGCGGTCGCCGGGCCGACGCCGGGGAGACTTTCGAGGTCGTCTTCTGCCATACACCGTCGTTCCGCCTATACCCACATAAACCCTCGTTAACAGCAAGGTGAAAGTGAAATCGGGGGACTGCGGCGACCCGATGACGAACGTCTGACGGAGGTTGAAGTCGGATGTCGCGCTAGCGACGTGGAGAAGCGTGGAAAATCAGTACGCAGACGCGGGTGTCACTCCCACGGGTGGCCGGACGGCGTCGAGGGCCACAGCGGGTACCAGTATCCCTCGTCGTCTTCGATTTCGAGTTCGCCGTCGAGGACGGATTCGAGTTTGAACTCCAGTTGCTGGTTCCGCTTCGAGGTCCCTTGCGGCGCGAACGGGTAGTACGCGCCGCGGCGGAACGAGTAAATCCAGTAGACGCGGTCGCCGCCTTTCCGGAATCCGAAGAGCGCCGCGAGGAGACGCGACCCGTAGCCACGCTCGATGAACTCGTCGGCGGCGAAGTGGACGCTCGTCACGAGGTCCTCGGGGTCGTCGTCCGCGAGGACGACCCAGTTGTAGCCGTGACCGTCGGTGTGGCGTTTGAATTCGGTGCCGGTCTCTTCACCCCCGGCACTGAGAATTGCCTCGACGGAGTCGACGGTGTCCGCGAAGTCGGTGCTGTCTACGGAGGAGAAACAGAGGGCCGCCTCGTCGGCCGAGTCGAACCCGAGGTCCGCTTCCATCGTCAGATACGCCGTACTCATGCCGAAGAGGTCGTCGGGGTCGGCCCGACTGGTCGCGTCCGACTCGGCGCTGATGCCGAGGGCGGCGCGAAGCGAATCGAAGAGTCCCATGCCCACCGCTAGGTGTGGCGGTAACTTAGCGTCGTGGGGCGAAACCGGGGGTGAAAAACAGCGGCCGACTCAGATTGTCTCCATCTCGCGCTCCATGTCGCGGAGGCGTTCGACACGCTTCTCCGTCGAGGGGTGCGTGCTGAACAGGCGACCGATGAAGTCGGACTTGATGGGGATGATGAAGAACGCATTCATCTCGGAGGTTTCGCGCATGTCACGCTTCGGGACGTTCTCCATCCGGCCCGAAATCTTCAGTAGGGCGGACGCCAGCGCCGACGGGCGACCCGTGATGATGGCGGCCCCGCGGTCTGCCGAGTACTCGCGGTAGCGCGAGAGGGCCCGAATGAGGAGGTAGGAGATAATCCAGACGACCAGCGAGGCGAGGATGGCGACGATGACCGGCATGTTCTGGCGGTTGTCGTCGCCGCCGAAGAACCAACCCCAGCGAACGATGAGGAAGGCGATGCTGGAGAGGAACGACGCGATAGTCATGACCATCACGTCGCGGTTCTTCACGTGCGCGAGTTCGTGCGCGAGGACGCCCTCTAACTCGTCGTCGTCGAGTGTGCGCAGGAGACCAGTAGTGACGCAGACGGCCGAGTTCTTCTGTGACCGGCCCGTCGCGAAGGCGTTCGGGACGGACGTATCCGAGATTGCGACTTTCGGCTTGGGCAGGTCGGCTTGCTGCGAGAGGCGGCCAATCATCGCGTGGAGTTTCTTCGCCTGTGGCCCGTCGTCTTCGTCGACGACGTGCGCACCCATGCTGTAGAGTGCAATCTTGTCGCTGAAGAAGAACTGGGCGAAGAGGAAGGTGCCCATGAACACGACCATGATGGTCAGGTTCTGGAAGTAGGCGACCAACACCCCCGCGAAGACGATGTAGAGTGCGAACAAGAGGAACATCGTGAACGCCATGCGCCCGCGAAGTCCCCAGTCCGGTTTCCATTCCATACCCCGTGATTAGTAATCCGGCTAATAAACGCTGTTGGAGTGCGATAGGTTCGCACACTGGCAGCGGAATCGTGCTGCAATGCGTGGATTTAGCACGACTGCGGTACACCGGCCACGTATGGAGACAGTCATCGTCACCGGTGCCCTCGGGCGCTCCGGTCGCTGGATTACCGACCGACTCGCCGACGACTACGACGTGGTTGCCGTCGATTTAGACCACCCCGGGTTCGAAGTCGACGCCCGCGAGAACCTCGACTTCCGCGCCGCCGACCTGACGGACATGGGCGAAGTGGCCGACCTGATGGCTGCGGTCGACCCCGACGCAGTCGTCCACTGGGCGGCAATCCCGTCGCCGACCCGCCACGCCGGCAGTCGCGTCTTCGAGACGAACGTCCAATCGACGTACAACGTCCTCGTCGCCGCTGCTCGCGCCGATGCACGAATCGTCTGGGCGTCGTCAGAGAGTGCCTACGGGTTCGCCTTCGCCGAGGAGAAACCGCTCCCCGACTTCCTCCCGATTACGGAAGACCACCCGCTCCGTCCCGAAGACCCCTACGGGACTGCCAAAGTCGCCGGTGAGGAGATATCGAAGATGGTCGCCCGCAAGCACGACGCCTCGACGTGTGCCATCCGGCCGTCGTGGATTCAGTATCCCGGCGAGTACAACTGCCGCGATATTGCGTCGTCGGGTGACCTCGCGGGCGGTGCAGGGAACTGCTGGTCCTACGTGGACGTGCGCGACGTTGCAGGACTCGTCGCCGCCGCCCTCGACACACCTGCCGAGGGGCACGAGGCGGTTCACGCGGCGGCCGCAGAGAACTACCTCGGGCGGCCAACCGCCGACGCTGTCGAGGAGTTCTGGGGTGAACTGCCCGACGAGTGTACCCTCGATGGCGACGAATCCGCTCTCGCGACGGTGAAAGCGGAACTGCTGTTCGACTGGGAACCCGCCCACTCGTGGCGTGAGGCGGCCGACGAGGAGGTTCCGGAACCGACGCTCTGGGAGTGAGGGCGAGTCGGTAATACGGAGGTTTTTGTTACCACTTCATCAGTTAGTAGACATGAATCGGCGTCACTTTCTGGCCTCGACCGGAGCCATCGCCACCACGGCGATAGCCGGGTGTTCTGCGCTCTCGAACTTCGGAAAGAAACTCAACGTGACCATCATCAATCGGGACCAAGAACGTCGTTTCGTCTGGCTAGAACTCCTGCGGAAGAACGCCGACGAACTGGACGAAGCAACCGTTTTCGACGGAGAAATCCAAATCCCAGCAGCGTCCGACACCGAGGCGTCGGTCGTGAAGCGAGACGACATCGCCGAGAGTCGCCCGTACGTCGTCCGAATCGACATCCTCAACGTCCGAAGACGAATTGCACCGTACCACTTCTACCCAGACTGTGTCGGCGAAGATGGACCAGAAGAGCGGCTCTACATCGATATCTCGACAGCGGACGACGGGCGCACACACGTTGATTTCAACCAGAACGGCTGCTGAACAGCAGTTCGCAATCGACAGAAACCGAGACACACTGTTTTCCCGGCCGGGCACCTATCTCTAGAAAACATGTTCGCCGATAGAAAAGACGCGGGTCGACGGCTGGCCGACCTGCTCGATGAACGGGGCGAAGAGGCGGACGTCGTCCTCGCCATCCCACGGGGAGGACTTCCAGTCGGGAGGGAAGTGGCCGACCGACTCAGAGCACCGGTCGACGTAGTGGTCGCGACGAAAGTCGGCGCACCGGGCAATCCAGAGTTGGCGCTCGGGGCCGTCGCCGGCGACGGAAGCGCGTGGTGGAACGAAGACTTGCTCTCGTACTTCGACGTGACCGACGAGTACCTCGACAGGGAGCGCGAACGCGAGGCAGAGACCGCACGGGAGAAAGTTTCGCTGTACCGCGGCGGCGACCCACTTCCCGACGTGGAAGGAAAGCGCGTCGTCGTCGTCGACGACGGTATCGCCACGGGGGCGACCGCTCGCGCGTGTCTTCGGCAGGTCGTCGCCGCCGGCGCAGAACGCGTCGTACTCGCGGTTCCCGTCGCACCGCCGAACACCGTCAGAGAACTCGAAGACGAGTGCGACGAAGTCGTCACCGTCGAAGCGCCCGAAGCGTTCGGTGCCGTCGGCGTGTTCTATCGCGACTTCTCGCAGGTGTCTGACGAGGAGGCCGCCGAATACCTCGAACCAGAGGAAGTCGAAGAGTAGACCGACCGTCGAAGCGTGGCGCGGAACTTAAGCGGTCGAACGGACTAGACCCGCCAATGAGCGAATCTCGCGACTTCTGTCCCCGATGTGGGGACCCCATCCCGGAGCGGGAGGACCCACTTCCCGGGATGCCTCGTGAACGAGACGACGTCGTCTGCGACTCGTGTTACTTCGAGGACTTCGACCTCGTCGACGCACCCGACGAGGTACAGGTCCACGTCTGCGCACAGTGCGGTGCGATTGAGCGCGGTAACCGATGGGTCGACGTCGGGGCCCGTGACTACACCGACATCGCCATCGAAGAGGTATCGAACTCCCTCGGCGTCCACCTCAACGCCCAGGAGGTCAGTTGGGGCGTCGAACCCGAGCAGGTAGACGAGAACAACATCCGGATGCACTGTCACTTCTCGGGCATCGTCCGCGGCACGCCAGTCGACGAGTCTATCGTCGTGCCGGTGAGCATCTCGCGCGAGACGTGCAAGCGCTGTGGCCGCATCGCCGGCGGGTACTTCGCAAGTCTCGTACAGGTCCGCGCAGACGACCGGACACCGACGAAAGAAGAGGCCGAAGAGGCCATCGAAATCGCCGAGTCGTACATCGCAGAGCGCGAGGAGAAAGGCGACCGAGACGCGTTCATCTCGAGTATCAAACGGACGCCAAACGGCCCGAACATCAAGATTTCGACCAATCAGATGGGAAGCGGCGTCGCCAAGCAAATCCGCGAACGCTTCGGCGGAACCATCGAGGAGCACCCGACGCTCGTCACCGAGGACGGCGACGGGAACGAAGTCTACCGCGTCACGTTCGTCGCACGACTCCCCCGCTACACCGCCGGCGACGTCATCGACCCCGAAGACGGCGACGGCCCCGTCCTCGTCAGGAGCAACCGTGGCCGCCTCAAGGGAGTTCGTCTCGCCTCCGGTGAAGACTACGAGTCCGCCTTCGAAGACGGCGAACGACCGGACGCCGAACACCTCGGGTCGACCGAAGACGCCGAAGAGACCACCGTCGTCACCGTCGAAGACGAGTACGCGGTACAGGTCCTAGACCCCGTGACGTTCGAGTCGAAGACCATCCCACGACCGGACTACTTCGACCCAGACGCGGCGATGGTACCGGTCTTGAAGAGCCAGTCGGGACTCCACATCCTCCCAGACGAAGCAGTCGAAGACGCAGACGAGTAAGCAGCGGCTGCTCGAACAGAACGCGGAGATTTTCTAAAACAGTCGCTGTCGAGAGTCAGCGCCGCGAGAACCAAGAGTACGGCGTCGAAGGGAGGGCCGAATCAGTCTGCACTCGCCGAGTGGTCGGTAGACGTTGCTGTGACAGGTGCATCGTCCTCGCGCACCGGAACGCCGTGGCGCTGGAGGGCAACACGAAGTTC
This sequence comes from Haloferax profundi, assembly GCF_001469865.1. Lineage (GTDB taxonomy): Archaea > Halobacteriota > Halobacteria > Halobacteriales > Haloferacaceae > Haloferax > Haloferax profundi. The sequence continues at coordinate 21,617 of NZ_LOPV01000104.1, forward strand.
GTCCTCGGAGAACCCAGAGCGGGTCGCCGCCTGCGAGAGCGTCAGTGTTCCACTACGATACAGTGTGATCGCCGTGGCGAGTGCGTTGGAGTGCATGACCGATACCCCAACATCAATGCCCTTGGTGTTAACTATTTCGTGAGAAAGCGTGTCAAAGACATAATTAAGGACAGTATAGATTTACGATTGTAGACCGGACATCGATATCGCACTCAATCTGCCCAAGACCATTAACAATCATTGAAGATTTGTGTCGTAGCGACGAGAACCCTTGGACGGAGTGAGTATTTTACCAGTTTTACGAAATAATATCGCATATTAACACGTTGCCGACGACGTCAGTGAGACTCGAACGCCGCCGATGGGTCCCGGCAGGGTCGCTCACCGACGAACGTCCGTCGTTTACCAGCAACCGCTCACGCCGTTATCAGTCACGCGAACCGGTGCACAAGCGTTAATTACCACATTCCCGAGAAAACAGACATGGACCGCCAGCAACTCATCGCGCTGACGCTCGTGGCACTGATGATGGGGTCGACGCTGTTCTACGGAGTCAGTTTCATCCTGTAATCACTCGCCCCACACGTCCGAAAGCGGGTGACTATCTCGACTCTCGTCGTCGGACTCCCCCGAGTCAGAGCGATTGCGCCGGGTCGACTGTCCCCCGCCCGTTCCACTCGCCCGAGTGCTGTTCGACCCCGACCCCCCAGTCCGACCACCGGACCGGGACTGCGAACGCTGCGACGACTGCCCACCGAGATTTGCACTGCCGAGACTCGAATGGTCACCGTGGGCATTGCTCCCGCGTCCGCCGGCGGCGACGGGGTCGAACTCGGGGAGGTTCGGGTTCGTCATCCGGTCAACTTGCTCTGCGAACCAGTCGGGCATGTCGCGGCGCGTCTTCTCGAACAACTGGAGGAGACTGCTGTCGGCGATGTAGGTGTCGCCGTAGTCGTCGGGCGCACGGACGACCCGGCCACACGCCTGAATGACAGTCCGCAAGGCCGTACGTCGGTACCACGACCACTGTCCATCTTCGAGGCGGCGGGCGACGCGGGAGTCGTTCGTGTTGAGGTACGGTGCCTTACACAGCACCTGCCAGCGACACAGGTCGCCCTTCAGGTCGAGTGCCTCTTCCATCTTGACCGAGAGGAACACCTCCGGGTCGTCTGTGGCCTTCCACGTCTCCAACTCGGCGTTACGGTTGTCTCGGTCGTGGGCGTGGATACGGTTGCCGAGGCCCATCTCGGCGAGGCGGCGGCGGAGTTCAGCCTGAATCGCGTAGGAGTGGCAGTGAATCAGCCCTTTCTCGTCGGGGTGTTTCGCCATCAGACGGACGACGAGACGGGCGATTTTCGGGAGTGTTTCGTCGCGGTGTTCGTAGGTCATCTTCCCCTGCGTCACGTCGTACAGCGGGCGATTTTCGACCGGGAAGGTGTGGCCAACGTCGACGAGTGCGACGTTCGCGGGGTTCAGTCCGACCGACCGGCAGAACGCGTCTTTGTTCAAGATCGTCGCCGACAGGAGGGCGAACCTGTTTCCGCGGTCCCAGACGGTGTGCTGGAGGTACTTCGCCGGGTCGAGCGGTTTGATGGCGATGGGTGACCCTTCACCGTCGTGCTGGTCGACGACCCACGTCGTCGGACTCTGAGGGTCGCGGTAGTCTTCGACGAACCACGTGAGTTCCGAGCGGAGTTCCTGTAACCGGTCGCGGCGGGCGGCCTCCTCCGGGGTCAACTCGGACTTCGTCAGCAACTCGTCTTTCGCACGCTTGCAGACACCGGCGAGCGTCTCGGCGAAGCGCGCGGCGCGTTCGACCGGGTCGCCCGCGTCCGAGAGGTCCGGCACACCGATGTCGTCCCACACCGGGACCGTCC
>NZ_LOPV01000105.1 GCF_001469865.1 Haloferax profundi
GAGGTCGATGGTCGCGTACATCTCGGCCCACTCGGCCAAGCCGTGCGCCTCGTCGATGACGACCACGTCGCGTTTGCGGAACACGTCCGACCCGGCGGTCTGCATGAAGTACGCGAGCGTCATCGCCGCAATCTGGCGGTTCGAGGCGATGGCACGGTCGGAGAAGTACGGACAGCGATGCCGGACGGTACAGTCGAATCCGCGCGTTCGGGCGCACGGCGCACGGTCTACGGGCGTGTCTTCTTCGCCCCGGATGATGCAGTTGTAGTTCGACTTCCCGCGGATAATCTTGAGGTCCGAGAGCAAGTCGTCTTCGGCGACGTCGTCGAGTTGCGACACCTGTGGCGTGGTGTAGTACGCGTCTGTCGCCTCCGCGGGCGACGACTCTTCGACGGTCTGGGCCGTGCCCGCGATGGAGCGTGCGAGGAGAGACTTTCCGCTTCCCGTCGGGGCGCGAACCAGCACCACGTCCTTGCCGTCTTCGAAGGCGGCGCGAATGTCACGCAGGGCTTGCTCCTGATTGCCGCGGAAACTGGGGGCCGGAAACGAGTCGACGATGCGTGACGGGTCCACGATGGTTCCTGTCGGTGAGGCGGCCTAAATCCACCGCTCCCAGTCGAAAACAGCGAGGAGAGTCCAGGTCTTAGAGTGCGGCAACGTCTTCTGCGGTCGGTTCGCGGTCACCGGGTAACTGCTCCATACACTCGAAACAGAGGAAGTGTTCCGACCCATCGACGAGTTCGAGCGTCATCCCGCCCGACGAGGAGGTTGGGAAGTTCCACAGGTCGCCGATGCCACCGGCGATACGGACGCCTTTCCCACAGGCGTCACACGGTTCAGAGGTCATACGACGAGTGAGGTGACGAAGCGGCAAAAGCACCCCGCCCAGTGTGACGTGTGCCAGACTGCACAGAGGGGCGACCGCCGGGAAGTTCATGTCGATAGGCGAATAACTTCTATGGCATGCGTGTCGACTGCGAGGGATGTGCAGGGTGCTGCATCGACTGGCGACCAGTCTCGCCGATTCCGCTCGACCACGAGCGACGCGGACCGCACGCCCCGCTCGACGACACCTACAACCTCGTCCCACTGACCCGCGACGAGATTCGGAACTTCGTCGACGCCGGTTTCGGCGACGTGCTCACGCCGCGGTTGTGGGAAGTCTCGCCCGGAGAGGGCATCGAAATCGACGGCACTCACGTGGCGACGATTGGCGGTAACCCGGCGTTCTTCGTCGGCATGCGCAAACCGCCGAAACCCGTCGCACCGTTCGGTCTCGACCGGACGTGGCTTCGGGCCTGCGCCTTCCTCGACCCAGAGACACTCCAGTGTCGCATCCACGACACCGACCTCTACCCTGCCGAGTGCTCGGAGTACCCCGGACACAACCTCACGCTCGACCAGGAGACGGAGTGCGAGCGAGTCGAGGAGTCCTACGGCGGCGAACGTCTGCTCGACGAGACGCCGCCAGACGACCAACACGGGTTACTCCTCGGCCCACACGCACTCGGCGCGAAGGTGTTCGTCCACCCTGACCCGGCGCGACTCGACGGCGTGATAGACCGACTCCAGAGTCGGTCGTTGACCCCAGAAGACAGAGCCGAGTTCGTCGGCGTCGCAGTCGGGTCGCACCCGGGGTCGACAGAAGTAGACGAAGTCCGCGCCCGCGACGCGCGTGAGCGCACGCTGAAGTCGGCGTCGTGGGCCGGTGAACTCGTCGACGAGTGGGGCAGTGTCGCTGCCGCGTTGGGGTCGTCGGCCACAGACGCACCGCACCCCGACGACGTGGAGGTTGCTCGCGGCGCACCCGAGACGTTGGGATGGGAGGCCGTCCAAGCAAAGACTGAGTCCGACGACTGAGGGGGACGCGACGAGAGTTTAACACCACGCGCGGCGTTATCACACATCATGAGAGTTCTCGTGACTGGTGCGACCGGATTCGTCGGCCACCGTCTCGTCCCCGCCCTCCTCGACGCAGGCCACGACGTCGTCGCCTTCGTCCGCGACGCGAGTCGCTACACTGGACCAGGCGCAGTCGAGGTAGTCGAAGGCGACTTACTCGACGCGGCGACGCTCGCGCCCGCGATGGAGGGCGTCGACGCAGCCTACTATCTCGTCCACTCGATGCGCTCTGGTGGCGACTTCGAAGAACGTGACCGACTCGCGGCCCGCAACTTCGTGGACGCGGCGGACGCAGCAGGCGTCGGGAGAGTCGTCTACCTCGGCGGACTGGGCGAAGAGCGCGACAGACTCTCGCCGCACCTCCGGTCGCGACGCGAAGTCGAACATCTCCTCTCGTCGGGGTCGTTCGACCTCACCACCCTCCGGGCGGCAATCATCGTCGGTGCTGGCAGCGCGAGTTTCGACATGGTTCGACAACTCGCGAAGCGTCTCCCGGTGATGGTGACGCCGCAGTGGGTCGAGACGAAGTGCCAACCCATCGCCATCGACGACGTGGTCGCCTACCTCGTGGGCGTCCTCGACCATCCCGAGACGGCGGGCGAGACGTACGAAATCGGCGGCCCAGACGTGCTCACGTACCGTGACATGCTCCAGCGCGTCGGGACCCACCTCGGCCAAGCGCCGCGAATCGTCCCGGTTCCGGTGTTGTCGCCGCGCCTGTCGTCGTACTGGATTGGTCTCGTGACCGACGTGGACACGGGCGTCGCGCGCCCCCTCATCGAGGGGCTAAAGAATCCGGTCGTCGTCACCGACGACCGCATCCGCGACATCGTCTCGGTCGATTTGACGCCGTTCGACGTCGCGGTCGAACAGGCCTTACACGAAGAGCGTGAGGAGGACCCGATTCACGTCGAACCGGCGACCGAGACGCCGTGACAGGCGGGCGAATGGGGGTCGGAGACACGTCACTCGACGTGACAGTGTCGATTGATAAGCCGCGAGACCCTACGACGTGGATATGAACGACGCCCCGGAGTACGGTGAGACGTGGGTGTACGAGAGCATCGTCGGCGCGCTTCCGGGAGTCGATATCGGTGACGCAGGAGCCATCGCCCTCCAAATCGCCATATTCGAAGTCGCCGTCCTCGTCTTGGCGTGGGTGTACGACCTCTGGGCGGCGGCTATCGCAGGGACGGCGGCCATCGTCGTCGCCGCCGTGGGGAGCGTCGTGATGCTCCGGATGGGCGAACGGACCCGCGCCGCGATGGTTCCCGCTCCGTATCGACGCCTCCTCTTCGGGTCGAGCATCGAAGTGGTCCTCGGCGTCCTCGCGTTCGTCGCCCTCGTGACACACCTGTTCGTGTTCGACCCCCGGCAAGCGGAGACACCGCTCTTGACCGTGCTCTTCGGACCCGAACCGCCCGTCGTCGTCGTCTACCTGATGCTCCTCGTCCTCTGGGACCTCTGCTACCGCATCGGCACCTCGTGGTGGGCCGCCGTCGTCGGCCTCTGGGGTGCGCTCCGCTACCGTTTCGACGAACCAACTGCGCGAACCGTCCGACGCGTGAACCTCCTCAACGTCGGATTCGGCGTCGCGCAGGTCCTCGTGATACCGTTCATCTTGGACCAACCGGTCTTGCTGGTCGCCGTCGGTGGGCACGTCGTCGCCGTGACTGTCGTCTCGGTGACGGCAGCGGCGCTCGTGCGAACGTGAGGCGCAGACAGGAAAGTGGTCGGCCTACTCGCCCGACTTCATCTGCTTGAACTGTTCGAGGAGCGCCTCCGTGGAATCTCCGGAGTCGTACTCGATTGAGCCGTGGTAGGTCGTCCGGTCGTCGTCGGTGCCGGGTTCGACCTGGCTCGTCATGCGTTCACGGCGTTCGTGTTCAGCTTCGTCGTAGGCACCCATTGACATGATACACCATACCGTGCGGAAGTATACCACATATATCTATCGGAGATGTTCAGATTAGTGATACATACCTGCCGAACGCAACGATAGAGACGACAGAGACGAGCGCCGGCGGGAAAGGATAAAAACACCTGACGGACTACACCGTGTGTGGCACGCCCCCTTCGATTTCGCTATGCTCCCGGCCGGTGGGATATGTCGCGCGTCAACCGCGACGTCTACCAGCCGCTCGACGCCAACCTCGGTGCGACGATGAGCGCCCCGTGGTACGACCCACCCGATGGCTACGAAGCCCGTCGATTCGACATGGACAACGGTGATACGGCCCTCCTCGCGTGGGCCGACGACCACGCGTACTGGCTCGGCAACACCGAGACACCGAGTTCGCTCTGGCGCACCGACAAAGAATCGTTCGACGAAGCACCCTTCGAGATGTCTCGCTGGGCCCAGCGCGAATTCATCGCCGAACTGTTCGAGGAGTCACCGTGGCTGAAGCCCTATCCGCACCTCTCGTGGTTCTTCCTGCCGGTGTTCCTCTCGAAAGACGGCCGCGAGACCACACGCTCGTTCTTCTACGAACACGCGGCGGGGTTCCCCGACGCGACACGCGAGGAGGCACTCGAATTCTACGAGGACTTCTTCGCGACGGGCGTCCTCGACGAGTACCGCGAACTCATGGCCGGCAAACTCGGCACCTCCGAGTACTTCGACCCGACGCGGATGGCCGCCGCGATGGGCGAGTTCGACGTGGCATATCTCCTGACGAAAGCGGGCTACGACATCACGCCCGAAATCGAAGTCGCGACGGGGCACTCTATCGACTTCCGCGCAGAGAACACCCGCGCCGGTGGTGCACTCATCGAAGTGACGCGCCCCCTCCCCCCGAATCGGCGCTCGGTCAGCAATCCAATCGCCGCGATTCGCGACACCGCACAGACGAAGACGAACGGAGAGGGTCAACTCGCCGAACACGGCGGCGGTGTGACCCTCTTCGTCGACTGTTCGTCGTACCCCGACGACGACTGGGCGGCCATCATGGGCGAGCAACCGGACGTTCGACACCGACCTGCCGTCGTGTTCAGACTCCGCCCGTCGGGCCACGTCGAGGGCTACTCGAAAGGGTCCGTTCCCGTGGACCTGCCGTGGCTCTCGTAGAGTTCACTCGGTGATTCTCACTCGTGGCGTTCAGACTGAGCGTGTGCTCTCGTCCCCGAAGAAGCGCACAGAGCGTAGCGAGCGCATAGCTAAGCCAAAGGCCATCAGACGAGCGAGTATGCAGTGTCACTACTGTGACCGTGAGGCCGCATACGCCCCCGAGAAGGACCACGTCAAAGTCGGCCTCTGCAAGCGACACGTACGTGAGTGCTTTCGATAGCGTGACGAGCCACTGGCTCTGGGGACTGGGTTACTGAGAAAATTATTCGACAGGGTTCCCGGTGCTTAGAAGGAGACCATTTCGGGGCCGTCCTCACCGAGCGGCGACGGGTCGCGGTCGCTGTAGTACCGCCGACCGATTGCCTCGTGGCCGACACCGGTGAAGAGGGCGTCACGGACGTCCTGTGGGCACGTGTACGTCTCGTCACCGAGACGAGCGAGAATTTCCGCGACGGTCTCCTCGCCGTTCTGAAGCTCGATTACTTCGTCCCCGTAGTGTTGGGCGAAGTCGGTCGAGCTGGTCGGGTATTCGTGGCGATCGATGGCGTCGCCGAGTCCATTCAGGCGCATTACACCCAGACAAATCCGGACATCATCCTTAATGATTTTCCATGATTGTCCTTAGAGAATTGGTAGTCCTTAATCGTCCTTAATTATGGTTCGTGCGCAAGACTTGTTGCCTCCTCGGACCCACGACGACGCATGCACGACGACCCGCCGGTAGCGGACCTCCACCTCCATACGACCGCTTCGGACGGTCGCCTCACCATCGACCGTCTCCCCGATGCGGCCCGCGCGGGCGGTGTCGACGTCGTGGCGGTGACGGACCACGACCGCTACCACCCCGAACTCGACGCGCCAGTCGTCGAACGCGACGGCGTGACCATCGTCCACGGCATCGAACTCCGCGTCGACGCCGGCGAACGGCGGGTCGACCTCCTCGGATACGGCGTCGAACAGCGCGCTGGACTCACTGCCGAAGTCGAGCGACTTCAGCAGAACCGGGTCGAGCGCGCGCGCAAAATCGTCGACTACGTCGAAGAGACGACTGGCGTCCACCTCGACATCGACCTCCACGACGGTATCGGCCGCCCGCACATAGCGCACGCAATCGACACCAGCGACGCCCCGTACGACTATCAAGGAGCGTTCGACGAACTCATCGGCGCGGATGGGCCGTGTTACGTCCCGCGCGACCTCCCGTCGTTCGACCACGGGGTCGGTGTCTTGAAACATGCGTGCGCGGTAGTCGGTCTCGCACACCCCTTCCGGTACCGCGACCCGGCGGGCGCACTCTCTCTGTGTGCGGACCTCGATGCAGTCGAACGGTACTACCCGTACGGATACGAGACGGACGAGTCACTCGTCGACGACGCAATCGAGAAGTTCGACTTGCTCGCGACCGGCGGGAGTGACGCACACGACGAGACGTTGGGTCGAGCGGGACCACCAGAAGTCGAGTACAATCGCTTCGCCGGTGACGTTCCGGGTCTCTAACTCGTTAGTCAGCTAATAACTCCGGCTTACCCCGGGGCGTAGACTTAAATCCTGTGACGACTGATGGGCGGGTATGCAGTGTCACTACTGCGACCGTGAGGCCGCATACGCCGCCGAGAAAGACCACATCAAGGTCGGTCTCTGCGAGCGACACTTCCGCAAGCGCGTCGAGCAACTCGCCGAGTCCGAAGAACTCGCAAATTTGAAAGAGAAACTCGACATTAACCGAACGAAGTGAGTTCCTACCCACGGACGCACCCCCGCTAAGGACCACCTACCGTCCTCCAAACGGTCACTTTACCCAACGACTCGCCCACCGAACACGAAGAGCACTGCGAGTGCAGTCTCGAACACCAGTGTCCCCGCAGCAGAGAGCACCAAGAAACGCCGCGAGGACATCTCTGCGAACCCCGCCGGCACGGTGAGCATCCCGCGGGTGAACAACATCGCGTTGCTCGCGGGGACGACGAGTGGTCCCCATCGCTCGAACCACCCGTCGAATCGGTCGAGTTTGGACTCGTCGAGACGGAACCACGAGCGAGAGAGGAGGTACTCGCGCCCGCCGTACTTGGCGACTAAAAACAGGCCGTACTGCCCGACGGTCGCGCCGGCGACGGCGATTGCGAGGATGGGAAGCAGGTACTCTTCACCAATCAGCACCAGCGCTCCTGGAACGAGCAACTCGCTGGGCGCGATGTAGAGCAACATCGCACCTTCGAGGACGAACACCACGAAGAGGACGACGAACGCGACGTCCGACGTGAGGAGTTCGCGGAGGAATTCGGGGAGTTGGGGGACCACTGCGCGCATCGGTGCAGGGTAGTTCGACGGCGAGCATCGTCATTGTGGTGGTCTTCGGAACGAGAGCGACGGCATTTTGCCACCGCCATTCGAAGGTGCGGTATGGACCTCACCGACCGCCCGCGACGGCTTCGAACGGACGGGATACGGCCCCTCGTCTCGGAGACGACACTGGCGGCGACGGACCTCGTCGCACCCGTGTTCGTCGACGCGACGACAGACGAACGACTCCCCATCGAGTCGATGCCGGGCCACGAACGTGTCCCCGTCGACGAGGCGGTAGACCGGGTAGACGAAGTGCTCGAGACGGGCGTCGAGGCGGTCATCGTCTTCGGTATCCCGGAGACGAAAGACGACGAAGGGTCGCGCGCGTACGCGAAAGACGGCGTCGTACAGGAGGCAGTCCGGCGCATCACCGCCGAGACGGACGCCTACGTCATCACCGACGTGTGTCTCTGCGAGTACACCGACCACGGGCACTGCGGAGTACTGGAAGCACACGCCGAAGACGACCCAACGTTGACGGTACAGAACGACCCCACCCTCGACTTGCTCGCGAAGACGGCCGTCTCGCACGCCGAGGCCGGTGCCGACATGGTCGCACCGTCGTCGATGACCGACGGAATGGTCGGCGCAATCCGCGAAGGACTGGACGACGCAGGCTACGGCGACGTGCCCATCATGTCCTACGCCGCAAAGTACGAGAGTGCCTTCTACGGGCCGTTCCGCGACGCCGCGGACGGCGCACCCGCGTTCGGTGACCGGCGACACTACCAGATGGACCCTGCCAACGCCCGCGAAGCGATGCGCGAAGTCGCCCTCGACGTCGAGCAGGGTGCCGACGTGCTGATGGTCAAACCCGGACTGCCGTACCTCGACATCGTGCGGGCCATCCGCGAGAACTTCGACCACCCCGTCGCAGCGTACAACGTCTCGGGAGAGTACGCGATGCTCCACGCCGCCGCCGAGAAGGGGTGGTTGGACCTCGACGAGACTGCGCACGAGTCGCTGTTGTCGATGAAACGGGCGGGAGCAGACCTCATCATCACGTACTTCGCCGAACACGTCGCCGAGATGCTCTCTACGGACTGATAGCGGACCCGGGAGAGAGGCGGGATACGACACGCGGTACCGAAGCGCGCGACGGCCAGAACGGCTCTGTTCGGCAACATTTTCCTGAACGTTCGTCCACAGTTCGCCGAACAATCGTCTACAGAGTGGACAATATACAACCTTATATGCGTAATATTCTAGCCCATTTTGTTCGAGTGTCGTATTATGCCTGTTCAAAATTTACAACTTCAACCCTACACTTTATGTATTACCTCACCATGAAGCCGAACCGTGATGAAGCACCACAATCCACACGGATACGGTAGAAAAGTAGCTGATTGTTCAGTAGATGAACTTGGGGGTGGACACACGTGACGCCACTGCAGGTCGACCCCGCAGTCGTCGCACAGGGGGTCAACTACGTCTGGATCCTCGTCGTGTCGTTCCTCATCTTCTTCATGCAGCCTGGGTTCGCGCTGCTCGAAGCAGGGCAGGTTCGCGCGAAGAACGTCGGTAACGTCCTGATGAAGAACATGACCGACTGGGCGCTGGGCGTCTTGGTCTACTTCGTCGTCGGTGCGGGCGTGGCGACAATCGTCGGCGGCCTCACCTCGCCGGGTGGCTTCGACCCCGTCGCCGCGTTCTCCTACATCGGTGACTCCGGTGCGTGGATCGACTGGCTCTTCGGCGCCGTCTTCGCCATGACCGCCGCCACCATCGTCTCCGGTGCCGT
>NZ_LOPV01000106.1 GCF_001469865.1 Haloferax profundi
AACGCATGGACTTCCGCGCGTACATCGTCTTCGCGGCGAGCATCACGGGCTTCATCTACCCCGTCGTGCAGGGACTGACGTGGTCCGGTGGTCTCCTCTCCGGAAGCGGCTACCTCGGTGCCGTGCTCGGTGTCGGCTACCTCGACTTCGCTGGCGCGACTGTCGTCCACATGTGCGGTGGCGTCGCCGGCCTCGTCGGCGCGAAGATGGTCGGCCCACGCAAGGGTCGCTTCGACGCGAACGGAAACAGCCAACCGATCCCCGGCCACTCGATGCTGCTCGCCGTCCTCGGCACGCTCATCCTCGCGTTCGGCTGGTACGGCTTCAACGTCGGCACGCAGGCCACCGTCCTCGCGACCACCGAGAGTGGTGGACTCGAATTCATGGGTGCCGCACTCGGCCGCGTCGCACTCGTCACCACCCTCGGCATGGGTGCCGGCGCAGTTGCCGCGATGCTCGTCTCGACCAGCTACCAGGGCAAGCCTGACCCGCTCTGGATGGCGAACGGTCTGCTCGCCGGTCTCGTCGCCGTCACCGGCGCTGTCCCCCACGTCACGTGGTGGGGCGGCCTCGTCCTCGGCGCACTCGGCGGCGCAATCGTCCTGCCCGCCTACCGCTGGACCGTCGACTCGCTGAAGATAGACGACGTGTGTGGCGTCTTCGCCGTCCACGGCGTCGCAGGTGCGGTCGGCACGGCCCTCATCCCGGTGTTCGCCGTCGGCGGATTCTCCGCGACGCAACTGGTCATGCAGGTCGCCGGTGTCGGGATCATCGCCCTGTGGACCGTCGTCGCCTCGGCAGTCGTCTTCGCGATTGCCGACGCCATCTTCGGCCTCCGCGTCTCGGAAGAAGAAGAACTCGAAGGCCTCGACGTCGGCGAACACGGCGTCTCGGTCTACCCCGAGTTCGTCGGCGACTCCGGACCAGACCGTGGTCTGGGAACGCCAACCGCGACGGACGGCGGAACCGACGTGCGTACCGACGGAGGTTCCACCGAGTGTGACACCACGACCGCAGTCGACGGAGGTGACGACCAATGAGCGAGACTGAGGGAATCAAGATGGTGATGGCCATCATCCGCCCCGACAAACTCGCCGACGTGAAGACGGCACTCGCTGAAGTGGGCGCACCGTCGCTCACCGTCACGAACGTCTCTGGCCGTGGGTCCCAACCCGCGAAGAAAGGACAGTGGCGCGGCGAGGAGTACACCGTCGACCTCCACCAGAAGGTCAAAGTCGAGTGCGTCGTCGCCGACATCCCGGCCGAAGACGTCGTCGATGCCATCGCCGACGCCGCCCACACGGGCGAGAAGGGTGACGGGAAGATATTCGTCATCCCCGTCGAAGAAGCGGTCCAAGTCCGCACCGGAAAGGAGGGAGAACCGGCAGTCTGAGCGACTAACCTCCCGATAACGTCACCTTTCGTCGCCGTACACGCGGTCTGTCTCCACCGCGCACGCGGCACCATACCCGCTGGGGGTCTCGGTTCTGTCCCGACCCACCCATAACGTTTCTTACACTACATGCGTCGAATTGTGCGGCAACATTTGTCCAATTAGTACCCGAGTTACGACCTTAAACATCTCATACTCCATTTTAAAGCGGACATATGTCTTTCACACAGAAATTATGTGGACATATGTCAACGCGAACGGTTATGTACCTTCATGTGGTTACAATCTCTCATGATTCGTGAGACATTCGGTCGCGAATCGAGCACCAACATGAACGACTGTCCACTCGAACCTCAGTTCGAATCGTCTATCGGAGGAATCGTATGCTGACCGCCCTGCAGACAGACCTCGCCTCGGTCGTCGAAGGTGTGAACCTCGTGTGGGTTCTCACCGTGACGTTCCTCATCTTCTTCATGCACGCCGGGTTCGCCATGCTCGAAGCCGGGCAAGTGCGTGCGAAGAACGTCGCCAACCAACTCACGAAGAACCTGCTGACGTGGAGTATCGGCGTCATCGTGTTCTTCCTCTTGGGTGCCGCCGTCTCGTCCATCGTCGCGGGCGTCACCGGCGGCCCGTCGACGACGATTACGAGTGCCTTCATGGGCCTCTACGCGCCCGACGCCGCGGCGACGACGGCGTGGGTCGATTGGCTATTCGGCGCCGTCTTCGCCATGACCGCCGCCACCATCGTCTCCGGTGCCGTCGCAGGCCGCGCGAGACTCCGTGCGTACCTGACGTACACCATCTTCATCGCGGGCGTCATCTACCCCGTCGTCGTCGGCGTCACCTGGGCCGGTGGCTTCCTCGGAGGCCTCGGCTTCCACGACTTCGCCGGCGGCATGATCGTCCACGGGATGGGCGGCATCGCCGGCCTCACTGCCGCGTGGCTCATCGGCCCGCGGATGAACCGCTTCAACGCCGACGGCAGCGCGAACGTTATTCCCGGCCACTCCATCACGTTCGCCGTCCTCGGCACGCTCATCCTCGCGTTCGGTTGGTACGGCTTCAACGTCGGTACCGCCGCCGCACCCCTCGCGTACGCTGACGGCGCCGTGACCCTCGGGTCGTTCGCCTACGTGGGTCGCGTCGCACTCGTCACCACCCTCGGCATGGCCGCCGGCGCAATCGGTGCGGGCGGCGTCGCCATGTACAAGACCGGGAAAGTCGACACGCTCTACGTCGCCAACGGCCTGCTCGCCGGCCTCGTCGGTGTCACCGCCATCGCGGACGACATCGTCTGGCCCGGTGCCCTCGTCGTCGGCCTCCTCGCCGGTATGCAACTCCCCATCGTCTTCGAGTTCGTCGAAAAGCGCCTCCGCATCGACGACGTGTGTGCGGTCTTCCCCGTCCACGGGTCCGCGGGTATCCTCGGGGCGCTTCTGTACCCCGTCTTCGCCATGCCGGTCTGGCACGGTGGGGCCTCCGTCGTCTCGCTGGCCATCCCGCAGATTGTCGGCGTCGGCGTCATCGCCATCTGGACGTTCGCCGCCACCGCAGCAATCTTCGGTGCCTTCCGCGCCGTCGGACAGGCCCGCGTCTCCGCCGACCACGAGCGTCAGGGTCTCGACACGGCCGAACACGGCGTCGACACCTACCCCGAATTCGGGTCGCCCGACACCGACACCGGCATCCGCGCGGATGGGTCGGGCATCCCCCACGGGGATGGATTCATGACGACGGGGAAGGAGGACTGAGCCATGAGTGACACCGACCTGCCGAACGACGGCGGCATCAAACTCGTCATGGCAATCATCCGCCCCGACAAACTCGCCGACGTGAAGACGGCGCTCGCCGAAGTTGGTGCGCCGTCGCTCACCGTCACGAACGTCTCCGGCCGCGGGTCCCAACCCGCGAAGAAGAGTCAATGGCGCGGCGAAGAGTACACCGTCGACCTCCACCAGAAGGTCAAAGTCGAGTGTATCGTCGCCGACATCCCGGCAGAGGACGTCGCCAACGCTATCGCCGACGCCGCCCACACGGGCGAGAAAGGCGACGGGAAAGTGTTCATCCTCCCCGTCGAAGAGGCGGTCCAGGTCCGCACCGGCAAGACCGGTCGCGACGCGGTCTGAGGCCGTCTCGACTGCCACGGCGCACAGAACCGAATCTGTCGGGTCTGACACCGACGTTCTCGTTCGCTGAGAGGCGAAGTACCTATATCTTCACAACCGAAGAGGCCGGTAGCCCCCACCAACGGGGCGGAGGCCGAACCCACGCGAAACCATTTTTGGACTCTAGACCAAGCGACGTGACGATGAACGGTGTCCCGCTGTGTTGAGTGTCGAAGTTCTCGGTGGTCTCTTCATCGCCCTCGCCGGGATGTCGCTCGTCGGCGTCGCCATCGACCGATACCTCCCCGACCCCGACGACCCGCGCGCGGACCTCGTCCTGAGCGACGTCGGTAAGTGGGGCGTCTTTCTCACGCTCTGTGCGTACGTCGTGGTCGTCGAAGGCCGGCCACTGTCGTCGCTCACCGGGCGCTCACTCGACCCACTCTCGTTCGTCGCTGTCGTCGGCGTCGGCGTCTTCGTCCTCTTCGCGGCGAGCGTGGTGACTGCACCGCTGTTCGACCGAGTCGGCGTGGGTGACCTCGGCGACGGCATGTCGCAACTGGCGTCGCTGTCGGTTCGGCACCGCCTGCTAGTCGCGTTCACCGCGGGCGTCACCGAAGAAGCGCTGTTCCACGGGTACGCCATCGAGCGACTCCTCGAAGCGACCGGCAGTCCGCTTCTCGCTGGAAGCGTGTCGTTCGTCGCATTTACCGCGAGTCACGCACTCGGGTGGGACCGCGGTGCAGTCGCCCGCATCGCGGTCCCTGCGTTGCTGACGACGGTTATGTACCTCCTCGTGCGCGACGTGGTGGCCCTGATGGCCATCCACGCACTCAACGACGCCGCCGGGTTGCTGTTGGCGAGACGGATACAGGACCCGAACGACGCGGCAGACGGCGCGACCCAGTAAGGTCTTTGCCGCGAGGGTTCGAACCGCCGCGCATGAGACACGACGAGTCGCGTGCGTTGTACGACCGAGCGCTGTCGGTTCTCGCCGGCGGCGTGAACTCCTCGGTCCGGGCGACGAAGCCCTATCCCTTCTTCGTCGAGCGTGGCGACGGCGCGCACGTCATCGACGCCGACGGGAACCGGTACATCGACTACGTGATGGGCTACGGGCCGCTTCTGTACGGCCACGACGCCCCGGAGCCTGTGCAAGCAGCGGTGCAGAAACACGCTGCTGCGGGCCCGATGTACGGCGCACCGACCGAGATAGAAGTCGAACACGCGGAGTTCGTCGCGCGGCACGTCCCGTCCGTCGAGATGATTCGCTTCGTCAACTCCGGCACGGAGGCGACTGTCTCCGCGGTTCGCCTCGCGCGCGCCGTCACTGGACGCGACAAAATCGTCGTCATGCAGGGTGGCTATCACGGCGCGCAGGAGTCGACGCTGGTCGAAGGCGGCCCCGAGAGCGTCCACCCGAGTTCGCCCGGCATCCCCTCGTCGTTCGCCGAGCACACGATTCCCGTCCCGTTCAACGACACCGAGACGATTCACGAGGTGTTCGAAGAACACGGTGAGGACATCGCGGGCGTGCTCGTCGAACCCATCCTCGCGAACGTGGGCATCGTCCACCCGGTGGATGGCTACCTCCAGACGCTCCGCGACGTGACCGAAGAGTACGACTCACTCCTCATCTTCGACGAAGTCATCACCGGGTTCCGCGTCGGTGGTCTCCAGTGCGCACAGGGCAAGTTCGGCGTCACGCCAGACCTCACGACGTTCGGGAAGATTATCGGCGGCGGGTTCCCCGTCGGCGCAATCGGCGGCAAGGCCGAACTCGTCGAGCAGTTCACCCCCGGCGGCGACGTGTTCCAGTCGGGTACCTTCTCGGGCCACCCTGTCACGATGGCCGCAGGCCACGAGTACCTGAAGTACGCCGCCGAGAACGACGTGTACGAACACGTCAACCGCCTCGGAGAGAAACTTCGCTCGGGCATCTCGGACATCCTCGAAGACCAGGCACCCGAGTACACCGTCGTCGGCACCGACTCGATGTTCAAGACCATCTTCACGCGCCACGGGCCCGCCGACC
>NZ_LOPV01000107.1 GCF_001469865.1 Haloferax profundi
AACGTCTGTGACGCCGGGTGCGTGCAAGACGAGTCGTGCAACCGCTTCGACTACTGTCCGAAGACCGGTGCCGACGTGGCGAAGGCGGAGACGGACCGCTGGGAACGCGTCTTCTGGCAGGAGATGAAAGACCGCGGCGTCTTCCTCACCGCGAACCAGTTCGAGTCGCAGTTCGTCTCGTACGCCCACACGGACGAAGATATCGAAGAGACACTCGAAGCGTACAAAGAGGCGCTCTGACGCGGACAGCGACGCGGTCTGCCGAATAATATTTCGTTAACGCTACAGTTCGAAGTTCGGATTCAGTCCACTCGGAGCCTCGCCTCCGCCGCGCGCCAGAGTGGTGGGTAGGCGAGTCCGACGCCCAGACCGACGCCGACGCCCCACGCGACGACGATGCCGACGGCGTTCCCGTCCATCTCGAAGAACACGAGCGCCGTGACGAAGACGACCGTCGTGACGAGGCCGACGAGCCATACCCGAACGACGAGGCGGAGGCGAAGCGGGCGAACCCACGTCAAGGCTGCCCCTGCCACACCGGCGAGAACGTAGCCGAGCCATCCCGGTGCGTCGTAGCCGAGGATGGGAAGGAGCACGTCGAGTGGCCCGAACAGCGGGAGCAACCCGAAAAAGAGGAGCGCGACGACCACGAAGTCGCCGACCTGTTGGCCGACGGAATCGAGAGAGGGCATTGCGGGAATCGTAGTGCGGGCCGAGTATGCGTCTTTCCCCTGCGTGGTGCGTCAGGACCCGACACGACGGCGACGAACTGGAGGGCTTTTCAACGCGGACGCCAGACAACAGCGTATGACTACACGGACGCTGCGACTGGCGACGCGGGGGTCGGCGCTCGCTCGCGCACAGGCTTCGAGCGTACAGGAGGCGCTCGGAAGCCGACGACTCGACGTCGAACTCGTCGAAGTCGAGACCGAGGGAGACCGGATTCAGGACGAACTCATCCACCGACTGGGCAAGACGGGTGCGTTCGTCCGCGCACTCGACGAACGCGTTCTCGACGGCGACGTCGACGCGGCGGTCCACTCGATGAAAGACATGCCGACCGAGAAGCCCAACGACCTCGTCGTCGCGGGCGTTCCCGAGCGTGCACCCGCGGGCGACGTCCTCGTGACCCCCGACGGGAAGGACATCGACGAACTCCCCGAAGGCGCAGTCGTCGGCACCTCGTCGCTCCGCCGGCAGGCCCAACTCCAGAACTACCGCGAGGACCTCGAAGTCGCGGCACTCCGCGGCAACGTCGACACGCGCGTCGAGAAGTTGCTGGCGACGAGTCTCCAGCGTGAACACGAAGCGCGCATCGACGACGACGAAGAACGGAAAGGCAAGCACGGGAAGACCGACCACGAAAGCGAGTTCGACCAGCGACCCGACGAGTGGTTCGACAGCCTCAGCGAACTCGAACGACAGGCGATGAGTCGAAAAGTCGAGACGGAGTACGACGCCATCGTCCTCGCGGAAGCGGGCCTCAAGCGCAGTGGCCTCGCCGACAAGGTCGAGTACCAGCGTCTCGAGCGAACGTCGTTCGTCCCCGCGCCCGGGCAGGGAGCCATCGCGGTGACGGCCTCGGACCCGGAGATTATCGACCTCGTCCACGACAAACTCGACCACCCACGGACCCGCGTCGAGACCACCGTCGAGCGGACCATCCTCGCCGAACTCGGCGGCGGGTGTATCGCGCCGGTCGGCGTCCACGCCCTCCTGCAGGGCGAACACGTCCACGTGGACGTGCAGGTGCTCGCAACCGACGGGTCGGAAGCCATCAAGACGTCCCGCAACCTGCCGGTCGGCAACCACGCGAACGCCGCCCGTGACTTCGCGGCGGACCTGCGCGAACGCGGTGCCGGCCAACTGGTCGAAGCCGCCAGAAAGGAAGCTGAGGAGGAGTAAGATGGCAGGTGCGGACGAGCAGACCGGCGCTGATTCCGAAGCAGCAGACGCCGATTCTGTCGGTGTCGTCCACCTCGTCGGCAGCGGTCCGGGCGACCCGGAACTGCTCACGATGAAGGCCGCGCGCCTCATCGACGAAGCGGACGTGGTCCTCCACGACAAACTCCCCGGCCCGGAGATTCTCGGGATGATTCCGCCGGAGAAGCGCGAAGACGTGGGAAAGCGCGCCGGCGGCGAGTGGACGCCGCAGGAGTACACGAACGCGCGGATGGTCGAACTCGCCCGCGAGGGCAACGAAGTCGTCCGACTGAAAGGCGGCGACCCGTTCGTCTTCGGGCGCGGCGGCGAGGAGATGGAACACCTCGCCGAGAACGGCATCCCGTTCGATATCGTGCCGGGCATCACCTCTGCCGTCGCGGGACCGGGGTCGGCGGGCATCCCCGTCACCCACCGCGACTACGTCTCGTCCGTCTCGTTCGTCACTGGCCACGAAGACCCGACGAAAGAGGAGTCGGCAATCGACTGGCACGCACTCGCCGCGACGGGCGGGACACTCGTCGTCCTCATGGGCGTCGGCAAACTGCCGCTGTACACCGCAGAACTCCGTGACGCCGGCATGGACGGCGACACGCCCGTCGCCCTCATCGAACGCGCGACGTGGCCCGAGATGCGCGTCGCAACCGGCACTCTCGACACCATCGTCGAGGCACGCGACGAGGCCGACATCGAACCGCCGGCAATCACCGTCATCGGCGAGGTTGCGGCGACGCGTGACCGCGTCAAGTCGTTCCTGCGCGGCGGCGGTATCGACGCACTGGCCAACGCTGCATCGACCGACGACGTGAAGGAGAGCGGCGACGAGGAGGCAGACGACGAATGAGCCACCAGGTTCGCGCCGCCGTCTTCCGCCCAGACGACGACCGTATCGACGCGGCAGTCGAACTGCTGGAGTCGCTCGGTGCGACACCCGTCGCCGACCCGATGCTCGCGGTCGAACCGACCGACGCCACGCCCGAACCCGCCGAGTACGTCGTCCTCACGAGCAAGACTGGTGTCGAACTGCTCGCAGAGGCCGGGTGGGACCCGGGCGACGCAGTCCTCTGTTGTATCGGGCCCGCCACCGCCGACGCCGCCCGTGAGGCCGGGTGGACCGTCGACCGTGTACCCGAGGAGTACACCTCCGCTGGACTGGTCGAACACCTCGCGCCCGACGTGGCAGGCGAGACGGTCGAAGTCGCCCGGAGCGACCACGGGAGTCAGGTTCTCCTCGATGGCCTGCGCGACGCCGGTGCCGACGTTCACGAAACCGTCCTCTACCGCCTCGTCCGCCCGGAAGGGGCCGGGAAGTCGGCCGTCATGGCCGCCGACGGTGACCTCGAAGCGGCCCTGTTCACCTCGTCGCTCACGGTCCAACACTTCCTCGACGCCGCCGACGAGCGTGGCATCCGCGAGGACGCAATCGCTGGCCTGAACGCGGCCATCGTGGGCGCAATCGGTGCCCCGACACGGGAGACGGCCGAATCGCTCGGTATCGACGTCGACGTGGTTCCGAGCGAGGCGACGTTCGAAGCACTCGCGTGCGACGTCGTGGAGACGGCGGCACCGACGTATCACGAGTGACGGGGACGCGCCGCCGCGACTCGGGTGCGACACGTGCGTCGGCAACCGAGGGGTCGTGGCGCGCCGTCGCAACCGTCGCCGGGTGGCAGACGGCGGCCAGTCTCTGTTACTACACCATCTTCGCCGCGACGGGGTTCGTCCGCGAGGCGTTCTCGCTGTCCGAATCGCTCGTCGGCGTCTTTCTCACGGCAGGGTTGCTCGGCTACACGCTCTTCTTGTTCCCGAGCGGTGCGGCAGTCGATGGCTACGGCGAAAAACCGGTGATGGTCGTCGGCCTCCTCGCACTCGCTGTCGCCCTCGTCGGCGTCTCGTTCGCGCCGTCGTACGCGCTCTTGTTGGGGACCGCCGGCCTCCTCGGCGCGGCCTACTCGACGGCGATGCCCGCGTCGAATCGCGGCATCGTCGACGCCGCACCCGCCGGGAGCAAGAACCTCGCGATGGGGCTGAAACAGGTCGGAGTCACCGTCGGAAGCGGTGCTTCGTCGCTCATCATCACCGGCATCGCCGTCGTCGCGGCGTGGCAAGTCGGGTTTTGGCTCATCGCCGTCGTCGCCTTCGGGTACGCACTCCTCTTCGCCGCCCGCTACCGCGGGAGTCCCGGAACGGGGCGTCTCGAACGCCCGCGACTCGCAGGATTGGGCGACAACCGGGCCTACGTCGCCCTCGTCGCCGCCGCGTTGTTCATCGGCGCGTCCATCTTCTCGATGCTCGGCTACACCGTCCTCTACGTGCAGGACGTCGTCGGGACGGGACCAGCACTCGCGGGTGGCGTCCTCGCGGCGACACAGGTGACGGGAAGCATCGGCCGAATCGGAGCAGGGAGTCTCGCCGACCGACTCGGCGGGGCGCGCGGCGCGGCGACTGTCGCACTCGTCCAACTCGCAGGTGCAGTCGTCCTCTTCGGCCTCCTCGCGTGGTCGGGCGGGTCGCTCGTCCTCACCACCCTCGTGTTCGTCGCCCTCGGCCTCACTATCCACGGGTCGACGGGCGTGTTCTACTCCTGTCTGAGCGGCGTCGTCGACGACGACGATATCGGCGCGGCGACTGCCGGCGGACAGACCGCGCTCAACACTGGTGGACTGCTCGCGCCACCGTTGTTCGGCATCGTGGTCGAGTCGATTGGCTACGCGGCCGGGTGGGCGTTCGTCGCGGTGTCTACCGTGGCGGCGGCGAGTCTGCTGTTCGTCGTCACGCGACGTCTTCGGTGACGCGACTCGCAGCGACTCCCGACGACTGTCACATGTGAACCCCCAGACTATTCTCACTCGTCTGCGCACTGTGTGTCATGTTACGATACGACACTCGCGGCGACGCCAGTTGGCTGACGCTCGACCGACCCGAGAAGATGAACGCCCTCCACCTCGACGGGTGGCAGGAACTCCGTGACGGCCTCGACCGGGCGGCAGAAGAGTCGCGGGTCGCGGTCCTCACGGGTGTCGAAGACGTGTTCTGCGCTGGCGACGATATCGCCCTCATCGAAGAAGCCGAAACAGCAGACGACGTGGAGGAACTGACCGACTGCCTCTACGACGTGCTGTTCGGCATCGAGTCGCTGGATATCCCCGTCGTCGCCGCGGTCAACGGCCTCGCCTACGGCGGCGGGTGTGAACTCGTCGCCGCGTGTGACCTCGCCGTCGCCGTTCCGGACGCCACGTTCGCGCTCCCCGAGACGACAATCGGCGCGTACCCTCCCTATGCGGTCGAACGCGTGGCCGAAACCGTCGGCAAGAAACGACTCATGGAACTCGCGCTGACCGGCGACCCAATCGACGCGGACCGGGCGGCCGAGTGGGGACTCGTGAACCGTGTCGTCTCGGACGACAAACTAGACGCGACGGTCGGTGAGTTCGTCGACTCCATCGCCACGTCGCCGCGGCGTTCGACTCGACTGGCGAAACAGCACGCAGCAGTCGGGGCGGCAAATCCGGGCACCCGTGAGCGCATTCGCGGTGCCTTCCAAGAGATTCGTACCGACGACGAGTGCCGGGCGGCCACGAAACGGTTCTTCGAACGATAACCGACGGCACGGTACTCGGCACAGACCCGACTCTCCCGACGAAGGTTTTTGTACGAACACGGGACCACTGCCACACATCGTGACCGCCAGTCGAATCGAGACGTTCCTCGCCGAACTGCCAGCGTTTATGCCGATGACGACGCGAGTACCCAACAGATGGAAGGCCCCGTCCCCGACCTGACCGAGCACGCCGCGGCGTGCGCTGACCACCTCCGCGACGCCGACCGGGTACTCCTCGCGTCGCACATCGACGCCGACGGGTTGACCAGCGCTGGCATCGCCTCGACAGCGCTCGAACGCGCCGAGATTCCGTTCGAGACGGTGTTCTGTCGCCAACTCGACGAGCGAGCCATCGCCGACATCGCGGCGACCGACTACGACACCGTCCTCTTTACCGACTTCGGCAGCGGGCAACTCGACATCATCGCCGAACACGAAGCGGCGGGCGACTTCCACCCAGTCATCGCCGACCACCACCAGCCCGCAGACGGAGTCGAGACCGAACACCACCTCAACCCGCTTCGCTTCGGCCTCGACGGGGCCACCGAACTCTCTGGGGCGGGTGCGAGTTACGTCCTCGCGCGCGCACTCGAACCCGACGGTGGCGACAACCGTGACCTCGCCGCCCTCGCCGTCGTCGGCGCAGTCGGCGACATGCAGGATACCAACGGGACACTCACCGGTGCCAACGAGGGCATCGTCGAGGAAGGTGTCGCCGCCGGTGTGGTCGAAGAGGGCACCGACCTCCGAATCTACGGCCGACAGACGCGCGCACTCCCGAAACTCCTCCAGTACGCGACGGACGTGCGTATCCCCGGCATCTCGAACAACGAAGCGGGAGCAATCGAGTTCCTGACCGAACTCGACGTGCCCTGCCGCGACGACGACGGCGAGTGGAAGCGCTGGGTCGACCTGACGGGTGACCAGCGCCAGACGCTCGCCAGTGCGCTGATTCGTCGGGCCATCGCCAGCGGTGTGCCGGCCAGACGAATCGACGACCTCGTGGGGACGACGTACGTCCTCTCAGAAGAACAGGAGGGGACCGAACTCCGCGACGTGAGCGAGTTCTCGACGCTGTTGAACGCGACGGCCCGCTACGACCGCGGCGACGTCGGTCTCGCTGTCTGTCTCGGTGACCGTGACCGTGCGCTCGACAGGGCGCGGGGACTCCTCCGCAATCACCGCAAGAACCTCTCGAACGGCCTCCAGTGGGTGAAAGAACACGGCTTGACCGTCGAGGAGAACCTTCAGTGGTTCGACGCCGGTGACGAGATTCGCGAGACAATCGTCGGCATCGTTGCCGGGATGGCCGTCGGCACCGACGCGACGCGGAACGGGATTCCCGTGTTGGCCTTCGCCGAGAACGAAGACGGCGACGTGAAAGTCTCCTCGCGCGGGTCGTACGTGATGGTCAGGAACGGACTGGACCTCTCTGTCGTCATGCGCGAGGCGTCCCGAGCAGTCGGCGGCGACGGCGGCGGGCACAACGTCGCGGCGGGTGCGACGATTCCGAACGGGACCGTAGAGGAGTTCATCGCCGAGGCAGACCGCATCGTCGGCGAGCAGTTGGCGTAAGCCTCACTCGTCGTCGACCGGATTCGACCCAAACTTCGCGGGCACCCAGTTCTGGTCGTCGATGGGCGGACGGTCGTAGTCGGCGTTCTGTCGCGGCGGGAGTTCGATGGGGTCGGGCGTCAGGTCTTCGTACGGAATCTGGTCCAGTAGGTGCGAGATACAGTTCAATCGTGCGTGGCGTTTCACGTCGGCGTGGACGACGTTCCACGGGGCCTCTTCGATGTCCGTGTGTTCGAACATCGCGTCTTTCGCCTTCGAGTACTCGACCCACTGCGAGCGTGCTTCGAGGTCCATCGGACTCAGTTTCCAGCGACGCTTCGGGTCCTCGTTGCGCTTCTGGAAGCGGCGTTCTTGCTCCTCGTCGCTGATGGAGAACCAGTACTTGATGAGGATGATGCCGGACCGGACGAGCATTCGCTCGAACTCGGGGGCGGTTCGGAGGAACTCTTCGTACTCCTCGTCGGTGCAAAAGCCCATCACCCGTTCCACGCCGGCGCGGTTGTACCAACTCCGGTCGAACAGCACCATCTCGCCCTCTGTGGGGAGTTGTTCGACGTAGCGCTGGAAGTACCACTGGCCTTGCTCGCGCTCTGTGGGTTTCCCAAGCGCGACGACGCGGGCGACCCGCGGGTTGAGTCGGCGGGTGATGCGCTTGATGACACCACCTTTTCCTGCGGCGTCCCGTCCCTCGAAGACGACGCAGACTCGCAGGTTCTCTTCTTTGATCCAGTACTGGAGTTTGACCAGTTCCTCTTGCAACTGGTTCAACTCGCGTTTGTACTGTTTCTTCTTCAGAACCCCCTTCTTGTTGTAGCGGTCCGCGTCACTCGGCATGCCCAACATATGTTCCTCGAGAACAAATACCACGTGGGCGAACGGGTTCGACACGAGCAGCAGGAATCGTTCGACGCACCCATTTCGATTCGATATAGCAACATACAGTTTACAATGGCGTCCGCCTGAATTTCCTGCGTCGTTCTCGTGTGTCCGAACCAGTCCGTGACAGACGGAAATCCACGAAATCCTCATATCATATGCTCGTGTATCACACGGTACCGGCCGTCACGGCCGGAGAGGGGCAAGACGATGGCGACCGCGAGAAGAAACAAATTCGAATACGACTACCCGGTCGGGTACGAACCGGAGGTACAAACAGAGACGGTCGAGTTGGACCGTCGAACCGTCGAGCGACTGGACGCGATCCTCGAAGAGGACGAGTCGTACGACGAACTGATCAGCGAACTCGTGTCCATCTTCGTGGCGAGCGAACTCAGCGCCGCGCGCGTGGACAGCCCACTCATCGAGTGACCGCACCACGTCACTCCATTTTCGAGACCCACCACTGAGCAACAGCTAATCGAAGCGATTCACGCGTTCGAGACGCGTTAGACCCGGTTTCGAGAGACATCACACTCTCTCCAGTACCCCCGTGATAAACGGGCTGGTGCTATACGAAACGGCAGTCGTCGCACTCCGCCGAGCGTTCGCCGGCCAATCGTCCGATTTTTTGCCGCGAGTGGGAAATCTCCGAGTATGACCGACTTCGACCCGGAGAAATTCGAAGACAAGTACGTCCACTACTTCCCCCAACTCCAGCGGGCGTACAAGAACGCCTTCGAGACGATGAACGACGAGTTCGACTCGACGCTCATCCACGGCATCGACCAGCAGATTCTCAACGAGTCTGAACCCTTCTACGACGATGGCGACTTCTTCGTCGAACTCCCCGAGAACGCCCCGGAGCGACTCACTGCCGTCGAAATCGCGGACGACGAACTCGACGCAGTTCTCGACCGCTACGTCGACGAAATCGAAGGTGAACTGCGCCGAGTCTTCGGCGTCGAAGCGTAACCGAACCAAAGGCCTAAGCCCGTTCACCCCGAACGCGCGTCCATGAGCACGGAGACGCAGGACGGCGAAGACGACCTCAAAGAGCGTGTCGTGAACTTCCTCCGTCGGAACTTCCCGCAGATCCAGATGCACGGCGGTAGTGCGGCCATCCGCGACCTCGACCGCGAGACCGGTGAGGTCACGGTCCTCCTCGGCGGCGCTTGCTCTGGGTGTGGCATCTCCCCGATGACCATCCAGGCCATCAAGACCCGCATGGTCAAGGAGATTCCCGAAATCAACGAAGTCCACGCCGACACCGGTATGGGCGGCGACATGGGTGGCTCGAGCCGCGGCGGCGACGTGAGCCCATCGTTCCCCGGAGACACGAGCGAGGACCGCGAAGACGACCAAGGTCCGCAAGCACCCTTCTAAACCGGGTTCTCGGGTTCTTTCTGTTCGACGGGCGACAGAGAACAGGAGTTTTATCGGCGACTACACCCCACCCACGGGTATGACAGCCGAGTCGCCCGAGAACGTCCTCTTCGTCGTCATGGACACGGTCCGCAAGGACCACCTCACGCCGTACGGCTACGACCGCCCGACGACGCCGGGCCTCGACCAGTTCGCCGAAGAGGCGACCGTCTTCGAACAGGCCGTCGCGCCCGCGCCGTGGACCCTCCCGGTTCACGCCTCGCTCTTCACCGGCATGTACCCGAGCCAACACGGTGCCGACCAGGAGAACCCCTACCTCGAAGGCGCGACCACGCTGGCCCAGACGCTCTCGGCCGCCGGGTACGACACCGCGTGCTACTCCTCGAACGCGTGGATTACGCCCTACACCCACCTGACCGACGGGTTCGGAGACCAGGACAACTTCTTCGAAGTCATGCCGGGCGACTTCCTCTCCGGCCCGTTGGCGAAGGCGTGGAAGACGATGAACGACAGCGATACCCTCCGCGCACTCGCCGACAAACTCGTCAGTCTCGGCAACACCGCCCACGAGTATCTCGCCGGCGGCGAAGGTGCTGACTCGAAGACGCCCACGGTCATCGACCGAACCATCGACTTCGTCGACGACTCCGACCAGTTCTTCGCGTTCATCAACCTCATGGACGCGCACCTGCCGTACCACCCGCCCAAAGAGTACAAAGAGCAGTTCGCTCCGGGCGTCGATTCGACCGACGTGTGCCAGAATTCCAAGGAGTACAACGCCGGCGCGTACGAAATAGACGACGACGAGTGGGAGGACATCCGTGGCCTCTACGACGCCGAGATCGCCCACATCGACGACCAACTCACCCGCCTATTCGACCACCTCAAAGCGACCGGGAAGTGGGACGACACGATGGTCGTCGTCTGCGCAGACCACGGCGAACTCCACGGCGAGCACGGCCTCTACGGCCACGAGTTCTGCCTGTACGACCCACTCATCAACGTCCCACTCATGGTCAAACATCCGGCACTCGGCACCGGACGCCGCGACGACCAGGTCGAACTGGTCGACCTCTATCACACGGTCCTCGACTCGCTGGGCGTCGAAGGTGGTGAACCCGCCAAACCCGGCGAGGACGCCGTCGCGCTCGACCGAACTCGGTCGCTCCTCTCTGCGAACTACCGCGACTTCGCCGACGCGAGCAACGGTGACCCCGGACAGCACCACGATGGGCAGTACGCCTTCGTCGAGTACTCGCGCCCCGTCGTCGAACTCAAACAATTAGAAGAGAAGGCCTCGAAGGCGGGAATCACCCTCCCGGAGGACTCACGCTTCTACTCGCGGATGCGTGCTGCCCGCCGCGTCGACGCGAAGTACACTCGAATCGACCGCATCGAGGACGAAGCCTACCGCCTCGACGAGGACCCCGACGAGACCGAAAACCTCGCAGAGTCGGACGACGAGGCCATCGCCGAGACGGAGGCCGCACTCAGTGGGTTCGAAGACGCGGCCGGTGGCGCGTGGACCGACGCCCTCGATACCGACGTGTCCGACGACTCGGTCGACCAGATGGACGACGAAGCACAGGAACGACTCCGCGACCTCGGCTACCTCGAATAAGAGAGCCGCGCAGAACCCCGTTTTTAGGCCGTGACACGAAGGCCGACGACACCCGCGACGATGGCGACGATACACGCGAGTCGAATCACCGACGTAGACTCGTCGAAGAGGACGATTCCTAACAGGACCGTCCCGACGGCGCCGATGCCGGTCCAGACAGCGTAGGCAGTCCCGACTGGCAGCACTTCGACGGCCTTCGCGAGACCCGCCATGCTAATTGCGAGGGTGACGACGACGAACACGCTGGCTCTGAGGTTGGTAAAGCCATCCGCGTACTCCAGTCCAATCGCCCAGGCTGTCTCGAAGACGGCGGCACCGACGAGGACGAGCCACGCGGTCTGTTGGTTCATGTCGGCACGACGGTCCGGGGTGGCTTGACGCCCGCGGTCGGAACCGCGCCTACCGAAGTCCTTCTCCTCGTTCCCACGCCCGCAAGAGCGCCGCGAGCGTCCGGTTCGTCGGAACCTCGTAGTCGTATTTCGTCGCGGTGTCGACGACTGCACCGTTGATTGCGTCGACCTCGGTTCGCTTTCCAGCCTCGACGTCCTGGAGCATGGACGACCGATTCGCGGCGGTCTGGTCGACGACGCGGTCGATAGCCTCGCGGGCGACACGGTTCGGGAGTCGGACACCCTCGAATCGGGCGACGCGGGCAGTCTCACGTGCGGCGCGGTGGGCGACCTCACGTGCCTCGTGGGACGCGAGTCTCCCGTTTTCGACCCGCGAGAGTGCAGTGACGGCGTTGATGCCGGCGTTCACGGCGAGTTTCTCCCATCGTCGCCGGGGCATGTCGGCGGCGACGAGCGTCCGGATGTCCGCGTCGCGGAAGGCCTTTCCAACCCGTTCGGCGAGGGGAGAGGTGCCCCCATCGAGAGCACCCAAGACGACACGGCCGATGCCGGTACACTCGACGCGACCGGGCGCGACGAGGCGAGCGCCGTAGGTCGCAGTGCCCGCGAGTACGGGCACGTCGAGAGACGATTCGAGCACCTCTTCGGTCATACCGTTTTGGAGCGAGAGCACGGCGTCGACGTCGCACGCTTCGAGAGCCTCGGCCGCCGCACGCGTGTCGAACGACTTGACAGTCACCAGCGCCACGTCTGCGCCGTGTCCCGTTTCTGTCGTCGTCGCCGCCGGTGAGACGTGTGCGGACTCGGCGCCGACGATATCGAGACCGGTCTTCGAGACGCGCGAGACGTGTCGGTCTCGGCCGACGAGGGTCACGTCGTGAACCGACGCGAGGAGTCCGCCGACGAGGGTTCCGAGACTCCCCGCACCGAAGACGAGGATTCGCATGGCTACAGGTTCTCGTCGGGCGATAAAAATCGAGGAGTCTCCCGGGTGACGTCAGTCTTCGGTCCAGTAGTATATCTGTTCGCGCGCGGCACCGCAGTTCGGGCACGAGTCGGGTATCTGCTCTATGTCACCCATCTCGCCGCAGTCGCTGCACCGCCACATCAACTCCGCTTCGCCGAACTCGTGGCCCGCACGCTCGTGTTCGATGGACATCGCGGCGAGTCCCTCGCGAGTCGTGACGTAGAACCCATCTTCGTCGAATCCTCGGATACTGCCGATTTTGGTCCCATCCTCCGCGTACACCGCCATGCCGACGGTTGGCTGTGTCTCACCACTCATGTGTGAACATACGTCATACACCACCTAAATTCGGACGGCCAACGCCGTCACCGAGAGGGCAGGTCGGCACACCCCAATATAAGTAATAAACCAAATGTCGCGATATAGAATCGTACTGTGGTCTGAAACAGTCCTCGATAGCCGCCACGAGCAGAACGTCGTCGTGGTGCTCATCACCTTCGTGATGGTCATCGACGTGGAGCAGTGTGGCAATGTTTGCCTTACGCGCGCGCCGGACAAACACTACTCACTGCTGGACGAGGATGGGCACGAACGTACGACGTTCTAGATAGACGTGGTGAAGAGGCACACCACACACCTGAAGTGCAGACTCGAGGGCAGATATCACAGTGCGACCATAGTGTCGTCGCCGGCGACACCGCTGTGCGTCGTTTCTACGCACTCGGCTCGAAAACCTGGAGGAAAAACCCCTCGACAGAACCTACATGAAGTCCGCGATGCCCGACTACTCGTTCTCCACTTTTTCTACGCCGAGTGAACGAGCCACTCGGCTCGAAAACCTGGAGGAAAAATCCCTCGACAGAGCCTACATGAAGTCCGCGATGCCCGACTGTTTGTTCTTGTCGTTCTCGAAGATGGATTCGAGGCTCTTTTCGAGGACTTCGAGGCGCTGTTTCGTGTAGTCGCGGCAGTTGAACTCTTCTGCGACGTCGATGGCGACGTCCATGTACTTGTTTACGGACCCTTGGTGGACAGTCAGGTTCACCCGCCCGCCGCACTCGCGACACTCACCAGTGAGTGGCATCCGGCGGTACTTCTCCCCGCAGTCGAGACAGCGTGTCTCCTGTCTGGAGAACGCACGGAGGTTCCCGATGAGGTCCGGGAGGAAGTGGCCCTCGATGACACGCTCAGCCACGTCAGTCTCGTCCACGGCGCGGAGTTTCCGCGCGAGGAAGAGTTGGGCGTCCATCTTGTCCATCATCGACCCGAGCGTCTTGTACGCAGAGAGGTCCGGACCGGCGGCGATGTCTGTCGTGTCGTGGGTGTGGTCGAATCCGGTGTACTCGCGGTCGGTGCCGAGGTACTCCTCGGCGATGGTGACCTCGTCTTCCCAGTCGTCTGGGTCTTCCATCCGGAGGGTCGCCTCGTAGAACTCTCGCGGGTACTGCCGAACGATGTCCATGTTGTGCGCCTCGTCGTCGATTTCCGAGGGGTCGATGCGCGAGGACATCACGAGCGGTGCGTCCATCTGTCCACCGCGTTTGTCCGGGAGGAACTCCTTGGAGAAGTTGAGAAGGCCGTCCATGAGCAGCATGACACAGTCTTCGTCCCCATCGCAGTTCCGGCGTTTCGCTGCGTGAAAGTACGGATGCGCGTAGCCGACCGCTGCGGTCGTGAATCCGACGACGCGCCCGACGACTGCCGCGGACGTGTGCGGTGCCATCCCGAAGACGAGTTCACCGATGAGGTCGTCGCGTTCCTCCATCTGGTAGAACCGGTCGAGACCGTAGAACTGTTCTAAGAGGTCGTCGACGAAGTTCGCCGTCTGCATCATGTGTCGCGCCGCACCGTTCGAGAGGACGATGTCCTGGACTTTGAGTTCGACCAGTTGGTCGTCGAAGCGGAGGGGGTCGCCATCGATGTCCGTCTCGTAGCCGAGTTCGCGGAAGTGGTCGGCCGTCACGTCGAGTTCTTCGGGGCGGACCGCCGTGACGGGCAGGTCGGTCATGTCGTAGCGGACGGTCCCGTCTTTGAACGACGAGACGTCGTGTTTCGCCCGGAGGACGCCTTTCTCGATGGGTTCGGGCGTCTTGTTCGCGGAGGTGAGACCCTTCACGCCCTTCAGAATCTTGAACGACGACTCGCGTTCGCCGACGGATTCGAGGGCGTTTCTGTACTCGGTGTTCAGGTCTATGTCCTGCCACTCGGCGCTCTCGACGTCCCACTCACACCGTTCACAGTAGACGCGACCCGACTCGTCGGGTTCGACGACGGTGCCACAGTCGTCACACTCGTAGTGTGGTTCGGTGTGGCCACCACACTGCTCGCACTTCGGCTTGAACCCGAATGCCCCGCAGTCGGGGCACTTCCGCTTCCCGACTCGGACGGAGACGTGGCCGCGCTTGCCGGAGTCACCGAACTCGCGGGCGGCGTCGCCAACGTCGCGCTGACTGCCACCTGCTTCACCGATGGGAAAGAGCGTGTGAACTGCTGGCGAGAGGTCACGGCGCTCGGACTTCTCCGGGCGACCCATCCGGTTTCCGATGCGGGTCGGTGCGCGTTCACGGACGGTGAACGGGGCGACTTCGTTGACCGCCTCGATAGCGTTGTCACCCGCGTCCCACTCGCGGGCGCGGTCAGACAGGTCGTCGAGCGTCCACGTCCGTTCCCGACCGTCGGTGAGGCCGAGCGTCCGCGCGAGGGGCCGCCAGATAGGAACACGGAGTTCGTCGTCGGTCTGGCGGTGCGCGACGAGGAGGTGTTCGAGTGTCTCGCGGACCCCGGGCGTATGTTCGAGGACGAGCGTCCCCTGTTCACCCCCTTCGGGTTCGTTGTCGGCATCGACGCCGACGCCGGTCCCACCGTCCGCCTCCGCGGCGACGATATCGCCGGCAGCGACAGCGTCCGCGAGTCTGTCGAACTGTTCGACCGAGATATCGTGCCAGAGGTACGTGTACTCGGGGTGGAGTGGCGCGTCGAACTCGGTCGCCCACGAGAGCGCGTCGTCTACGCTCGGGTGTTCGAGGTCGATAGTCGGGTCGTCCCGGAGTGCCTGGACGTTGGCACCTGTCGCCTCGAAGTCCTGAATCCACCACTCGAAGACGTACGACGCGGGTGCCAGCGGGTGGTTGTTCTCGACGAACTCGCCGAAGTTGACGAGGTACTCGCCGAGGTCCAGAATCTTCTCGACCCCGTTCTGGAGTTCTTCGGCCTCCTCGGGGTCGTCGATACGGCGAACGTCACCGTTGGCGAGTCTGACCGTCGGGCCCTCGATGGAGTCGACGGGGACGACGCCGCCCGCTTTCCCGGGGCGTTCGGTCTTTATCTGCGTCCCGGTGGCGATGAAGTCGTCCACGATGTGCATCGTCGCAGGGTGAACGCCCGCGGTTGCGAATCCGTGGTTGCGGGCGCGGCCGTATCGGAGACGGAACCCACCGGGTGCGGAGGGGTGGCCGAAGACGGGACGGCCAGCGATGAGGTCACGGAGGAACTTCGTCGCGGGTTCGACGCGGACGGAGCCTTCGGGTTCGTCTGGTGACGTCTCGTCGGCGGCGACGTCGGACTCGGCCTCGTCACCCTCGTCGGAGTCGGTTTCGTCGGCAGACTCAGCGTCGTCTTTGCCATCGTCCTTGCCGATGGTCCCGTCGATGAGGTCTTGTAACCACGGCCAGTCGACTTCGTCGAGTTGGCGGGTGTACCGCTGAATCTTCGGGGCCTTGAGCGCGATGCCCTCTGCCATGACGAGACACATCCCACCGCGGGCGGAGTTGGTGTCGACGCGTTCGAGGTCACGGTAGCCCGAGACTTCCTCGTCACCCGTCGCCTCGCCGTCGAGCATGATGGGCATGTTCTCGGCGATGAAGCGGGTCTCTTTGTCTTTCGGGGAGTACTGAAGGCCAGTCTCCTTGTCGTAGAGGTTGATTTCTTCGACGTAGCGCTCTGCCTCGTCGTTCCGTGCTTTGTACTCGTCGATGCCGAGCAGCGACCGGGCGTAGTCGGCGACGAGGACCGAGAGTGCCTGTGCGGTCCCACCCGCAGAGCGAATCGGCCCGGCGTAGTAGACGTTGACGAACTCGGTTCCGTCGTCGTTTTCGAGAATCTCGACGCGGTCGATTCCCTCGATTGGTGCGGCGACCACACCTTCGGTGAGGAGGGCGACGGCGGTGCGAACCGCACCTTCCACTTTGCCTTCGCGGGAGTCGTAGTCACCGACGTTGCCGTCGACGAAGTCGGTCACGAGTTCCAGCGCCGCCTCTTCGCGAGACATCTGTCCTTCGAGTTCACGGACGCGTTCGGCGACGCCGTCGATGCCGAGAATGTTCTCGACACGGTCGGCCATGTCTTTGGCGACCGGAATCTCCACGTTCGTCTTCGGGTCGTGTCCCTGCGCTTTCGCGGCGCGCGCTAACTCGAACGCTTCGTCGAGACGGTCTTCGATGCGCGCGAAGTAGCGCTCGTCCTCCTCTCGCACGGTTTACAACCAGAGGTCCAGGTCGGTTACGTCGTCGTGTTCGCGTTCGAGTGGTTCGTCGAACACGCGGAGATTCACTTCGCCAGCGAACACTGTCGCCGAGTCGAGGTGGCCCGCGAGCGACTGACCGCTTCGTCGCGAGAGCACCGCGTGCGTGTGGGCGAACGGTTCGCCGTCGAGGAGTGAGACGTTCCCCACGCAGGCGGCGACTTCGAGCGGTTCGTCGAACGTGACAGACTGATACTCCTGGTCGTCCTGGTCGTAGAACCAGATTTCGGCGTCCTGCACGGCACCCATCGCGTTGAACCACGCGGACTCGATGTCCTTCCGCGCGCAGAACTCCTCAATCTCCTCGCGCCAGTCTGCACCGTGTTCGAGGCGTGCGAGATACTCCTCGCTGACTGTCACCGCTCGAGCGTTCATGCGACGTACCACGAGCGAGTCGGACTAAAATGTAAATGGTCTCGTCCGCGGTGGACGAGACGAAAAATCGAGTCGTCGATGCCGAACCGGTTTATCGCCAGTCGTCGAGTGCGAGTGCGTCGGCTACGTCGGCCGCGAGCCACGCGTCGTCGCGGGAGATGTCCGCGATAATAAGACGCTGGCCCGTCTGGGTGCTGTCCACCGAGGCCATGACCTCGGCGCCCGAGTCGTCGACGGAAGCCTTCGCATCCGGCGTCATGTATGATACGTAGTGTCACCCCTATATAAGTTGCCCGAAACGGCAGACGCGCACGTGTCGTCTCAGTCGATTCTGTTGCCTCTAAAACTGGTTTAGATAGTAAAATGACCGTTTGAGCGATTCGTGTGGCAGAATTCGCCGTTTGGGTAGGGAACTACACCCCTACCACGCTATACTATATCAAACAAATCGAATACGGTAAGTTTATCCACAAGGACTGGGAAGATTGGCCCGAATGCCAGACACTAACAAACTCTCACGTCGTCGTTTCCTGAAGGCAACGGGTGGGGCCGCAACGGCCGCCGCTCTCGCCGGTTGTACCGGCGGTAACGGCGAAGAGACGACGACCGAATCGGGTGGACAGGAAGAGACGACGACCGAACAGCAGACGGAAGCCGAAGACACCGGCACCGAGCTGTCCGGGTCCGTCTTCCAGCGCATCCTCACGGGTACGATCACCACGCTCGACCCCGTCGCAGCGACCGACACCTCGTCCGGTATCATCATTCAACAGGTCTTCGACTGCCTGATGTCCTATCCGGACGGCCTCCCGACGGTCGAGAACGAACTCGCCGCGGACTACACGTCCTCGGAAGACTTCACGACCTACACGTTCCAGCTCGAAGACGCGACCTACCACGACGGTCGCGCAGTCAAGGCAGCTGACTTCGTCTACGCGTGGGAGCGTCTCGCCGCGTCCGAGAACAGCCGTCGCGCCTACTTCATCCTCGACTCCATCGGTGTCGAACACGAGACGGACAGCGAAGGTAGCTACGTGCCCGGTTCGCTCGGCGTCGAAGCCGCGAGCGACACCGAACTCGTCGTCAACCTCAGCGAACCGTTCCACGACACCCTCGAGATGCTCGCGTACACCTCGTTCGCCGCGTACCCCGAAGGTATCGTCGGCGACCTCGACGAGTACGATGGCGAGATGGAGTACACGGACTTCGCCAGCAAGAACCCTGTCGGCGCAGGTCCGTTCGAACTCGCCTTCTGGGAGAAGGGTACCGCAGCAGCCGTCTCCAAGTACGACGACTACTACGGAGAGGCCGCGCAGGTCGACAACGTCCGCTGGCAGGTCATCGAGGACGACACGGCCCGCTACAACTACGCGATGAACGAGAACGCGGACTACTTCAGCATGCCGACGGCTCAGTACGACCCCGGTAAGGTCTCTATCGAGTCGACGGACGAGTTCGGCCGTGAAATCGGTACGTACGGCCCAGTCCGCAACGGTAAGACGGTCAACTACGTCGGCGTTCCGACCCTGTCCATCTTCTACGTTGGTTTCAACATGAAGAAGGTCCCCAAGCCGGTCCGCCAGGCGTTCGCGTACGTCCTGAACCAAGACCAGATGGTCGAAGAAGTGTTCAAGGGCCGCGGTTCCCCGGCGTACATCTTCACGCCGCCGACCATCTACCCGGGTGGCGCACAGGCCGCACAGGAGAAGGTCGAGTCCGACTACCCGTACGGCGTCGCCGAGACCAACATCCAGAAGGCCCGCGAGGTCATGGAAGAAGCTGGCTACGGCCCGGACAACAAGTTCGAGGTCCAGTGGACCCAGTACAACTCCGACACGTGGGAAGAGATGGCGAAGATCCTGCGCGACCAGCTCGCGTCGGCTCACGTCAACATGAAGATTCAGAAGGCCGACTTCTCGACGCTCCTCGAGCGCGGCCGCAACGGTCAGCTCGAAGCGTACACCCTCGGCTGGATCGCTGACTGGCCAGCAGCGGACAACTTCCTCCAGCTGCTCAACCCGCCGCAAACGGACACCTCCCAGCAGGGTCCCATCTCGTACGTCAACTGGACGACCGACAACGGCGACTCCTACCAGAAGGCGGCCGACGCCTACCAGCGTGTCGTCAACAACCCGGCGCCGACCGACGACGCCCAGGCTGTTCGTGACGAAGCCTACGTCGAAATCGAGGAATCCAACTGGGACGACGTCGCGATGCTCACCATCTACAACCGCAAGGACGAGCGGTTCTGGTACGACACCGTCAACATCGAGCCGTTCGGTGGCATGGGTCCAAGCCGCCAGAAGCTGAACAACGTTACCCTCAACCGGTAATCGCGTTCACACCGGCAACGGTCACGCGCCCGTCGCCGAAATCAGAACGCTCAAATATTTTTGACATGCGTGCAGTTAGTCACCGCTATCTGTAAGATTGGGCTGAAAGAGGTCTCGAAAGTTCGAGATTAAGACTCCGAAGCGCAAGACATATCCATCCCACTCATTAAACCCTTACAATAATGTCCGCTCGAACGGTCTGCGAGGTGATGCCATGAGTCGATGGCAGTACTTCCTCCGCAGGGTACTGATGTCGATTCCTGTCGTCATCTTCGGGACGACGATTACGTTTGCGCTCATCCGTCTGGGTCCCCTCGACCCCGTCTCAGCGATTTTGGGGACGCAATACAACCCACAGGCGGCCGAGCAGATTCGAAATAACCTCGGATTGAACCAACCACTCTGGAGCCAGTACTTCGACTTCATGTACCGGCTGTTCACGTTCCAACTCGGCCAGTCGTGGGTCATCGCGCCCGGGACGACGGCGTACGAACTCATCCAGGTGTACGCGCCACGGACGATTTGGCTCGGCTTCTGGTCGGTCCTCATCGCACTGTTCGTCGGAATCCCGCTCGGGTTCTACGCCGGGCTGAACCCGAACACGCTCTCCGATTACGTCGCATCGTTCGGCGGAATCGTCTGGCGTGCGATGCCGAACTTCTGGCTGGCAATTATGCTCGTCACTGCCCTCTCACAGACCGGGCAGTGGACGAATGGATTCTTCACGTGGCAGACGTGGATCGTAAAGACGAACGTCGTCACACCGCCAGCACTCGGCTTCTTCCAATCACCGCTACAGGGATTCATCGAAGACCCCGGTGGATGGATCAACTCGTTCGTCAGGGCGACGAAGCAGATTGCACCTGCGGCGCTCGTCCTCGGGTCGGCGTCGATGGGTAACGAGATGCGTATCGGCCGGACGGCAGTCCTCGAGACCATCAACTCGAACTACGTCGAGACGGCCCGCGCGAAAGGTGTCTCCGGTCGCTCGCTCGTCTGGAAGCACATCTTCCGCAACGCGCTCATCCCGCTCGTCCCCATCATCACGGGCGAGGCGTTCTTGCTCCTCGGCGGGTCCGTCTTCGTCGAGACCGTCTTCGCCATCAACGGGCTCGGATGGCTGTTCTTCAACGCAGCCATCAACGGCGACTTGCCACTCATCGGGACGCTGATGTACATCTTCATCCTCATCCTGGTTGGCACGAACATCTTGCAGGACTTCCTGTACACAGTCATCGACCCGCGCGTCGGGTACGAGGGGTGAATCACAGTGAGTACACCAACAGAAACCGAAATACCGCTTCGACAACGAGTCGCTGAGAATCCCCAACCAGCGCTGGTTTGGGCCGCAATCGGTGTGGTCCTCCTCGGCGTCGAACTTGGCGCAATCCTTCAGGTCGTCGGTGCCATCGCTGGCGTCGTCGTCAACCTCCTGCCGGGAGACCCCGGTGCCGCTGCAGTGAGTTCTCTCCAGGAGTCGCTCAAGGGCATCCCGACGCTCGTCTCCCGCGACTTCATCCCGAATCAGGGCTACTGGGACGGGTCGCAGTGGGTCGGAACCTTCCTCGGTCTCTCACCCGCCGCGGCGTGGGCAGTTCGCGTCACCGTCGTGTACGCGTACGCCTTCGCAGTCCTCGGCTGGCTCTGGAACGGCTACAATCGCTACCGACGGTACTACCGCCGCGTCGACTGGACGCCGCGTGACGACGTCGTCAACCGCTTCCGGGGTCACACCTGGGGCCAGTTTGGACTTATCATTACTATCACGTTTGTGGTTATGGCGGTATTCGCCCCCGCGCTCGGGCCGACCACCATGGAGGAGAACATCCTCCAACCGTACGACTACGAAGTCAGCTACTGGGACGACGAGAGCCAGTCCGTCCAGACGGTTCTCGTCGGCGAAGCGAACCTCGGGTCTGGGTCGCAGGGTGCTGGTGACGAGAACGTCGCACCGATGACCTACGACGACTTCGGCAGGTTCCATCCCTTCGGGACAGCGACAAATGGGAAGGACTTGTTCACACAAGTGGTGTTCGGAGCGAGGATATCGCTCACCATCGCCACCGTCGCCATGGGAATCGCTGGTATCATCGGGCTCTCGTTAGCCATGCTAACAGCCTACTACAAGGGCCTCGCCGACCTGGCCATCGTGCTCGCGAGTGACTCGATACAGGCGTTGCCGGTCATCATGGTCCTCATCTTGATGCTCGTCATCTTCCAGAACACCTGGGTGAGGGAGTTGTACGACGGCGCAGTGCTCATCATCCTCATCTTCAGCCTCGTCTACTGGCCGTTCATCTGGCGGTCGATACGTGGTCCAGCGTTCCAGGTGTCCGAGCAGGACTGGATCGACGCCGCGAAATCCTTCGGTCAGACGCCGGGGCAGGTCATGCGCAAGCACATGGCTCCGTACGTATTCAGTTACATGCTCATCTACGCATCGCTCAGCCTCGGTGGTATCATCATCAGTGTGGCCGGCCTCTCGTACCTCGGTCTCGGTATCACGGCACCGACGCCCGAGTGGGGCCGTCTCATCGCCGACGGACAGCAGTACGTCGCGAGTCCCTCGTGGCACATCTCGCTGCTCCCCGGCGTGCTCATCACGCTCGTCGTGACGGGGCTGAACGCGTTCGGTGACGGTATCCGCGACGCAATCGACCCGCAGGCCGACACCGGTGACGAGGCCGCGGCGACCGGAGGTGGCGCATGAGCACCGAACAGCAACCCGAGACGCGCCAGAAGGGCGAACCGATTCTGTCGGTCGAGAACCTTCGCACCGCGTTCTACACGGACAAAGAGGTCATCCGCGCCGTCGACGGCATCTCGTTCGACATCCACCGTGGTGAGACGGTCGGTATCGTCGGTGAATCCGGGTCCGGGAAGTCCGTCACCGCGCGGTCTATCATGCGACTCGTCGACAATCCGGGTCGCATCGAGAACGGTCGCATCATGTACGACGGCGAGGACTTGCTCGACAAGACACCCAAGCAGATGCGCCGCATCCGAGGCGGCAGTATCGCGATGGTGTTCCAAGACCCGTTGACGAGTCTGAACCCCGTCTACACCGTCGGGAACCAGATCAAAGAAGCGCTCCGTCTGCACCGCGGCATGAGCGGTGGCAAGGCGACGCGCGAGGCAATCGAACTGCTCGAAGCAGTCGGGATTCCGGACGCGCACCGTCGCATCCGCGAGTACCCACACCAGTTCTCTGGTGGGATGCGACAGCGTGCCGTCATCGCGATGGCCCTCGCGTGCGACCCCGAACTGCTCATCTGTGACGAACCGACGACGGCACTCGACGTGACCATCCAGGCGCAGATTCTGGAACTCCTCGAAGAACTCCAGGAAGAACGTGACCTCGCCATCATGTTCATCACCCACGACATGGGTGTCATCGCAGAAATCGCAGACCGCGTCAACGTGATGTACGCGGGCGAAATCGTCGAGAGCGCACCGGTCGTCGAACTGTTCGAGTCGCCGAAGCACCCCTACACGCAGGGGCTCCTCGGCTCGATTCCCGGACAGGGACTCGAAGAAGGTGGTCGCCTCGCGACCATCGAAGGCGACGTGCCGACGCCGAACGAAGAACCGACCTACTGCCGATTCGCACCGCGGTGCTCCAAGGCGTTCGCCGAGTGTGACACGGTCCACCCGGTCCCAGTCGACGTGGGTGACGACGCGACCCAGCACCGTGCATCGTGTCTGCTCTACCCAGAAGACCTCCCGACGGCGGAGGCAGTCGACGTCCACCGCTCGGGCGGCACAGACGGAGGTGACCAGCGATGAGTACGACGTCCACCGAAGAAGAAAAGACGAGCCACGAATCCGGAGAGACACTCCTCGAAGTCAACGACCTCAAGACGTACTACGAGGACGGCGGCCTGCTCAGCAGCAACCCTGTGAAGGCAGTCGACGGCGTCTCGTTCAGCATCGAACGCGGCGAGACGCTCGGTCTCGTCGGCGAGTCTGGGTGTGGAAAGTCCACGCTCGGGCGGACGCTGATGCGTCTCGAAGAAGCGACCGCTGGCGAGGTCAAACTCGACGGAACGGACATCACGACGCTGTCCGGTGCGGACCTCAAACAGTTCCGCAACGACGTGCAGATGGTCTTTCAGGACCCCGATTCGAGCCTCAACGAGCGGATGACGGTCGGCGAAATCATCCGTGAACCGCTCGACGTGCACGACTGGAAGACGCCGAAAGAGCGTCGCCAGCGCGTTCGCGAACTCCTCGAGACTGTCGGTCTGCAGGAAGAACACTACTACCGCTACCCCCACCAGTTCTCCGGTGGGCAGCGCCAACGTATCGGCATCGCCCGTGCCCTCGCACTCGAACCCGAGTTCATCATCCTCGACGAACCGGTCTCGGCACTCGACGTGTCGGTGCAGGCGAAGATTCTCAACCTGCTCGAAGACCTCCAAAACGAGTTCGGCCTGACGTACCTCTTCATCGCCCACGACCTCGCAGTCGTCAAGCACATCTGTGACCGCGTCGCGGTGATGTACCTCGGTAACATCATGGAGATTGGTCCGGCCGACGAGATGTTCGAGTCGCCGGCGAACCCGTACACGCACGCGCTCTTGTCGTCGATTCCCGAACCGAACCCGACGGCCGAGCGCGACCGTATCACGCTCCGTGGCACGCCGCCGAGCCCGCGCGACCCGCCAGCAGGGTGTCCGTTCTCGACCCGTTGTCCGGTCAAGATTCGCCCCGAGCAGTACCGGACGCTCGACGACGACCTCTGGGAGCGCATCGAAGTGTTCCGTGAAGTCCTCCGAGAGCGTTCACGTGCAGAACCGTCGCTGTCGGACCGCGTCCGCGACCTTCTCGGCCGCGAGACGCACCAAGCCGGTATGGACGAGACACTCACCGAACTGTTCGGTGGCCTCGACGTTCCGGCGGACGTGATGGACCACCTCCGCGAGGCCGCAGACTACGCAGAGAACGACGACGAAGACGCAGCACGCACCTACCTCCGCGAGGAGTTCGGGAGCATCTGTGACCGGGAGCGACCCGACCAA
Organism: Haloferax profundi; assembly: GCF_001469865.1. Lineage (GTDB taxonomy): Archaea > Halobacteriota > Halobacteria > Halobacteriales > Haloferacaceae > Haloferax > Haloferax profundi. The sequence goes on from NZ_LOPV01000107.1 coordinate 24,566, forward strand.
CTCGGCGTCGGCGACCGTGGCCGACTGAGCCTCTGTCACCGTCACGACGAGGAGTACGAAGAACCGGCAACAGTCTTCGAGACACTCGTCCAGTAATCGATGGAGTTCGACCCACGCCGAATCGGTGTCAAGACCATCGACACGGTGGTCTACGCCATCTTCCTCACCGGCGTGGTCTTCGCGTTCACCGCGACCGTGAGCTTCGCCGCCGGCGGCGGACTGCCGGGTGCGAAGTGGCTGATGTTCTTCCTCGGCTTCACGATGCTCGCGTACGCGTCGCTCAAACTCCGTCCGAAAGCGGCGTGGAAAGGCGGCCGAGACGACGGCGGCCTGTTCGCCGGCGACGACGAACCCGTCGGTATCGAGAAACTCGTCGGGGGCCTCCTCGACCGCGTGTTGCCGCCGGCACTCCGTCCGGAACCGGACGAACGTCCGTCGAGTGGGGCGAAACTGTTCCTCGCGGCGGTCTGTATCCTCGCCACGTCGTTCGTCATGGAAGTCGTCTTCGGCATCAACTACTGACGGCGACGGCGAGTCGCCGAATCGGGCGTCACGTCGCGCCCTGTGGTCCGATGCCTTTTACCATATCCATCGTCCACCACAGATATGGTCGAGTCTGGAGACGAAGACGTACCCAACGTCGAACGAATCGCGAGCGAGGCGGACCGCCGTCGCGAGGCGTGGGGTGCGACCCTCGACGACATGACAGCGCTGGCCGACGAGTACGAAGAAGAGGGGTGGGACACCGTGCGTATCGCCGCAGGCGACACTGGCACGTTCGGCCCCGGCGACGCGAAAGCGGACGAGGAAGCGTTCGGTATCGCGTACGTCGTGCCGGGCGACAAAGCCGAAGACGTCGCCGACCTCTTCGAGGAGTCGTCGTTCCCCGAGTACGAAATCTACCGGGCGGAGAACGACGGACTCGTCTACATGGTGACCGCCCTGTTCGCGCCAGACATCCAGACGGCCGTGTTCGTCGCCGGGGCGTTCGAACTGCGTCACGCGCTCAACTGCGCGACGACGGCCATCGAACGGGGTCGCATGTACAGTTATCTCCAGAAACTCGATGGAACCCTCGTCGGCGTCGTCGAACACGACGACCCCGACAAATTCTTCCCCGACCTCGACGCCGTCCGTCGGTTCGCGCCGAACGCCGGCGACGACGAGACGACGGACGACGCCGCAGACGACGCCGACGCGTAACTGTTCTCTCCGACGCGACGGCCCGAACGAACCCCACTTAGTGTGTCAACGAGGCGAGAGCGTTCGCAGAGTACATTAGGCGGGGGGATGAAAGCGGGGGTATGAAAGTAGCCGACGCGATGACACCCGGTGAGGAGGTCGTGACCGTGTCCCTTCCGGGCACCCGCGACGACGTTCTGGAATACCTCCAAGAGCGTGGCTTCTCCTCCGTACCCGTCGTAAAAGAGACCGACGACGGCGCGACGTATCGCGGCCTCATCTCCCGAGAAGACCTCATCAAGCACCCCGACGAGGACCAACTCGCCGTCCTCGTGCGCGAGGTGCCGACTGCGAGCGCAGACGACGACTTAGACACAGTCGCTGCGACGATGGTCGCAGAAGACGCCCGCCGAATCCCCGTCGTGGACGGCGACGAAATCGAGGGCATCATCACCGTGACCGACGTGGTCCGTGCCATCGCGCGCGGCGACATCGACGGAGAGACACTCGTCGGTGACCTCGCGTCGAAGAACGTCAACACGACGTACGTCGAGACGCCCCTCCCGGTCGTCGAGCGTGAGATTTACTACGCGAACGTCCCGTACGCCGTCGTCCTCGACGAGGAAACCTCGCTGGCCGGCATCGTCACCGAAGTCGACATCATCGAAGTCGCCCGCGTCGTCGAAGGCGAGGCAGGCACCGGTGACTCTGTCGCCAACCAGGACGACGAGTGGATGTGGGAAGGCATCAAGGCGGTCGGCAACCGCTACATCCCGACCCGCAACGTCGAGATTCCGGCCGAACCGGTCTCGAAGTTCATGAGCGACAACCTCGAGACCGTCTCGACGCGCGCCAGCGCCAAGGACGCCGCACAGATGATGATTCGCGAGGACATCGAGCAGATTCCGCTCGTGACCGGCGACGAACTCATCGGCATCGTCCGCGACATCAACCTGCTGGAGGCACTGTATGAGTGAGGGTACCGAGTCGGCCGCACTCGCCGAACTGGCGAAGCGCCGTGGCTTCTTCTTCGGGTCCTCGGAAGCCTACGGCGGCGTCGGCGGCTTTTACACGTACGGCCCGCAGGGTGCCGCGCTGAAGTCCAACGTCGAAGAGGCGTGGCGTGACCGTTTCGCGGTACAGGAGGGCAACCTCGAAATCGAGGCTCCGACCATCATGCCCGAACCCGTCTTCGAGGCGTCCGGGCACCTCGATGGCTTCGACGACATGCTCGTCGAGTGTGCCGAGTGTGGCGAGTCCCACCGCGCGGACCACCTCATCGAAGACAACTCCGAACTGGAGGACGCAGAGACGCTCTCGCCGGAAGAAGCGGCAGAGAAAATCGCAGGTCTCGGTCTCGTCTGTCCGAACTGCGGTGCCGAACTCGCCGGCCAGTCGGTCGAAGAGTTCAACCTGATGTTCGGGACGAACATCGGCCCCGGTTCGAAGACGCCCGGGTACCTCCGACCGGAGACGGCGCAGGGCATCTTCGTGGAGTTCCCGCGCATCAAAGAGTACGCGCGGAACCGCCTCCCGTTCGGCGTGACGCAGGTCGGCCGTGCCTACCGCAACGAGATTAGCCCGCGCAAGAACATCGTCCGCACGCGCGAGTTCACGCAGGCCGAACTCGAACAGTTCATCGACCCCGAGCGCGACGAACCGGACCTCTCGTCGGTCGAAGACGTGGAGGTTCGTCTCTACCCCGCGACCGAACAGCAGGCCGACGACGGCGACTACCTCGACATCACCATCGGCGAGGCAGTCGACGAGGGAATCGTCGCCAACGGCTGGATTGGTTACTACCTCGGCATCGCCCAGGAGTGGTACGAACACATCGGCGTCGACATGGAGCGCTTCCGCTTCCGCCAGCACCTCCCCGGCGAACTCGCCCACTACGCCGCCGACTGTTGGGACGCCGAGAGCGAAGTCGACGGCGACTGGATAGAAATCGCTGGCTTCGCCTACCGCGGCGACTACGACCTCTCGAAACACGGCGAACACGCCGACGACGACTTCACCGTCTTCCAGCAGTACGACGAACCCAAGACGGTCGAACGCGCCGTCGTGGACCCCGACATGGCGACGCTCGGCCCCGAGTTCGGCGCACAGGCCGCCGACGTGGCCGAGGCGCTCGAAACGCTCGCGGAACGTGACCCCGACGCCTTCGACGCCGACGAAGTCACCCTCGACATCGACGGCGAAGACGTCACCGTCGACACCGACGTTGCGAACTTCTCCGTGGAGACGCAGACCGAAGCGGGCGAGCACATCACGCCGCACGTCGTCGAACCGTCGTTCGGTGTGGACCGTACGGTCTACACGCTCCTCGTCCACGCGTACGAACAGGACGAAGTCGACGGCGAAGCACGGACGTTCCTCTCGCTGTCGCCCACGATTGCGCCCACGAACGTCGGTGTCTTCCCACTCGTCAGCAACGTCGACGAACTCGTGGACCTCGCAGACGACGTGGCCGAAGAACTCCGGGCCGCCGGGTTCGCAGTCGTCTACGACGACTCTGGCAGCATCGGTCGGCGCTACCGCCGGCAGGACGAAGTCGGCACGCCGTTCTGCGTCACCATCGACCGCGACGGTATCGAAGGCGCGGGCGACACCACGGTGACCATCCGCGAACGCGACACCGGTCGACAGGTTCGCGTTCCGGTCGACTCACTCGTCGAGACGTTCGTCGGCCTCCGCGCAGGCACCACCTCGTTCGACGACGTGCTCGACGCGAACGAAGTCGTCGAGGCGTAATCCACCCGTGGGTCGCCCGAGCACCGCCGAGATAAAACGGCGACTGGTCCACGCGAGCGGGTCGGGGATGCCACTTTTGTACATCCTCGGCATCGTCGACTGGCAGACGCTCGGGTACCTGTTCGTCCTCGCGTCGGCAACCGTCACCGTCCTCGAGATTCTGCGCCTCTACGGCGACTTAGACTGGCGTATCTACGACGAACTCACCCGCGAGTACGAACAGGACAACGTCGCAGGGTACGCGCTCTACACCTACAGTCAAACCGCCGTCGCCCTCGTCTTCGCGCCGCACGTGGCCGTCCCTGGAATGTTGATGCTCACCATCGGCGACCCAATCAGCGGCCTGCTCGGGTCTGCACCGGTCGGCGAGATGAAGTCGCTGCGTACCCTCGCGGCGATGTTCACCGTCTGTTTCGCCCTCGCCGCCCCGTTCGTCATCCCGGTTGCGGGCGTCGTCGGCGGGAGTGTCGCGGCGGCGGCGGGTGCGCTCGGTGCGACGGCAGCAGATGGCGTGAAACCCGTCGTCGCGGGGTACGTCGTCGACGACAACCTCTCGATTCCGCCGGTGGCCTGTACCGCCATCGCGGCGACGCTGTTCGTCCTCGGCTGAGGGGAACGTCGTCGTTCCCCGTCTCCCCGGAAGACGACTTTATTTCACCGGGTCGCTAACCTCTCTGTCGTGACTGTCTACGAGAGCGACCTTCCGGGCGTCGGAAAGAAACACGAGATAGAACTCGGCGACGGTGCCCGACTGGTCATCGTCACCCACAACACGGGGAAACGAGAGGTGTTCCGCCGCGAGAGCGCCGACAGCGACTCGGAGAAACTGTTCGAACTCGACGACGAACTCGCCCGGCAGGTGGGCACCCTTCTCGAAGGGGCGTACTTCCAACCGGTCCAATCGACGGACATCGAGACGCTCCTCGGCGACAACACACTCCTCGAGTGGGTCGAAGTCGGTGCCGACTCCGACGTGGCGGGCAAGACGCTCGGCGCGTCCGACCTTCGACAGGCCACCGGTGCATCCGTCATCGCCATCGAACGCGGCGACGAAGTCATCACTTCGCCGGGTGGTGACGCGATGATAGAAGCGGGCGACACGCTGGTCGTCATCGGTCCGCGCGCGGCGTGCCGCGACTTCGTGGCGCTCGTCACAGGAGCCTGATGGCGGCGGAACTCCTCGAATTCGGCTACCTGTTCGTCGTCCTCGCCGTCACCGGAGCGATTGCACTCCGACTCGGCCTCTCTGTCATCCCGTTGTACGTGGTCGGCGGCGTGGTCGTCGGCCCGTACGTGGCCGGCCGATTCGGCCTCCCGTACGTCGCCGACAGCGAAGTGGTGACGCTCCTCGCAGAACTCGGTATCGTCCTGTTGTTGTTCTTCCTCGGATTGGAGTTCAGTCTCGACAGACTCCGCGCCGCACGCAGCAACATCGGCCGCGCGGGCGCGATAGACCTGCTGGTGAACCTCCCGCTGGGCGTCGTCATCGGCCTCGCCCTCGGATGGTCGGTGGTCGAGGCGTTCCTCCTCGGCGGCATCGTCTACATCTCGTCGTCCGCCATCGTGACGAAGACGCTCATCGACCTCGGGTGGATTGCCGACCCCGAGTCCGAACCGATTCTGGGGACACTCGTCTTCGAGGACCTCGCTATCGCCGTCTACCTCGCCGCCGTCACCTCGCTCGTCCTCGGCGGTGAGGGCGGACTCGTCGCCATCGGACGCTCGCTCGCCATCGCGTTCGGATTCCTCGGCCTCCTGTTAGTGCTCGTGCAGTACGGCACGTCGTTGTTCACCCGCGTCCTCGACGTGGAGAATCAGGAGGCGTTCGTCCTGCGTGCACTCGCCGTCGTCGTCCCCGTCGCGGGGGCGGCGCTGGCACTCGGCGTGAGTGAGGCGGTTGCCGCCTTCTTCGTCGGCATGGGCTTTTCGACGAGTGGCCACCGCGAGACCATCGAACGCCGGTTGACGTCCGTCCGCGACGTGTTCGCGGCGATTTTCTTCTTCTGGATTGGCCTCGGCACGGACCCGACGTTGCTGGCGGCGGTTGTCGTTCCACTCGTGATTGCCGTGGTGCTGACGGCACCCGCGAAAGTCGTCTCGGGCTACCTCGGGGGGCGCGTCTACGACCTCTCGACGCATCGGTCGCTTCGCGTCGGCGTCGGATTGGTCCCACGTGGCGAGTTCTCGCTGGTCATCGCCGCACTGGCGGCGTCTGGGTCGACACAGGTGATGCGTGAGGTCATCCCGGCGTTCGCCGTCGGCTACGTCCTCGTGATGAGTGCCCTCGGGACGGTGTTGATGCAGCGCTCGGACCTCGTAGAGCGACTGGTCTTCCGCGGTGGGTCGGCGAAGACAGAATCCTGAACGAAGGGGCCGGCGCCGGGGAAGACGGCCACAGACTATTTTTCGAACGCGTGACTCACAGCCTGACGCACCCATGACACTCATCGAATGGCTCGCCATCGGCCTCGTCGTGCTCGTCGTCCTCGCACTCGTGGTCGCGCTGTTCGACGAAGAACTCCTCTTGGAACTCGCCGCCGAGGTGCTCGACTGAGGCGAAGGTTGCGTCGCCGAAAGAATTTAATAGGGACGATGTTGTAGGGTTTCACAACCATGGCGACTCGCAGCACCTTCGCCACTTTTGCCCCGCTGCGAGCCGCCGCTGTCCGACGACGACGACCGGCCCCTCAGGGCCAGTAATATCATATCCTTCGGGACACGTCGAAATTGCTAATCTCCAGTTTTCTTGCCTATAGGCATCTCTACCACTTAATTTCACAAATTGAATGCAAAGAATTTATTTAGTTACTCCTTCCACAGTCAGGTACATGAAGAAAGTCGCACTCGCGTTCTCCGGCGGACTGGACACCACAGTCTGCGTCCCGATACTCGAAGAAGAATACGGCTACGACGAAGTCATCGGCGTCACCGTCGACGTCGGACAGCCCGAAGAAGAGTTCGAAGAGGCCTACGAGACGGCCGAGGCACTCGGACTCGAACACTACGTCATCGACGCGAAAGACGAGTTCGCACAACTCTGTCTCGACTCGGTGACCGCCAACGCCGACTATCAGGGCTATCCGCTCGGTACAGCGCTCGCACGCCCGGTCATCGCCAACGCCATCCTCGACCTCGCACAGGAAGAAGGCTGTGACGGCATCGCCCACGGGTGTACGGGCAAGGGTAACGACCAACTCCGCTTCGAAGCGGTCTGGCGCGCCTCCGACCTCGAAGTCATCGCCCCAGTCCGCGAGATGGGCATGACCCGCGAGTGGGAAATCGAGTACGCCGCCGAGAAGGACCTGCCCGTACAGGGCGGCAACGAAGGCGTCTGGTCCATCGACACGAACCTCTGGAGCCGTTCCATCGAGGGCGGCAACCTCGAAGACCCCGGCTACGTCCCGCCGGAAGACATCTACGAGTGGACCGACCAGCCCTCGGGTGAGACGGAACTCGTCGAGATTACGTTCGAAGACGGCTACCCCGTCGCCATCGACGGCGAGGAGATGGACGCCCTCGAACTCATCTCGTACCTCAACGAGAAGGCCGGTTCCTACGGCGTCGGCCGCACGGACATGATGGAAGACCGCATGCTCGGTCTGAAGGTGCGCGAGAACTACGAGCACCCGGCCGCGACGACGCTCCTCAACGCCCACAAGGCGCTCGAAGGCCTCGTCCTCACGAAAGAAGAGCGCGACTTCAAGGCCACCGTCGACAACGAGTGGTCCCAGAAGGCCTACGAAGGTCTCATCGACGCTCCGCTCGTCGGGGCGCTGGAAGCCTTCCTCGAGAAGACCCAAGAGCGCGTCACGGGCACCGTGACCATCAAGTTCGAGGGCGGACAGGCCCGTCCGGTCGGCCGCGAATCCGAGTACGCCGCGTACTCCGAGTCCGCCGCCTCCTTCAACACGGAGACGGTCGACGGCATCGAACAGGCCGACGCCACGGGCGTCGCCAAGTACCACGGCTTCCAGGCGCGTCTCGCCAACCAGAGCACGAAGACGAAAGAGAAGCCCGAACTGGCCGCAGACGGCGGCAGCGACGAATAAGATGACAGGCGAGGACGGCGACTCCGAGAGCGTCATTCGCCGGGACCGCTTCAGCGGCGGTCCCGCCCGCGGGTTCATGTCGAGCCTCGCGGCCGACGAACGCATCTTCGAGGCCGACCTCGCCGTCGACCGGGCGCACGTCGTGATGCTCGCGGCACAGGACATCATCGAGTCCGACGTCGCCGCCGACATCCTCGCCGCACTGGACGACGTGGAGGCCGCCGGGCACGACGCACTCTCCGGCGGCGAAGACGTGCACGAAGCCATCGAGGCCGCCGTCATCGACATCGTCGGTCCCGACGGCGGGAAGATGCACACCGCGCGCTCGCGTAACGACGAAGTTGCGACGTGCATCCGCTACCGCCTGCGCGACGACGTGCTCGACGCCCTCGACGCCGCACTCGCCCTGCGCGAGTCGCTCGTCGAGACGGCGAGTGAGCACACAGAGACGGTGATGCCCGGCTACACACACCTGCAACCCGCCCAACCGACGACGGTTGCGCACTTCTTGCTCTCGTACGAACGGGCGGTCGCCCGCGACTGCGCCCGCCTCATGTGCGCGTACGAGCGTATCAACCAGTCACCCCTCGGGTCGGCCGCCTTCGCGGGCACCCCCTTCGACGTGAACCGCGAACTCGTCGCCGACCTCCTCGGGTTCGACAGCGTGATGGAGAACTCGATGGACGCCTCGGCGACCCGCGACTTCCTCGCGGAGACGCTGTCGGCGCTCACGACGCACGCCATCACGCTCTCGGGACTCGCCGAGGACCTCGTCATCTTCTCCAACAAGGGCTTCGTCGAACTCTCGGACGACTACTCTTCGACGTCGTCCATCATGCCCCAGAAGAAGAACCCCGACACGATGGAACTCGTCCGCGCCGTCGCGGGCGACGCCGTCGGGGAACTCACCGGCCTGTTGACGACGCTGAAAGGACTGCCGCGCGCGTACAACCGCGACTTACAACGCGCGCACAAGCACGCCTTCCGCGCCGTCGACGACGTGTCCGAAGCGGCCGCCGTGGCCGCCGGTGCCGTCGCCTCTGCGACGTGGCCCGAAGACGAACTCGCCGCGGCCGCCGGAGACGGCTTCTCGACGGCGACGGGCGTCGCAGACCTGCTGGCGATGGCCGGCCTGCCGTTCCGTACGGCCCACGAAGTGGTCGCCGAGGCGGCCGCACGGTCCTCGGGAACGCCCGACGTGGCAACACTTGACGCCGTCGCTACGGACGTATTAGGTGAGTCTCTCTTTACACACGTGACAGCAGAGGCCGTCGACGCCGCACTCGACCCGACCGAGAGCGTGGCGAGTCGCGATTCCGTCGGTGGACCCGCCCCCACCGCCGTGGAAGCGACCCTCTCGACGGCACGTGACGACCTCTCGGCGGACTACGCCGCTGTCGCGGACGCCCGCGACACGCTTACCGCCGCTGCCGACGAACTCGACGACGAGGTTTCGAGCTATGTCTGAGACGACCACCCCCGTCGCTGGCCTGCCGCGACCGCCGCGAGCGGTTGCGCCGCGACCACCGCGACGACCGGTCTCGGTTCCGCGACGACCGCGACCGGAACCGCGACCACGACCACGCCCGACGGCGGGGACGGCCCGACCGGTTCCGCG
>NZ_LOPV01000108.1 GCF_001469865.1 Haloferax profundi
GTTCCGTCCCCGGTGTTGGGTGAGGGTGGCAACCGAGCCCGACACGTCGTTCGACCGGCCACCTCGGCCGGCCGATTCACCCGATAACCGCCGAGAGAGACTTCTTTACGCAATTTTTTGCTTTGTAATTTTCGACGGATTTAATACCATCCGTGGTCCAGCCATGGATGTAATGAGCGACACCATCACTGCGGAAGACCCGCTGAGCGGAGAAGAAATCGAGCTGCCGTCGGACGTCGAAGTCGGCGAGATTATCGACAGTCCCGCCACAGGCGCGGAGCTGGAAGTCGTCTCTCTCGACCCCGTGATTTTGGAAGAGGCACCTGAACTCGAAGAGGATTGGGGAGAGTAAGCGTGCATATTGGACTGCTCTACTCCCGGATTCGCCGCGACGAGAAGTTACTCCTCAACGAGCTTCGTGAGCGCGGCCACGAGGTGACGAAGATAGACGTTCGGAAAGAGCAGTTCGACCTCTCTGAGCCGCCGGCAGCGTTCGACGGCCTCGACATCGTGGTCGACCGCTGTCTGGCGACGAGCAGGAGCCTCTACATCACGCGCTTCCTGCAATCGTACGGCATCCCCGTCGTCAACTCCCACGAGACGGCCGACGTCTGCGCCGACAAGGCGAAGAACAGTCTCGCTCTCGCGGACGCGGGCGTGCCCACGCCGAACACGAAAGTGGCGTTTACGGTCGAATCTGCGATGGACATCGTCGAGGAGTTCGGCTACCCGTGCGTCCTCAAGCCCGTCGTCGGGTCGTGGGGTCGTCTGATGGCCAAGATAGACTCCGAAGCGGCCGCCGAGGCCATCCTCGAACACAAGGCCACGCTCGGAAACTACGAGCACAAGGTGTTCTACATCCAGGAGTTCGTCGAGAAACCGGGCCGCGACATCCGCGTGCTCGCCGTCGACGGCGAACCCATCGCCGCGATGACTCGCTCGTCGGACCACTGGCTCACCAACGCCGCGAAGGGTGCCGACGCCGAGGCGTTCGAACTCGACGCCCGCGCGAAAGAACTCGTGAAGCAGGCGTCCGACGCAGTCGGCGGCGGCCTGCTCGGCGTGGACCTCATGGAGACTGGTGAGGACTATACGGTCCACGAGGTCAACCACACCGTCGAGTTCAAGGCGCTCAACGACGCCGTGGACGTGGACGTTCCCGCGAAGGTCGTCGATTGGCTGGAGGCCAAAGTCTCCGGCGAAAAGACGCTCGCGGAGGTTTCGGCGTGAGCGAGGTACTCACTGCGGGCGTCGTCGGTGGCTCTGGCTTCACCGGCGGCGAACTGCTCCGTCTCCTCGACGGCCACCCGAACTTCGAGATTGCACAGGCCACGAGTCGCTCCTACGAGCGCAAGACCGTCGGCCACGTCCATCCGAACCTTCGTCACCTCGACCTGCGCTTTACCTCACCAGAGGACCTCGAATCCGTGGACGTCTTGTTCACGGCGACGCCCCACGGTGTCTCGATGGAACACATCGACGCGTTCCAAGACGCCGCGGACACCGTCGTCGACCTCTCTGCGGACTTTCGCCTCTCCGAGGAGGCACAGTACGACGAGTGGTACGACGGGCACATCTGCCCCGAGTACCTCGAAAAATCGGAGTACGCGCTTCCCGAACTGAACCGCGAGAACCTCCCCGGCGCAGACCTCATCGCGGCGGGCGGGTGTAACGCGACGGCGACGATTCTCGGGCTGAAACCACTCTTCGACGCCGACATCCTCTCTGGCGACGAGCAAGTCGTCGTCGACGTGAAAGTCGGGTCGTCCGAAGGCGGCGCTGGCGCGAGCAAGGCGTCCTCGCACGCCGAGCGCTCCGGTATCGTCCGTCCCTACGCCCCGACCGGCCACCGTCACGAGGCCGAAATCGAGGAGTATCTCGGCGTCTCCGTCTCCTTTACCGTCCACGCGGTGGACATGGTCCGCGGTGCGGCGGCGACCTGTCACGTCTTCCCCGACGGACCAGTGTCGAAAGGCGACATGTGGAAAGCCTACAGAGGAAGCTACGGCGACGAACCCTTCATGCGCACCGTCGCGGGCGGCGGTGGCGTCTACCGCTACCCCGAACCGAAGTCCGTCGCCGGCACCAACTTCGGCGAAGTGGGCTTCGAAATCGACCCCGCGAACCGACGCCTCGTCGTCTTCTCGGCCATCGACAACATGATGAAAGGCTCCGCCGGGCAGGCGGTCCACGCCGCCAACATCGCACTCGACTTAGAGGAGACGGCCGGCCTCGACTTCACCGGCTTCCACCCGATCGGCTCACCCTGAGCGCACCGTCCCCGAACACACCACTCCCAGACTGACCACCGTACCATTTCGACTATGACAGGATACACACGCGAGGAACTGCTCGCGGCACACGAACAGCTCGTCGACAACGAGGCGAACCTTTGCACAGACGGCGGTAAGGAGCCGCCAGTCGTCGTCAAGATTGGCGGCGCGAAAGCCGTCGACCCAGAGGGTGCCGTCGCAGACGTGGCGCACCTCGTCGCCAACGGCACCGACGTCGTCGTCGTCCACGGCGGGTCGACTGCCGTCGACGAGACGCTCGAAGAACTCGGCGAGGAACCGACCTACGTCGAGTCGCCATCGGGCGTGAGCGGTCGCTTCACCGACGAGCGCACCATGGAGGTGTTCTCGATGGTGATGCCCGGTAAGCTCAACACCGACCTGACGGCGCTGTTCCGCGAAGCAGGCGTCGATGCGCTCGGTCTCTCCGGCGTCGACGGTGGCCTCCTCACCGGTCCGCGCAAGTCGGCAGTCCGCGTCGTCGAGAACGGGAAGAAGAAAATCAAGCGCGGCGACCACTCTGGGAAGATTACCTCGGTCAACGCGACGCTCCTCGAAACCCTCCTGGACGGTGGCTACACGCCTATCGTGACCGTGCCGATGCTCGCCGACGACGGCGTCCCGGTCAACGCGGACGCCGACCGCGCAGCAGCAGCAGTCGCCGGCGCACTCGGCGCGAAGTTGGTCGTCCTCACCGACGTGAAGGGCGTCTACGCCGACCCCGACGACGAATCGACGCTCATCGAGACGGCCGACACACCCGACGAGTTCGAGGCGCTCGAAGCGGCCGCAGAAGGCTTCATGACGAAGAAGGTCATGGCCGCGAAGGAAGCACTCGACGGCGGTGCCGCGGAGGTCATCGTCTCCGACGCGAACCTGAACGACCCTATCGTGACGGCGCTGAACGGCGGCGGTACGCACGTGACGCCCGGCGCACTGGTCGAAGCGACGGAGGCTGAGCAGTAATGTCGGGCTTCGTCTTCAACGAGAAACCCATCACCATCGAATCCGGTGAGGGGCCGTACCTCTATTCGGACGACGGAACCGAGTACCTCGACTTCGGCGCGAGTTACGCCGTCGCGGCGCTCGGACACTCACACCCCGCCGTCACCTCGGCGATTCAAGAACAGGCCGCGAAGTTGACCTACGTGCAGGCGTCGTACCCCGTCGAGGTTCGCACCGAACTCTACGAGAAACTCGCGGCACTCGCCCCCGGCGACATCGAGAACGTCTGGCTCTGTAACTCTGGCACGGAGGCCAACGAGGCGGCGATGAAGTTCGCTCGCTCCGCGACGGGACGCCAGAAGATTATCGCCACGAAGCGCGCGTTCCACGGCCGTACCCTCGGTTCGCTCGCGCTCACGTGGAAACAGAAGTACAAGAAGCCGTACGAGCCAGTCGCCGGCGGCGTCGAGTTCGTCACCTACGGCGACGAAGAAGAACTCGCGGAGGCAATCGACGACGAGACGGCCGCCGTCTTCCTCGAACCGATTCAGGGCGAAGGCGGCATCAACCCCGCGTCGGCGGAGTACCTGCAAGCCGCCCGCGACCTGACCGAAGACGCCGGCGCAGCGCTCGTCTTCGACGAGATTCAAACCGGTATCGGCCGGACCGGGTCGCTCTGGGCGTGCGAGAACGTCGGCGTCGTTCCCGACATCCTCACGAGTGCGAAGGGCATCGCCAACGGCCTCCCGCTCGGTGCGACCCTCTGTGCCGACTGGATTGCCGACGGCGCGGCCTCTCACGGGTCGACGTTCTCCGGTGGCCCTGTGGTCTGTGCCGCCGCGAACGCCACGCTCGACACCATCGTCGAGCAGGACATCCCCGGCCACGCCGCCGAGATTGGCGACTACCTCACGTCGGGACTCGAAGCGGCCGTCGAGGAACACGACCTGCCGGTCCGCGAGGTGCGCGGTGAAGGCCTCATGATCGGCGTCGAGGTCAAGCGCGGCGCGAATCGCACGCTGAAGCACCTCGCACTGTCCGAGCAACTGCTCGCGCTTCCGGCGGGACGGACCGTCGTGCGGTTCCTTCCGCCACTCGTCATCGACGAGGAACACGCAGACCGCGCGGTGGACGCCATGACGAGCGTGTTGTCATGAACGCCGGAACCACACACGACGGCCACGCCGACACGGACGCCGGCCTCATCGCCGGCAGCGACTGGCCCGAAGCGCGTCGTCTCCTCTACGACATGGTGTCGACGCCCTCTGTCTCGGGTGACGAGGAAGACGCCGCCGAGGTGCTGAAGGCGTTCTTCGAGGCGCACGACCGCGAAGTCTGGATAGACGACGTCGGCAACGTCCGCGCACCCGCCGACGATTCCGTCCTCCTCACGTCGCACATCGACACCGTCCCCGGCGAGATACCGGTGAAGGTGGACGACGGCGTCCTCTGGGGACGCGGAAGCGTCGACGCGACCGGCCCGCTCTGTTCGATGGCCGCCGCCGCAGTCGAAACAGGCGTCTCGTTCGTCGGCGTCGTCGGCGAAGAAACGTCTTCGCGCGGCGCGTGGCACCTCGTCGAAGACCGGGAAGAACCCGGCGCTGTGGTCAACGGCGAACCCTCCGGATGGGACGGCGTGACCCTCGGCTACCGTGGATTCCTCTCGGGGACGTACGTCTCGACCAGCGAGTTGGGACACTCCTCGCGCCCCGAAGACAACGCCATCCAGTCGGCCGTCGCGTGGTGGTCGCGCGTCGCCGACTTCTTCGACGAAGAGTACGACGGCGTCTTCGACACGGTGACGACGAAACCCGTGAACTTCGACGGCGGCCCCACCGACGACGGACTCGCCGTCGAGGCGACGGTGGACGTGCAGTTCCGCGTCCCGCCACGTCTCACCATCGACGACGTGCGCGAAGTCGCCGAGGGCGAACTCACCCGCGGGAGCGTCCACTGGAACAAGCCCATCCCGCCCGTGATGATGAGTCCGCGCACGGAAGTCGCGCGGGCCTTCCGCGTCGCCATCCGCGGCGTCGGCGGGACCAAACCACGCTTGCTCCGCAAGACTGGAACAAGCGACATGAACATCTTCGCCGGCACGTGGGACTGCCCGATGGCGACGTACGGCCCCGGCGACTCGGACCTCGACCACGCCCCCGACGAACGTCTGGAACTCACCGAGTTCGACAACTCCATCGACGTGCTGGTGGAGGTCTGTGAGACACTCGCGGACGACTGACTCGAATTCGCCGACGACTGAGACACCGAATCGACACGGAGACACGACACTCACACAATGCTCGAAACGACACACTTCACCGACATCGACGACATCAGCGCATCGGAGTTAGACCGCGTCCTCACCCGCGCCGCCGACATCAAATCCGGCGACGACGAGACGCGACTGACCCGAGCGACGCTGGCGATGCTCTTCGAGAAACCGAGTACCCGCACGCGTGTCTCCTTCGAGACGGGCATGACGCAGTTGGGCGGTCACGCCCTCTTCCTCGGTCCCGAAGACATCCAACTCGGTCACGGCGAACCACTCTCGGACACCGCCCGCGTGCTGGGTCGCTACGGCGACGCCATCATGGTCCGCCTGTTCGACCACGCCGACCTGCTCGAAATCGCCGAACACTCGAACGCGCCGGTCATCAACGGTCTAACCGACGATGCCCATCCGTGCCAGACGCTCGCCGACCTGCTCACCATCCGTGAACACGTCGGCGACTTCGACGAGGTACAGGCGGCGTGGGTCGGCGACGGCAACAACGTCGGCCAGTCGTTCGTCCTCGGGTGCGCCATGGCCGGCATCGACCTGACGGTTGCGACGCCGCCGGAGTACGCGATGGACGACGAAGTCATCGCCCGCGCCGCCGAACTCGGACAGGCACCGACGGTCACGACGGACCCCGAAGAGGCCATCGACGGTGCAGACGTCATCTACACCGACGTGTGGATTTCGATGGGCCAAGAGAGCGAACGCCACCAGAAACTCCAGGCGTTCGAAGGCTTCCAACTCAACGAGGAGTTGCTCGCAGACACGGACGCGAAGGTCATGCACTGTCTCCCCGCCCACCGCGGCGAGGAGATTACCGGCGACGTACTCGAAGGCGACCAGTCCATCGTCTGGGACCAAGCGGAGAACCGCCTCCACGCCCAGAAGGGACTCATCGTCGAGTTGCTCGACGAGTAAAATCGAAGAACGCAGTCGGCCTACGCTTCTGCGCCCGTTCCGCCTTCTGCCTCGGTCGCTTCGGACGGTATCAGGCCGAGTTGCTGCATGGTTCCGTAGTAGTCGAAGGCGTCCCACTGTTCTGCGATTTTGTCACCCTCGAACCGGTAGATGCTGATGCCACTCGAGCGCCAGTGGTTCCCCGTCGGTTCGTCGGTCAGGTACGACGGCGACTCGTTCGTTCCTTCCAACGTGTAGCGGATGGTAGCGCGGTCACCCGCCGCGAAGAGGTCGTCGACGGTGAATTCGAGGTCGGGCGTCCCATCGAGAACCGCTTGGACCATCTCTTTGGAGCCTTCGAGGCCCCGGTCACCCATCGGGTCGTGCATGACGAAATCGTCGGTGGAATATTCGTCGATGACGTCGGGGTTCCGGCCGTTCCACGCCTCCTCGTGATACTTTCTCATTATCGCCTTCATCTCTGCTGTCGGTATCGGGTCCATCTCAATCCACCAGCTGTGAGTATCCCCGGAAAAGACATAGAATATTTGTCACAAAATGCGATGTGTCTCGATTAGGTGACAGTGTCTGCAAAGAAAAACTGCCGCCACGGTATCTCTCGAGCCTTACAGCGCCCGTTCGAGCGTCGGGTAGGTGAGTCCGATGACCGCACCGTAGACGACGTGGCCGACGAGACTCGTGACGTTGACGTTCGGAAGCGGCGGGTTCGCGGGCGACCCGACGACACTCAACCAGACGGGCATGACGAGGACGGCGAGAATCGCCCAGAGGACGACGCCGTAGACGACGCCGAAACCGAGCGATTTGGCCGTCGAGTCGAGGCCGACGTACCCCGCGAGGGCGGCGAAGGCGACGCCGAGAATCGCGCCGTGGGCGACGTGAATCGTGAATCCCGCGGCACCACCCATGAGCGTGTACATCGATGGAATCGCGACTTCGAGGACGGGGCGCATCTGGACGACCATCATCGCCCCCATGACGACGGCGGCGAGTGCGCCCGCGACGACACCCGCTTGCCACGATTCGGTTGCTGTGGTCTCGATTCGAGAGGTTACTGTCTCTGATGCCATGTGCGAAGCGTCGACAGCCTCCCGAATAATCCTCTCTCGGACGGGCGAGACTGCCGCATCGCGGGGATACGATTATATGGAGTGTGTCGCGTCCGGCGGTGTCGCAGGTGTCGACTGGGGGTATCCCTCCGAGGCTTTTAATCAGATGGCGGCCGAGAACCGTTCGTGGCCCACGCGAACGGTCCCCGCGACGACGACAGCGACTCGGAGAGAGCGTGGCGCTTCTTCCCGTACGACGACCCGTATCCGAATCAGGAGGCGGCGATGTCCGGTATTTCGGACGCGCTCGACGACGAGCGAAACGTCCTCCTCGAAGGTGCAACCGGGACGGGAAAGACCATCTCCGCGCTCGTGCCCGCGTTGGAATACGCCCGCGAACACGACAAGACGGTGGTCATCACGACGAACGTCCACCAGCAGATGCGGCAGTTCATCGAAGACGCCCGCGCCATCACCCGGCGCGAACCCATCCGGGCGGTGGTGTTCCGTGGAAAGTCCTCGATGTGCCACATCGACGTGGGCTTTCAGGAGTGTCAGACCCTCCGCGATACGACCAGAAGCATCGTCGAAAAAGAGTCCGATAAGTCCGAACTCTCGGACCAGGCGCAGACGCTCCTCGACCGGATGCGCGAGGGCGAGTCAGGTGCTGGAGAGGCGCGAAGCGCCGTCACGGACGAACTCGACTCCATCGACGACGAGTTGGAGCAGTTGAAAGAGGGCAACTACTGCGAACACTACTACAACAACCTCACCCAGAACACAGACGAGTTCTTCCAGTGGTTGTTCGACGACGTGCGGACGCCCGACGAGATTTTCGAACACGCCGGGCGGCAGAACCTCTGTGGCTACGAACTCCTGAAAGAGGGGATGGAAGGCGTGGACCTCGTGGTCTGTAACTACCACCACCTGCTCGACCCGATGATTCGCGAGCAGTTCTTCCGGTGGTTGGACCGCGAGGCGGACGACATCATCACCGTGTTCGACGAGGCGCACAACATCGAGGGGGCGGCGCGTGACCACGCCAGTCGCGCCCTCACCGAGAACACGCTCGAGAGCGCGATGAACGAGTTAGAAGAGGTGGACGACTCGCACGCCGAGAGTGCCCGCAACGTCGTCGGGACGTTCCTCGACGCACTCCGCGAGAGTTACGACGAGGCGTTCGGGTTCGGCGAACGCGAACAGGTCGGCGAGAACTGGTACGACCTCTCGATTGCCAATCAGGGCCGGCGAGACGACCTGACGATGGAGTTCCTCCAGTCGTACGAAGGCCGCGGCATCGACGTGGAAGTCGAACTCGCCCTCCAGTTGGGAAAGCGCCTCGACGAGCAGTACGAAGACGAGTACAAGAACGGCGAGGCGACGACCCGAAAGGAGTGTCAAACGTTGCAAGCGGCGGGATTCATCGCCGACTGGATGGAGATGGGCGGCGAACTCGGCCGCCACCCCATGCTGTCGGTCCGGCGCGACGGCGGCACCGACGAGATATACGGTCGCGCCGAACTCTACACCTGCATCCCGCGCGACGTGACCCGCGAGTTGTTCGAGGAAGTCCACGCGAGCATCCTGATGTCGGCGACGCTGCGCCCGTTCGACGTGACAGAGCAGACGCTCGGTCTCGAAAATCCCGTGACGATGGCGTACGGTCTCGAATACCCCGAGGAGAACCGGCGGACCTTCTCCGTCTCGTTGCCGGCGCTGTTCTCGTCGGAGCGCGACGACCCCGGGACCCAAGAGACAATCGAGCAGTTGCTCGTCGACGCCGCGCGCTTCACGCCAGGGAATACGCTCGTGTTCTTCCCGTCGTACGCGGAGGCCGAACGGTACCACGAACGGTTGCGTGGGAACCCCGCGGCCGACTTCGACTTCTTCCTCGACGAACCGGGCGTCCGCGCCGAAGAGGCGCGCCAGGAGTTCGTCGGCAAAGACGACGCCATCCTCCTCACCTCGCTGTGGGGGACGCTCGCCGAAGGGGTGAGTTTCGACGGCGACGACGCGCGAACCGTCGTCGTCGTGGGCGTTCCGTACCCACACCTCTCTGAGCGACTGGAGGCAGTCCAAGACGCCTACGACCGCATCTATCGCGGAAAGAAGGAGGCCGGGTGGCGCTACGCCGTGGAGATACCGACCATCCGCAAGACCAGACAGGCACTCGGGCGGGTCATCCGTGCACCCGACGACTACGGCGTGCGCGTCCTCGCCGACAAACGCTACACGCGCGAGAGTTCGTCGATGGGGAAGTACGGTGTTCGCGGGTCGTTCCCCGTCGAAGAACGCGCAGAGATGGTCGACATCACCCCAGCGAAACTCAAGTTCGCGATGCTGAACTTCTACAACGACCACGACGCCTACGGCGGCGACCCACCGCGACCGTAGCGAACGGGTGCCCGATGTGTCCAGTTCGGCACCACCCCTGCCGTGCGATTCTTCCCTCTGCGAACCAACACATATCTGATGAGCACGACCCCTCCCGGCCCGAAGGGAATCCCAGTCTTCGGTGCCAGTCGGCAGTACGCCCGCGACCCGTTTCGATTCCTGACGGGGGTGGCCGAGTCCTACGGCGACGTGATTCACTTCGACCTCGGTCCGCTGGACACCTACATGCTGACGAACCCGACCGACATCGAGCGCGTCCTCGTGAGCGAGGCGTCGAAGTTCAGGAAACCACAGTTCCAAGACCAGGCAATCGGTGATTTGCTCGGTGACGGCCTCCTCATGAGTGAGGGAGCGACGTGGCAGAAACAGCGCCAACTCGCTCAACCCGCCTTCGACATGCGTCGCATCTCGACGATGGCCGGGATGATGACCGACCGGACTGAGACGATGCTCGACTCGTGGCACGACGGCGACGTGGTCGACGTGCAACTGGAGATGACGCGACTGACTGTCGAGATAATCGTCGACGCGATGTTCGGCGCGGACATCGACGACGAGCGTATCCGACTCATCCAAGAGAACCTCGAACCACTCGGGACACGATTCGAACCCGACCCGATTCGGTTCCTCATGCCCGACTGGGCACCGACGAGAGAAAATCGCGAGTACAAACAGTCGCTGTCAGTCCTCGAAGACCTCATCTGGGATATCGTCGACGAACGGCGTGGGACCGAGTACGGACCGACGCCGGCGTCGTCTGTTGCCGAGGGCGAGTCGGTCGGAGGAGAACCGATGGACTTGCTGTCGATTCTGCTTCGCGCCTACGACCGGGGCGAACAGACCGACGAGAACCTCCGTGACGAACTGATGACGATGCTGCTCGCGGGCCACGACACGACGGCGCTGACGCTCACCTACGCGTGGTATCTGCTGTCCCAGCACCCCGAAGCCGAGGCGAAACTCCACCGCGAGTTAGACGAGGTGCTCGGCGGGCGGACGCCGACCTACGAAGACGTCCGACAGTTGGAGTACACAGAGCGTGTGCTGAACGAGTCGATGCGCCTGTACCCCCCAGTGTACGTCATGTTCCGGGAACCCAAAGTCGACGTGCGTCTCGGTGGATACCGAATCCCCGAAGGGTCGGCGATAATGCTCCCGCAGTGGGTCGTCCACCGGTCCGAGCGCTGGTGGGAGAACCCACTCGAGTTCGACCCGGACCGCTGGGCACCGGAGCGGATGCGGGACCGGCCGCGGTTCGCGTACTTCCCGTTCGGCGGCGGGCCTCGCCACTGCATCGGCAAGCACCTCTCGCTGCTCGAAGGACGACTCATCCTTGGAACAGTCGCACAGCAGTACGAACTCGACTACATCCGCGACAGGCCGTTCTCGCTTCGTGGGTCGCTGACGATGCACCCTCAGGAACCGATGGGGATGCGGTTACACGCCCGAAAGTAGCGAGAAGTCAGGCGTTTAGCCGGGGAGTGAAATCGTCGCCGCCGTCTCTCTGAACTGTCCATCGTAGAGGTCGACGTTCGAGACGGTCCACTCGATGGGGTCGAGTTCTTGGCTCGCGACTCGGCGGGCATCTGCAACGTCGCCGCCGCGAGCGAGCGTGATGTGGGGCACGTAGTCGTCACCTTCGAGACCATCGATTGCGCCGAACTCGTCGACGAGTTCCCGGTGAAGCGCGTGGAGTCCGGGACTCTCGACGGTTAGGTAGACGACGGGTGCAGACCCACGAGGCGGGTGTTCGAAGAAGTCGATGCCCGTCACGCGGGCCTCGAACGCCGGTGAACCGTGAAGTGTCTGCCGGAGACGCTCACGCAGACGGTCGAAGTCGGTCGCTTCGAAGCGCTTGCAGACGAGCGTGTGCCGGTCGCGAACCCGGTCGAACGAGGCGAGATACGGGAACAGGTCGGACGCGAGGCGGGCCACCCGCCCCGGGACCGGGACGTTCAGACTGTACACGCCCGAATCTCACGGGTGAGATACAAAGGCGTGTCGTCGTTGCGGGCGGTCCGCCGTGGTGTCGGGCAGCGTCAGATTCGGTCGAGCAACCAGAGGACGATGAGTGCCGCGACGACGAGTCCGAGAAGTGGCCGGAAGGGGCCGAGGAGCGCGGTAAAGAGACCGAGAATCTCTCCGATAATCTCGAGTACGAGCCAGATGAGGACGAGGACCAGCACCAGTTTCAGGAGGTCATCGACGTCGATACGGGCGAGGTTCGGTTTCATACCCGCCGGTCGGGGAGTCGAGAGCAAATACTTGGTGGCCGTGTGTGGCAACTGTGAGCGCTCGACGGTGGGTGTCTGTGGCCGCCTGAAGACTGGTCGAAATCTGTCGGCAGATTGCCAGGTAGGTTTATTCGTCTACAGTGTCACTCTCATACATGGACAGTGTGTTTTACCAACTTGGGAGGCTCTCCCGGCCATCCTCGGGAGCGGAGTCCTCGGCAGCAGTCGGGAGTTCCTCGCGCGTCCCACGTTGGCTTGGTCCCCTCGCACTCGCGGTGGTGGTGTTCGGTATCGCCGTCGTCCTCTTCCCCGTCACGCCCCTGACGCTCGCCGGGTACGTCGTCCTCGCACTCGCCATCGCGGCGGTGTACGACGCCGTCGAAATCGTCCAGGCGTACGAGAAGCGGACGCTCAGCGTCTTCGGCGAGTACAAAGGAATCCTCGACCCGGGTATCAACTTCGTCCCACCGTTCGTCTCGAAGACCTACCGCTTCGACATGCGGACGCAGACGCTCGACGTGCCCTCTCAAGAGGCAATCACCGAAGACAACTCGCCGGTGACCGCCGACGCCGTCGTCTACATTCGCGTGATGGACCCAGAGCGTGCGTTCCTCGAAGTCGACAACTACCGCCGGGCCGTCTCGTTGCTCGCACAGACGACGCTGCGCGCCGCCCTCGGCGACATGGAACTCGACGACACGCTGGCACGGCGTGACCACATCAACGCGCGCATCCGCCGCGAACTCGACGAACCCACCGACGAGTGGGGCGTCCGCGTCGAGTCCGTCGAAGTTCGTGAAGTGAAACCCTCTGCGGACGTGGAGAACGCGATGGAACAGCAGACTGCCGCCGAGCGTCGCCGCCGCGCCATGATTCTCGAAGCGCAGGGTGAGCGTCGCTCCGCCGTCGAGAAGGCGGAAGGTGACAAGCAGTCCAACATCATCAGCGCACAGGGGAAAAAAGAGGCCGCCATCCTCCGTGCACAGGGTGACGCCATCTCGACGGTCCTCCGCGCCCGTGCCGCAGAGTCGATGGGTGAACGCGCCATCATCGACAAGGGTATGGAGACGCTGGCGAGCATCGGCACGTCGCCGTCGACGACGTACGTCCTCCCGCAGGAACTCACGTCGCTGCTCGGCCGGTACGGACAGGGTCTGACCGGGTCCGACGTCCAGAAAGCCGGCGGTCTCGAGAGTCAAGTGTTCGACGCGGAGACCCGACAACTGCTCGGACTCGACAACATCGACGACATCCTCGGCGAACTCGACGAGTTCGAATCGAGCGAGTTGGACACCGACGCGGTCGACATCGAAATCGAAGACGGCGGCGTCGAGATGGAGTCGCAGAAGTAAACTACGTTTTTCGTACGCTGAACACACCGTGAACGGCGTGTCTATCGTCGAGGAAGATGGCCGGACGAGGCGTCGAGAGGCGGTCCCCCACCGGTCGAGGGAGTCGACCACCGCGCGTGGTCGCCCATCACATTCCGCTCGACGGGTTCGACGCCCTCTTTCGGCCACATCCCAGATACCACCAGATTGTTCCCTGCCGGGAGAACCCCCAGCGACCGTTTCTCGTATTCCTCCCGATACGAGGTGAATCGCGTCTTCTCCCCCACTACGTCTGCGGCGGTCCGCAGACAAGTTACATGTTGCTTGGAGAACTAATAGTCGCCCAAGAACGTTCTCAGAGGGTGAGACCCGCTGGTAACGAGACGGTACGAAAAACGCGGTGAGAACGGTGTGCGACCGCGAGTGCGGACTGATTCGACTTACTCGTCGTCGCTCGCCCGGACCGTCAACACCGGTGCGGACGACTGCCTGACGACGCGTTCGGTGACACTCCCGATGAGGTAGTGGTCGAGACCAGTGCGTCCGTGGGTGGCCATCACGACGACGTCGATGTCGGCGTCGTCGGTGTACTCGGCGATGACCGAGTCCGGGACGCCCTCTTCGACGATTCGCTCTGTCGCCACGTCGTCCGGGAGTGCCTCGATGGCGGCGTCCACCGCCGCCTCGGCGCGTTCGTGTTCGGACTCTCGCCACACGTCGGGCGCGATGCCGGCCGATGGCGTCTCGAAGCGGTTGCGCGAGTCGGCAACCGACAGGACGTGGACCGTCGCGTCGTACGTGTGTGCGAGTGTCGCGGCGTGGTCGATAGTCGCTTCTGTCGCGTCACTACCGTCGGTCGGGAGCAGGATGTGGTCGTACATTGGTTGGGTTGAAGGAAAACCGAATCTGTGGAGTGTCGGTTAGATGCCTGCCGCCATCAAGAACAGCGCGATGGAGATGACCGCGAAGAGGCCACCGACGAAGGTCTTGATGGTTTCAGTCTCGAGGGCGTTGGAGACGTACGGAGCGATTTGGCCGCCGAGGACCGTCGCGGGGACGGTGAAGACGACCATGTTCCACGGCGTGGAGGCGAGACTCAGCGAGTGGCCACCGACGAGTCCCCCGCCGAAGACGTGGACGAGCGACGCGAGGATGGCCGTCAGTGCGACGACGATGTGGTTCGTCCCGATGGCGACGCGGACAGGGACCTTCGTGCTGAGCATCGAGATGATACCGAGTTCGCCGACGCCGAATCCGGCGAGTCCCTGGAACGTCCCGCCGATGCTGTAGTTGGCGAAGCGGCGGAGGTAGCCGCTACGGGTGTATTTGTAGTCGTCACCCTCGCGGTCGACGCGGGTGACGGTGCCGTCGTCGTCGGTGCGGACGCCGGCCGGACCGAGCTTTCCGGGGTCGTTCGGAAGACTGGACGTGACGGTCCCACCGTCGGTCGCAGCGGCGTGTTCGGACCCGGAACTTCCGGGTTCTTCGTGGCCGAGGTCTGCCTTGAACAGCAGATAGGAGGCCGCCAAGAGGGCGAGGCCGAGAAGCGCGTGGAAGACGACTTCCGGGATGACGAACGAGAGCAGTGCGCCCCCGACGACGAACGGAATCGACCCGGCGACGAGGCTGAGGGCCAACCGCCGGTCCACGAGGCCGTACTGGATGAACGCCACGGCCGAACTGGAGAGGCCGAACGCTTCGCTGATGAGACCCACCTTCACGATGGTCGCGGGTTCGAGCGGATGTGCGAGCACCGGGAAGATGAAGATGAGGAACGGGACGAACAGTGCCGACCCGCTGATTCCGACCGTGTTCACGATGGTTGCTCCGAGGACGAACACCGGGAACAACCACCAGTAGTTGAGCCAGTAGTCCGTGCCGACATCGGTAGGTGTCGGTGCCATGGTGAACACGGCGGCGATGAACAGCACGGGTGCGGTGAACACGAGGATGTGTTGATACTTCAGGAACGACTTCTGGACGTGACTGAGAGACTGAGAGCTCATGGTTCTCGTAGTTTTCAGTACGTTGTGACGTGCGCGTCCACTCCGGTGGAGTGACGCGTCGAAAACAGATTAGCTACCGAATCGCCAGCGGATTCGCACCGCGTGCAAGGTTCATCCACCACAGACGGCGTGACCGACTCACACACCGGCGTCGCCGGTTGCGAGTGGTCACCCGACGAGTCGAGCGACTCCGACTCGAACGACGGGGACATCTAGGTGATACCCCCGTTCGGGAAGGCGCGGTGAACGTTGTGTCCTGCTTGCTCGTCCGCAGCGTCCGCAGAGTTGCGGGTCACGGTGAAACGGGCATAGCGAGGTCGGGATAATAAATCTTGATACCGACCCCACTTTTGGGTACGGTCCTCACACCGACACGCGTCGAAGAACCGGCGACAAGTGTGGCTACCCCTAGTCTGTACTCAGTCTGACGAATCGAACACCCGTCGAACGAGGGCGCGTTCGTTCTCGTACGTAAGAACGTCGAGTGCATCTGCGGGGGCGACCCACTGGCGCGCGTCCACCTCGTCGTCCGGGTCGAAGGGGCGTTCGTCGACGACGCGCATGTGCCAGAGGAAGACCCCTTTTGGACCACTCGCGGTGTCGACGTCGGCGTCGACGTGGTACTGATAGCGCCCGGCGAAGCGACCGCACTCGACCGAACAGCGCGTCTCCTCGCTGACCTCACGGACGGCAGTTTCGACCAATGTCTCGCCGGGTTCGACCTTTCCTTTCGGGAGCGACCAGTCGTCGTATCGCGGGCGGTGGACGAGACAGATGTGTCCGTCGTCGCGGCGGAGGAGGCCACCGGCGGCGAACGTGACTCGCTTTCGAGACGCGTCCACGTCAGAGCTCGTCCGGCGGCGCGAGGCTATCGTCGTCCTCGTCGGGGTACTCCGGTGCGATACCGTCTTCCAGGGCGTCCACGTCGTACTCGCGGCGGAGGTTGTGGATTCGGTCGCGGATGTCGGCGGCGAGTTCGAATTCGAGGTTGTCGGCGGCCTCCTGCATCCGGTCTTCGAGGAACGCGATTTGCTCGACTGCCTCGTCCGCGTCAGCAGGTTTGTCGCCCGAGACACCGCGCGTGTCCGTCTTGCTTCCGGGCAGGTTCGTCTCGCCGACTTCCTTCTCGATGGTCGTCGGCGTGTGGCCGTGTTCTTCGTTGAACTGCTGTTGGATGCGGCGACGACGCTGTGTCTCGGAGATTGCCGCCTCCATCGCGTCGGTCATCTCGTCGGCGTAGAGGACGACTTCGCCGTTGACGTTGCGGGCGGCACGGCCCATCGTCTGGACGAGCGTCGTCTCGGAGCGCAAGAACCCCTGCTGGTCGGCGTCGAGGATGGCGACGAGCGACACTTCGGGGATGTCGAGACCCTCGCGGAGGAGGTTGATGCCGACGAGCACGTCGATGTCGCCGAGGCGGAGCGACCGGATGAGTTCGTGGCGTTCGAGCGTGTCCGTCTCGTCGTGCATGTAGGCCACGTCCACGCCCGCCTCTTCGAGGTACTCGGTCAGGTCTTCGGCCATCCGTTTCGTGAGGGTGGTCACGAGGACGCGTTCCTCGCGGTCGATTCGGTCGTCGATGCGGGCCATCAGGTCGTCCACCTGTCCCGACGCCTCCGTGACTTCGACCTTCGGGTCGACGAGGTGCGTCGGTCGGACGATTTGTTCGACGGTCTGGTCGGAGTGCTCGCGTTCGTAGTCGCCGGGCGTCGCAGAGACGAACAGCATCTTCCCCGTCTTCTCTTCGAACTCCTCGAACGTCAGCGGGCGGTTGTCGTAGGCCGTCGGCAGGCGGAAGCCGTTTTCGACGAGCGAATCTTTCCGAGACTTGTCGCCGGCGTACTGGCCCTTTATTTGCGGAAGCGTGACGTGCGATTCGTCGACGACAGTGAGGAAGTCGTCGGGGAAGTAATCGAGGAGCGTGTAGGGAGCGTCGCCCGGTTCGCGGTCCGAGAGGTGGACCGAGTAGTTCTCGATACCGGAGCAGTGGCCCGTCTCGCGCATCATCTCGATGTCGAAGGTGGTTCGTTCTTCGATGCGCTGGGCGGCGACGAAGTCACCCTGTCGCTGGAAGAACTTCACCCGTTCTTCCATCAGTTCCTCTATCTCGCCGATGGCCTGTTCCATCTGGTCTTCGGGGATGGAGTAGTGTTCCGCCGGGTGGACGAGGACGGCGGGTTCGGACGATTTG
This sequence comes from Haloferax profundi, assembly GCF_001469865.1. GTDB lineage: Archaea > Halobacteriota > Halobacteria > Halobacteriales > Haloferacaceae > Haloferax > Haloferax profundi. The sequence goes on from NZ_LOPV01000108.1 coordinate 17,638, forward strand.
ACCTCGCCTTCGAGGGGGTCGAGTTTCATCATCCGGTCGATTTCGTCGCCCCAGAACTCGATGCGGACGGCGTAGCGGCCGTACATCGGGAACACCTCGACGGTGTCGCCGCGCACGCGGAACGTCCCGTGGTGGAAGTCCACGTCGTTGCGTTCGTAGTTCAGGTCCACGAGTCGCCCGAGTAACTCGTCGCGGTCGATTTGGTCGCCGACTTCGAGGCGGAGGGACATGTCGGTGTAGTTCTTCGGGTCACCGAGGCCGTAGATGGCCGAGACGGAGGCCACGACGATGACGTCGTCGCGGGTGAGGAGCGACCGGGTCGCAGAGTGACGGAGGCGGTCGATTTCCTCGTTGATGGACATGTCCTTGTCGATGTAGGTGTCGGTCTGTTCGATGTACGCCTCGGGTTGATAGTAGTCGTAGTACGAGACGAAGTACTCCACCGCGTTGTCGGGGAAGAGGCCCTTGAACTCCTCGTACAACTGGGCGGCGAGCGTCTTGTTGTGCGCGAGGACGAGCGTCGGTTTCTGAATCTCTTCTATGACCCACGAGACGGTGTTGGTTTTGCCGGAACCGGTGACGCCGAGGAGCGTCTGGATATCGGCACCGTTCCGGTAGCCACGGACCAGTTCTTCGATAGCCTCGGGTTGGTCTCCCGCCGGTTCGAAGGGGGCGTCGACGCGGAATTCGCGTTCTGCCTCTGGTCTGTCGGCGGACAGGGGACCGGACTCGCTCATTGTCTGTCCGTTGGGAGTCGGCGTACTTGAGCGAGGCGGTGCTTGTCGTCGTGGGAACGGTTTTCCGCCGCGTCGTCGTATGTCACGCCATGACACGAGAAGAGCTTCAGACGGCGAGCCAGTTGCTCAAGGAAGCCGCCGAAGCAACCGACGGGGACGTGCAAGCGCGCCTCTACGAGCAGTCCGACCAGTTGGCGAAACTCGCCGACCGGGAACAGGGGCCGGACCACGGACGACTCGCCCGCCACATGACCGTCCTCCACGAACTCGCCGAGAGCCTCGACGGCGACGTGGCCGAGACGGTCCGTGAGGCCCGACAGCAAGTCCTCGAATACCGAAAAGGCGTTCCTGGCGTCTGACGCCCGGCAGACAGACCCCTTCGTTTCCACTGGAACGTGAAGGGTTGGCAAGCATAGAGAGTGGTCGAAAGATAGTGGTAAGAGACGATTCGAAGAAGAACGAATTATGCGAGTTTCGACCGCTGACCAACCCAAAATCCGAACAGCATTACGACGAATAGGATAGCTACCGGAACCCAGAATCCCAAATTTGTGAGCAGTTCAATGGAGAGCATCTCGGGTGCGAAGATGGCCATCCAAAGAGGAATCCCAATTAGCAGGCTTGCTGCAGCGACGAGGATAAATCTGGGATACGAATCCATCTACGCGTGTGAATAGATTCCGTACGTTGATAATTTTCAGCCCTGTCGTGGCCACGTTCCGTCCACTGCAATAGTCTACCCAGCGGACAAGAACACTGTCCCGCGAGCGAGGCCAAAGGCCGAGTCTCGCGGCCTTTTTGGTCCAGATTTTTCGAGGAGCGGGTCGCCTTCGGCGACCCCGACGACGAAAAAGGTGGGTGTTAACACACGTTCTTCGGCTTGATTCCCATCCCCTCTAGCGTCTCCACGTAGTCGTCGTAGGCGGCCTCGACGACGGCGTCGGCGGCCTCTCGGGCGACAGCCTCGTCCTCGACGAGTTCGTCGACGGCGGCATCGAGTTCGTCGAGTTGGTCCTGCAGGTCCGACTTGAGCGTCCGGAACGTGTCGGCCGCTTTCGGGTCGGCGTCGCCGATGAAGAAACCGACCATCTGTTCGACTGTCTTCAGGGAGACGAGTGCGCGGGCGAGTGCGCCGCCGAGTCGGCCGTCGGTCGTCTCGAACTCGGCGAGGACGTCGTAGACGTTCGGTTCGTCGCCAGCGGGGTCGGCACCGACCGTCTCGGCGTGGTCACGGGCGGTGTCCGCGAGGTCCGAAAAGAGCGTCGAGGCCTCGCCGTTCGCCTCGTCGTCGCCCCACCACTCGAACAGGTCTGCGGCGGCCGTCGCCTCGGCGGCGGCAGCAGCACGAACGGCGTCGCCGCTCATCTCGCCGTCGGTGACGGCGTACAGCGCCTTCGAAGAACCGAGTCTGGAGAGGGGCGTCTCGTGGTCGTCGCGGAGGGAATCGAGGAGGTTGGACATGTGGGTGTGTACGGTAGAATGCGGTTTGTACCCATCGGCGGCGGCGAGTTCAGGTGGGTGTCTGCGACGCCGAATCACACCGTCCCCGACCATCACTCGGTAGGCCGTTTTTGTAGTTTCACCCACAGAATACAGGTCAGAATCTAAAACATTATATATTGTATTATCATGATGGTATTCTATAACATGACGAACGTTGTCAGAGCAGCCGCAGAGAACAGTTCCAAACTCGTCGAGCGCTATCTGCCCGACGCGTTCTTGTTCGCCGTCATCCTCACCGGCGTCGCGTACGCGTTGGCGATGGTGTTCGTCGCGCCGGCCGAGGGTGTCGGGATGGCTGGGCACGCCCAGAACCTCCTCCTCGATGGATGGTACGGTGGCTTCTGGAACCTGCTCTCGTTCGGGATGCAGATGACGCTCATCCTGATGACCGGGTACGCTCTCGCACAGACTCGGCACGTCGACGCACTGCTGACCAAGTTGGCGCGGATTCCCAACTCGGAGAAGGGTGCCGCAGCGATGGTCCCCGTCGTCGCCGCCGCGGCGTCGTTCGTCCACTGGGGCCTCGGACTCGTCGTCGGCGCGATTTTCGCCCGGAAGATTGCGGCCGAAGTCCGGACCATCGACTTCCCCATCGTGGTCGCAGGCGCCTACTCCGGGTTCGTCGTCTGGCACGGTGGCCTCGCCGGGTCGATTCCACTCCTCTTGAACACCGAGGGGAACTTCCTCATCGAAGCGGGCGTCCTGAGTTCGACGTACGCCACCGGTGGCACCATCTTCACCGTGGCGAACCTCGTCCTCGTCGTCGCCATCGGGTTCATCTTCTTGCCCGCACTGTTCGCCCTGATGTACCCGAAGTCCGACGCGAAGAAGACGCCAATCGACCCCGCTGAGTTGGAGGCGGCGTCCGACGGCGGTGAGCGAACGGGAAGTTCGCGAGACTCGTCGGACATCCAGTCCGACGGCGGGACGGCGAACGTCTCGCTGCCCGACGACGCATCTATCGCGACTCGCATCGAACACTCGGGTCTCGTCGCCATCGGTATCGGCATCGCGGGCCTGTTCGCAGTCCTCCTCTACTTCGGAGAGGGCGTCGCCAACGGGACGATGCCGTGGAACAACCTCAACCTGAACATCGTCAACTTCGCGTTCCTCTTCCTCGGTCTGACGCTCCACGGGACGCCCAAGGCGTACGTCGAGTCCATCGTGGAAGCGGTCGAAAACGTCTGGGGCATCATCCTCCAGTTCCCCTTCTACGCGGGTATCATGGGCATCATGGCCTACGCACCCGGCGAGTCGGTGAGTCTCGCGACGCAAATCGCACAGGGGATGGTCGCCGTCGCGCCCGAGGGCGCACTGCCCGCTATCGCCTTCTTCACGGCCGGACTGGTGAACTTCTTCGTCCCATCCGGTGGTGGCGAGTGGGCCGTCATCGGCGAGACGCTGGTCACCGCCGCGAAGACGTCCGGTGCGTCGATTCCACGGGTCGCCGTGGCTGCCTCGTGGGGTGACGCGTGGACGAACATGATTCAGCCCTTCTGGGCGATTCCGCTCCTCTCCATCAGCGGTCTCTCCGTCCGTGACATCATGGGCTACTGCGTGATGGTACTCGTCGGGACGGGCGTCATCGTCGCTATCGGTATCAGCGTCCTCCCGATGTAATCCGCGAAAAGAACCGAATTCGAGACTAACTCAGTTTCCTTTTTCGACCGGAGCGCCCACGAGGTTGCCCCACTCGGTCCACGACCCGTCGTAGTTGGTGACGTTGTCGTAGCCGAGCAGTTCGTGGAGCGCGAACCACGCGATTGACGAGCGCTCGCCGATGCGGCAGTAGGCGATGGTGGACTCGTCGCCTTCGATGCCTTCGGCAGCGTAGAGTTCGCGGAGTTCGTCTGCGGACTTGAACGTGCCGTCGTCGGTGACCGTCGCGGCCCACGAGATGTTGCTGGCACCGGGGACGTGGCCGCCGCGCTGGGCGGTCTCTTGGAGTCCCGGCGGTGCGAGAATCTCGCCGGAGAACTCTTCGGGCGAGCGAACGTCGACGAGCGGAAGGCCCTTGTCGACGGCCTTCTCGACGTCGTCGCGGTAGGCGCGGATGTCCTCGAACGGACCCTTCGCCGAGTAGTCTTGCTCCGAGAAGGACGGGACTTCGTCGGTGACTGGGTAGTCGTTGTCGACCCAGTAGTCGCGCCCGCCGTTCATCAGGCGAACGTCCTCGTGGCCGTAGTACTTGAACTGCCAGTAGGTGTAGGCGGCGAACCAGTTCGAGTTGTCACCGTAGAGGACGACTGTCGAGTCCTCGGAGATGCCGTGGGAACCGAGGAGGTCCGCGAAGTCTTCCTTCGTCAGGACGTCGCGCGTCGTCTGGTCTTGCAGTTGGGACTCCCAGTTGAAGCCAATCGCACCGGGGGCGTGGCTCTCGTCGTACGCCTCGGTGTCGACGTCGACTTCGACGAGGCGATACGCTGGGTCGTCGCTCTGGAACTCGTCGAGGTGGGACTCCACCCAGTCCGCAGAGACGAGGACGTCCTTCGCGTAATCGGAGTTGGACATTGCATACCATCGTATGCCAGCAACGGCCATAACTCTCACAGCGACGGCATGTACGGCCTCACCCCGGGTGATGCGGAAAATGTTGCCTACACATCTCGGTCTCGACACCCGATTATCGGACGAGATTCGACTGATTCACCCGGTTTTGGGGGTCGATTCGGGTGATGCGGTAAGAACGTCCGGTATTCCGGACACGTGGCGAGGGGTGCACCGAGCCACGGACCTAAATCTGCAGGCAG
>NZ_LOPV01000109.1 GCF_001469865.1 Haloferax profundi
TATCTGTCGTAGTTGTTGGACTTTGTTCAGTATGTGTTTTTATTGGTGTTTCTGTACTTGTAGTTTCGATGGTGGTGTCGTTTTGATCAGTCTGGTTTGCTATGCCTACGCATCCGGATATTAATGTAAGGAGTATAACGACCAGCAGGAGATACTGCTTTTTCATAATGCACTTAGTCTTGAGACCGGAGAAACGACTGTAACATACTCTCGTTGCTTCATTTATTATCTGAATCGAGTTGATTAGCAGACAAGTATCTTGTGGGCTGAGTAGTCAAATCCAACCGATTATCTTTGACGTTGCCTTCTTTAGAATTTCTTAAATGTTGGAATTGACCAGAAATTGATAAGTATGCCACGCTGAACTCGCGCTCCGTATTCAGCACGGGGTAGAAAACCTAACCAACATCCGACAAGAACAGTTCAGTTCGTGTCTTCGTTGATAATCAGGCGTTTTCGTCGATCCAATCGCAGAAGGCATCGAAGTCGTTTGCGCCGGCACTTTCGGCGATACTTCGGAGCGTTCCGGTACGGAGTTCGCTATGCAGCGGGACGGTTACCTGTCGGCGGTCCGCTTCGTTTGTCGGGTGTTCGTAATACAGTTGGGCATGGTCACCGGTCGTTCGTCGCCACTCGAACCCACCGACGTTGACCAGCACCTTCACTATCTCCATCCCGGAGAACGTTCGCCGCCCCATCGATTAGTCGAGCACGTCCGGCGGTTCTTGGTCGCCAGTGGTGTTGTTGGCGGGGTCGATACCCAACGCACGAAGTTCTTCGTCTGTCGGTTCACGTCCACGCTTTCCGGTGTGGACTGCGACAGCATCGTCGAGGTTATCGAGCGCTTCTTCTCTGGACTTTCCCTGCGTGGTCACGCCCGTATCGACATCCTTCGCGATCCACCAGCCGTCCTCTTGCCAGAGACGAATCTCGCCATCGTTGGCGTCGCCGTTCCGAGTCGAACTGGCCATCTTACCCCTAGTTGCCCGATGAACTGTATAAGCATTCGGCATACTGCCCTCACCACGAAGGCGAGCATATGAGTTCTCCAAGCAGATGCTCCCCTCGAACGAACTTGATGACCGACTCGCGCTCTGTATTCATCACGGCTCCAACAAACTATCAGCAACTGAATATCTCAACAGAGTACTTGCTCCTACCTTTACTGGTAGCTGAACGTACCCCTGCCTCTCAGATCCTATAATCAAACCCGACATTTCATACCCTAGATACAGAGAGTACACGTATGGACCGGATTGCACCGAGCCTTGATCAGAAACGTGTGCATGTCGTCCCACTTGGGTACGAATACGACCGTGTTGTTGAGCCACTTCGGTCGAAAGCTGATGTTGTCTATTTGCTTGTGGATGACCCATATCGAGACTCCGACAACATGGGGAGTGTCGATTTCGGAGCAGATTTTGATTCACATGAATCGGATGCTGCGGATTGGCGCGAGGCGACAGAGTACCAGGAAGAAATCCGCGACGAGGTCGAGTCATTCGCAGACGTCCGCGGTGTCGCTGTCCAACTCACTGATTTCTACGACGTAATGGGTG
>NZ_LOPV01000110.1 GCF_001469865.1 Haloferax profundi
TCTCCTCAGTCTGTTCGGTCGTCTGCTCGGTCGTCTGCTCGGTCGTCTGCTCAGTCGTTTCCTCGGTGGTTTCCTCGGTGGTTTCCTCCGTGGTTCCAACTGCCTCGACAATCACACCATCTTCCGTAAGGGTGTCTGCCGTTGCGGCGCGGACAGAGACCTCGAATTCGGTGCCGACTTCGACGTCGGACGTGTCGAATACTGCTTCGACGGTACGGTTCTCGGTGACGTCAACCGTCGTGGACTTCAGGAAGGTCTGACCGCCGTCGGACTTGCGGAGGCGGACAGTGACTTCCGTGCCAGGTGCGAGGTTCGTCGTTGCCGTAACGTTAGCTTCGGCGGACTGACCAACTTCGACCTGGTCGTCGTCGTTGAGCTCGAGCTCAAAGTCGGCTTCCTCGGTCGTGAAGTTAGTCGTCACAACTTCTTCTTCGTCGTCGTCAAGGTACGGGAACGGGTTAACGTCCTCGTCCTCGTCACCAACGCGGAACTCAACTTCGTACTCTTCGCCGTCTTCGAAGTAGTTGCTTGCAGCACCGGCGTCAGTGTCGATGACAACGAAGTAGTTGTCCTCGGCAAGGTCAGAGTCGTAGTAGAGCTTTGCGAAGTCGTCGCTCAGAGCGAGCGACTGTGCTTCTGCGTTTGCAGCGGGGTTGGCTTCCTCAATGGTGAGGTTCAGACCGCTCGTGTTGATCGACTGGACATCGTCCTCGTCGAGCTGGCCTTCGA
>NZ_LOPV01000111.1 GCF_001469865.1 Haloferax profundi
TCATCGGGGTCGGCCCACCGATTCACACATCCGGCACGCTTCTTGAACTCTCTCGTTGCTTCGATGCTCATCTGTTCTGCCACAGTCGCCGTCCGCTCCTCCCGGTTCGACGTCTGTCTCCGGTCCCACCGGGTTTTCGTCTGTTCAATCTCCCACTCACGCGCTTCCATCCGCTCTTCTTCCGCGAGGGTCAGTCCTCGACCAACCGCTTCCGGATTGTTCAGGTCGACTTTGGCTTGGATTTCGAGTTCAACCGTGGCTCGGAACTCAGGCGTCTCATCAACCACGTCGTCGACGACTGCTCGGGGGAGTTCGTAGTGCGAAACTTCATTACCGATTTGCTTCTTAGTACTCATTGTAG
>NZ_LOPV01000112.1 GCF_001469865.1 Haloferax profundi
GAGACCGAAGAGGTCACCGTTGACGTAGCCGTGCGCCCAGTCGGCGTTCCCCAGGTAGAAGAACACCATCAGGAAGCCGCCGAAGAAGGCGGCGAGCCGGGTGAGTGCTCCGATGAGGAGTCCGAGGCCGATGAGGGTCTGGCCGAGCGGAATCATGAAGTTCGTGAATTCGAGCATCCACGGAGTGCTGCCTGCCCACGCGAGGAAGCCGCTGATGGGACCGCTGGAGTTCATCA
>NZ_LOPV01000113.1 GCF_001469865.1 Haloferax profundi
TCATCGGGGTCGGCCCACCGATTCACACATCCGGCACGCTTCTTGAACTCCCTCGTTGCTTCGATGCTCATCTGTTCCACCACAGTCGCCGTCCGCTGTTCACGGTTCGACGTCTGCCTCCGGTCCCACCGGGTTTTCGTCTGCTCAATCTCCCACTCGCGTGCTTCCATCCGCTCTTCTTCTGCAAGGGTCAGTCCCCGTCCTTGGGCTTCCGGGTTGTTCAGGTCAACTTTGGCTTGAATTTCGAGTTCAACCGTGGGTTGGAACTCAGGCGTCTCATCGACCACGTCGTCGACGACTGCTCGGGGGTGTTCGTTGTGCGAAACTTCATTACCGATTTGCTTCTTAGTACTCATTGTAGTTCGGAGGCGCCTACTCAGCGTCTTCTTCCGACACCACGACTCTCCAGCCGCAGC
>NZ_LOPV01000114.1 GCF_001469865.1 Haloferax profundi
ACTCAGCGTCTTCTTCCGACACCACGACTCTCCAGCCGCAGCTCTCTCACTGACTACAACCAACTCATTCTGCGCACGCCTTTCGCGCCTTCACGAGCGCCCGCAGGGCGCGGAAGGCGTGCGCTCGACGATGGGAGAACATCCAGCACCGCGCGCCGTTTGCCCGAAGCGAGCGGCCAGCACACAAGCCGGTTTCGCGTCAGACGACCGAGTCTGCGAGGGCGTCGTGACCGACGGCGCGCTTGGTGCTGG
>NZ_LOPV01000115.1 GCF_001469865.1 Haloferax profundi
TACCAAGAGCGGCTCGTCGCAAACAGCGAGCAACGCGAGTCGTGAGCACGGAGGGCACAGGGCGGCGAGCGGGGCGTGCCGTTCGTACCATACCGAACTACCGACGTGCATCGGTGACTCCACAACAGACCACGGGTGGGACCGAAAGGGGCCGAGCGCTCGGCGTGCCCCGACGACGCAAGCACCGCAGGAACGAGGCGCGCAGCGAGTCGCGGCCGTCGAGCGTCCGGGGGCTTTCAAAAAGGATCTATCTGACTCACCCCCGGAGTTTTGGCTGCCATCTTCTGTGCGACACAAAGCTTTTCCAGCATCTCTGACAGGTCTTGAGTATGCGCCGACGCGCCCTCGTCGCGGCCGCCGCCTCGTCTCTCCTCGCAATAGTCGCTGGCTGCACCAGCCCCGGTGGGTTCAGTGGTAGCAACGCCGTCGCGGAAGCCCCAACAGCGCGGCTCGAACTGACGACGGTCGCAGACGCAAAACTCCCGACGAAAGTACTCTATACAGTCCGTCCAGCGGAAGGCAACGACGCAACGGCCCAACTGTTCGACCGCATCCTTGACGGCGGCACGAAAGCGAAGGCAACCCGGCCGCCACTCCCCGAACAACAACATATTGCCTACCAAGAGGGGGTCTACGAGCTATCGTACGAAGTGGTCGCGGAAACGCCGGCCACCAGATATTCCGTGAAAGTGGATATCGTCACAGACTCAGTGATCGACGCAGAGGCCATTCAGTTCGGCGATCTCCCCGAAGTCGATCAACAAGAATTTGCTGAACATGGACTCGCTGATGGTGACACGGTCGGTATCGGAACAACGTTCCTCTATACGGACAGCGAGCGCGAGCAGTCTGTCCTCGTCCCCGAATCGGAGTACTCGCATATCACTTGGGACGATGGGACTGAAGCCGAATGGGTCGTCGACGACGCCTACGACACGACGCTGAACACCTATCAATACACTGCTGAACACGTAGCGACGGCCGCCGACTACGACCAACAGATGCGCGAGCGGTTTACATTCGAACTCTCAGGACTTCCGGAGGCCCAGCGAGAGATCGTCGAAAAGGCAATTGCAGACGGACAGTACATTGTCGGCCCCGACGAGACGCCGTCTGATGCACTTGTAGCACTCGCCGACCGGTTCCGAGGGCACGAACAGGCTCATGGACTCGACGAGGACGGCGAAGGCGACCTAAGCGGCACATATCTGGTTCGATACCAGGGGAACGTGTACTGGACGACGCTCGTCGTCCAGCGCGACGCATTTCAGACGACCGCAGGCTGAACGAGGAGGACTGCTCCAAAGAGCGGGAGACACAACAGCCATCGGGCGGGCCCTGTTCTGCAGGAGGTTTTACAATTTCGAGCATTCCGACATTAACCAACAGCGACACAAGAAGAACGAGTGGTGTTGGTTATGATTATTCTAAGATGCCCAGCAATTGCGCGACGTAAGAGCTGTTCTCCCAGCTTCGATGCGGGGAAATCGTCGTGATGAGTGTCCGTGCCTCTGTGCGAGTCATGTGGGCGTTGCGAGCGTAGTCACAGATGAGTCGTGGCGTCGGAACAATTCGTGGACCACGCAGGACGGCATGGATAAGTGCAAAATTCGTCCCACCAAACTCGTCAGTCAGAAAGCCGTCTACATCAAGCGCATTTGCAAGGACAATTCCGTCAGTTTCGCCATCATCAAGGCCGAATGTCGGGCGCTCGTCGGGTGTGTCCTCCCGTTCATACGGGTCTTCGACCGTGTAGTAGTCTTGAGCAGCCAAAACGTTAGTCGCCGCTGCACCGTGGATGTCTTGGTACTGTGCTATGTCCCGCAATTCTGCGACTACTTCGGGTGGCACAGTAACGTCACACGACGTGAGAACGTACTGAAGTGGGTCTGGAGCGGTGTCGGTGTCGTAGTCAGGGTCAGCACGGGGGACGGCGAGGCTCACAAGTGAACTTGTGTCGGCGACTGCTGTCCGGAGACGTGGCCTGCCCATCACTCGTTCGCGTCAGTGGTTTCGGCCGTTGTCGCGTCTCCACCGTAGATATCAACGTCTTCAGGTGCTGCCAAGTCCAACGGCTCACCTTCAAGATCTGCTTTGAGCAGACGGAGTCGCTGGGCTGTCTCAGCACCGACAAGCTGTTTGACCGTCTCGAAGTCGATTTGATCATCGTAGTACTTCGTCGCGGCCAATTCTTGGACGGTTTCGCTGTGAGCGGTATCTTCGATGTAGTCACGGATCGCTTCTACGAGGAGGTCAGTCCGATCCTTGTCGAACAAGTCGGCAATCGCATCGAGACGCTCCACGAGGTACTCGGGAGACTGGAAGTGGACTCGCCGGGGTTTGTCACTCGCGCTCATTTCATGTGCAAGTTCTGCACACAGGAGAATAATGGTTCCGCTCGTTGCACATAGCTTGCACATCAATATACCAGTGTACTAGCTGGTATCTTCGCGAGCAGGGGCCACTCATCGAACTCGGTGCGTGGAAGGGCTACTGGGCGTACGGACTCGACAACCGCGGAGTCGACATTACTGCCTACGACATCGATCCAATCCTCGACCCGTGGTTCCCAGTCGAGTCTGGTGACCAAGATGTCTTGCTGGAGTACGGCCAAGCAGAGACACTCGTTCTTTGTTGGCCACCGGTTGGGCCGATGGCCTACGAGGCTCTGCTCCTCCACGACGGTGATGTCGTCTACATCGGCGAACGACCCGGAGAAGGATACAAGGCGTTCGCAGATATGCGATTTTTTGACGTCCTTACGGCTCGTTACGAACACGTCGCCCAGATTGACCTGCCGAGCCATCCAGGTGCAAAGGACGATATTCACCATTTCCGGCCACTGGATTGAGAGCATGTGAACGCCAGATCAAATTCGATAGCAGTCGAATATCACTCTTAGGACCAACTCAAAAGCAACCAGTATCGGCTGTCGCCTGAACGACGATTGCTGGAGAACGGCGTCGGTGAACATCACCACAATAGAGCGTGTCGACGATCTGCCCACAGCCGGCACAGACGACCAGGGTCGGATTTGGACCGAGTACACGAACAAACGCGTGACCGTCGCTATCGTGGAGGTCGAAAACGATTACCCCGACGAAGATGACATGGCCGCAGCCTATCGGAATGCATCCGAAACTGCAGAATCACTGGCGGAGGAGTGGGACGACACGTCGAGTGAGGCGTGGAGCGAGCTGACCAAAAAATGGTATCAAGAAGCTACTAGAGTTTTTTCCATAATAATTGAATTTGTTGGCGTATGGACAACTCTTACAGTTAGTGTATCGCCCACAGCGAGCGAACACGCACCATTGGCAATTCGGAACTCTGCTGTCTCGCCCGCAGTCCACTGACCGTCGACGACTTTACCATCTTCTCCAATCGGACCCGATACGCTATTGTAGCTATTATCAAAGATGTCATCACCCCTGACGTACTCGGAAGTTGGCCGCGGATCGCCATCGCTCGCTGGAAGGTTCACGAGCCGTCCCTGTAATCCACAGGCCTGGACGATAATCTCAATCTCGTCGACTGGAACCGTATCGCCTGCCTCGTGAGTTAGCTGAACGATTTGG
>NZ_LOPV01000116.1 GCF_001469865.1 Haloferax profundi
CCGGGAAGGTCGGCAAGCAGCCGACCACTTGACTCGGCGACTGTGGGTCCGGGGTGGCGAAGATCGGAGGTGAACCCAAAAGTCGCGGCTGAGATCACTGCAGCCAAGATGACTACTACTGCAACCATCAAAACAGTGGCAATTACCGATGATACTCCCCTATTAGCCATGTTTGAGTGTCAGGCACGACGAGTATACCCCTTTTGATGAGTAGGTGAAAAGAACGTTCACTCATGGAACGTGCCTCCCACCTATGATAGCAAAATCGTCCACCGGTTCTAACAAAGGTTGGGACGGTTGGGGCGGCCATGAAGAATCACAGGTCCAAGCACTGTCTAGAAGGACTAATACGGCCCAAATGTCCGGATAGAGAGGATTTCACGGAGTCCTTCTGTATCAAAGTCAGCGTCGGAAACAACCAGTTTCTTCCCTTCAGATCGAGCTGTAGCCGCAATCATGAGGTCGCGTGGCGACATGGGGGTGCCAGATTCGAGAAGGCGGTTCTGCATCCGGGCAGCTTCGAACGCGACCTCTTCGGAGAAGTCGAGAGCGGTGACTCGCCCGAAGTTTTCACGCGCCCCGATGAGGTCTGTCTCTCCTGCTGAGAACACCTCACCAGCGAGCACTTCGTAGATACAAATGCTGGACGTGACTAAGACCGGTTGTTCATCGACGAACTCGACGACTTCCTCCACACCGTCGAGGTAATCGATGATAACCGATGAATCGAGAAGGGTCACTGCTGGAAGCTCTCTCGGGAACGCTTGATTGCTTCGCGCGCCTTTTTGGCTTTGTCAGTTCCTTCCCACGCACCAGCCTTCATTCCCGAACCCTCGTTCGCTAATCGGTCCAGGAACTCATCCCAACTTTCGTCTTCACGCTTTAGCCGCGCCAGCTTCGCCTTCGTCTCGTCAGAGACGCGAATTGATGTGCTCATACGCATACATTGCGTATGCAGACAGAAGTAGTTTGAGGAAACCGCCACTGTTGGGTTGCCACAGTGACTTTCGGAGTCGAGGTTGCCACATACTCCCTCTGATGTGTCACGCGGTTCGTGTCACTGTCTGGAAGGTTCAACAGAAGACAGTGATACGACCATCTTAACCAACAGTATTGATATAGTGT
>NZ_LOPV01000117.1 GCF_001469865.1 Haloferax profundi
AGGTGTGGAATTATGTGTCACGGGCGATGATATCACGACTCACCGTAGACCGGAACTGCGGCCCCACTCGTCGCCGACGACGCATCCGAACAGAGGAACAACACCACGTCCGCAATCTCCTCTGGTTTCACCCACGCGTCGAAGTCCGCGTCGGGCATCATCTCGCGGTTCATCTCGGTGTCGATGACGCTCGGCATCACCGCGTTCGCGCGCACGATG